>JACXUT010000043.1 GCA_014763765.1 Micrococcales bacterium
CAGCGCAGGGAGCACCGGCACGCCGGGCGCGCCCGGCGTGCCGGTGCTCCCTGCGCTGCGGCTCCGGCGCGGGGGAGCGGACCAGGTGGGGCTCGGCGTCCGCGGGCGCGCGGCCAACCTCGCCGGCCGGGTGCGCGTGCGCACGGGTGCCCGGACCGCCCTCGCGGGCGTCGACGTGATGCTGGTCGACGACGTCCTGACGACGGGGGCGACGCTGGCCGCCTGCCGGGCCGCGTTGGAGCGGGAGGGCGCCCGCCCGCGCGGCGCCGTGGTGCTCGCCGTCACCCCTCCGCCCGGCGCGCCGCCGTCCTGGTTGGAACCAGCGACCGCGCCGGGCTAGCGTGGTGCCCCAGAGCAGCCGGGCGGCACGGACGTCACCCGGTTCCCGGGTCTCGGCGGGCGCGCCCGCACGAGGAGGTGGTGCCCGCATCCCGCCCCACGAGGGCGTTCGAGAGCACGCTGCCGGGCGGGGACGACCCCGCCCCCCGGACCTCCAGGAGGTATCCCATGGAGATCGTCGTCGCAGGCCGTCACACCGACGTCCCCGAGCGGTTCCGTCAGCACGTGACGGACAAGCTCGCCAAGCTCGAGCAGCTCGCGCCCCGCGCGCAGCGCATCGACGTCGAGGTGACCCACGAGTCCAACCCCCGGCAGGCCGCGGCCGCCGAGCGGGTCGAGCTCACCGTGGTCGGCAAGGGACCGGTGATCCGGGCCGAGGCGTGCGCGGACGACCGCTACGGGGCGTTCGACCTGGCGATCGACAAGCTGACGGAGCGGCTGCGCCGGGCGCGCGACCGGCGCAAGAACCACCGCGGCCGCTCGCAGCCGCCGTCCGGCGCCGTGCCGGTCCCCGCCGAGCCCGAGCCCGAGCCGCAGGACCTCGCGCCCGAGCCGTCCGAGGACGGCGTGGTCGAGACCACCCTCGGGGACTCGCCGGTGGTGATCCGCGAGAAGGTGCACCTGGCCCAGCCGATGACCATCGACGACGCGCTGTACGAGATGGAGCTCGTCGGGCACGACTTCTTCCTGTTCGTGGACGCGGAGACGGCGCAGCCCTCGGTCGCGTACCGGCGCCGCGGCTGGAGCTACGGCGTGATCAAGCTCGACGCCGCGGTCACCACGGTGGGCAGCGGCACCGCGCCCGCCGGGGCGGTCGCCCAGCGCTGAGGCGGAACGCGGGGACGGCGCCCGTCCGGACCCGCACGGCAGCGCCCGCCGGCACGGAGCCGGCGGGCGCTGCCGTGTCCGCCGTCGCTCCCGTTCCCGCGGCGCCGCCGCCCGCACGGGCGGTGTCGGTGGCGGGCGGCAGGATGGGCGGATGAGCTCGACGACCGCCCCCGCCCCGCCCCGCGGGACGGCGCACCGGCCCGGCGGCACGCTGTCGCTCTCGCAGGCCCGCCGCGTCGCCCTCCGCGCCCAGGGCCTCGACCGTCCCCGCGCGCCGCGCACCGGCCCGGCGACCATGCGCCACCTCCAGCAGGTCGTGGACCGGGTGGGCCTGCTCCAGATCGACTCGGTCAACGTGCTGGCCCGGGCCCACCTCATGCCCACGTTCTCGCGGGTGGGCCCCTACGACGCGGCGCTGCTCGACCGCGCGTCGGGGCGCGCGCCGCGGCGGCTCGTGGAGACCTGGGCGCACGAGGCGTCGTACGTGCCGCCGGAGACGTACGCCCTGCTCGGCTGGCGGCGCCGGCGGTACCTGGACTACGCGTGGGGCTCGATCCGGGAGGTGCCCCTGCGGTACTCGCCCCTGGTGGCCGACGTGCTGGCGATGATCGAGGCGGACGGCCCGCTGACCGCCTCCGAGGTCCACGCGCACGTCGAGGCGGACCACCCGCGCACGCGCACGGACTGGGGGTGGAACTGGACGGCCGCGAAGCGGGTGCTCGAGTTCCTGTTCTTCACCGGGGAGGTGGCGTCCGCGCGGCGGAACGCCCAGTTCGAGCGCTGCTACGACCTGACGTCGCGCGTGCTGCCCCCCGACGTGCTGGCCGCCCCGGAGCCGGACGAGGCCGCGGCCGTGCGCGAGCTGCTCGCGATCGCCGCCCGCGCGCACGGGGTCGCCTCGGCGCGGTGCCTGCTCGACTACTTCCGCATCAAGGGGCCGCGGGCGCGGCGGGCGCTCGACGAGCTCGTCGAGGACGGCACGCTCGCCCCCGTCCGGGTGTCCGGCTGGGAGCGACCCGTGTACCTGCACGCGGACGCCGACCTGCCGCGGCGCGCCACCGGGCGCGCGCTGCTCAGCCCGTTCGACCCGCTGGTGTTCGAGCGGCGCCGCCTGGAGGAGCTCTTCGGCCTGCGCTACCGCATCGAGATCTACGTGCCGGAGGCGCAGCGGGTGCACGGGTACTACGTGCTGCCGTTCCTGCGGGGCGAGCGGCTCGCGGCCCTCGTCGACCTCAAGGCCGACCGGGCGGCCGGGGTGCTGCGCGTCCACGCCGCGCACGAGCCGCCGGCACCGGCGCCGGGCCCGGGGACGGCCGACGGCGCCCGGGACGACGCCGGCGAGGTCGCGGCCGACCTGGCGGACGAGCTGCGGCTGCTGGCCGGCTGGCTGGGTCTCGACGACGTGGTCGTCGGCGGCAAGGACGGGGCGCCCCGCGGCTCGCTCGCGGGCGTGCTCGCCGCCGCGCTCGCGGCCGCCTGACGTCGCCGTCCACGCCGGGGCGCGCGGTTTGCTGCCGGTCGGCGTCGCTCACCTACGATGGACGGGGCCCGGCTGTGCGGTCGGGACGCCAGGACGCCCCGCGCAACCGCGCCGGGGGCGCAGCGAGTCGGGAGTGCACGTGCCTGCGATCCTCGAGAAGGTCCTCCGCCTGGGCGAGGGACGGATCCTCAAGAAGCTGTCGGGCGTCGCCCAGCAGGTCAACGCCCTGGAGGACAGCTTCACGGCGCTGTCGGACGCGGAGCTGCGTGAGGAGACCGACCGCTTCAAGGCCCGGCTCGCCGACGGCGAGACGCTCGACGACGTGCTCGCCGAGGCGTTCGCGGCGGTGCGCGAGGCCGCGCGCCGCACGCTCGGTCAGCGCCACTTCGACGTCCAGCTCATGGGCGGGGCCGCGCTGCACCTGGGCAACATCGCCGAGATGAAGACCGGTGAGGGCAAGACGCTGGTCGCCACCGCGCCGGCGTACCTCAACGCGCTGACCGGCAAGGGCGTGCACGTCGTCACGGTCAACGACTACCTGGCGAGCTACCAGGCCGACCTCATGGGCCGGGTCTACCGGTTCCTCGGCCTGACGACCGGCGTCATCCTCCAGGGGCAGACCCCGGCCGAGCGGCGCGTGCAGTACGCCGCCGACATCACGTACGGCACCAACAACGAGTTCGGCTTCGACTTCCTGCGCGACAACATGGCGTGGAGCACCGACGAGCTCGTGCAGCGCGGCCACCACTTCGCGATCGTCGACGAGGTGGACTCGATCCTCATCGACGAGGCCCGCACCCCGCTCATCATCTCCGGCCCAGCCTCGGGCGACGCGAACCGCTGGTACGCGGAGTTCGCGAAGGTCGTGCGCCGCCTGCAGCCCGAGCGCGACTACGAGGTCGACGAGAAGAAGCGCACCATCGGCGTGCTGGAGCCCGGGATCGAGCGGGTCGAGGACTACCTCGGCATCGACAACCTGTACGAGTCGCTCAACACCCCGCTGATCGGGTTCCTCAACAACGCCATCAAGGCCAAGGAGCTCTTCAAGCGGGACAAGGACTACATCGTCGACAAGGGCGAGGTGCTCATCGTCGACGAGCACACCGGCCGCGTCCTGCCGGGCCGCCGCTACAACGAGGGCATGCACCAGGCCATCGAGGCCAAGGAGGGCGTCGCCATCAAGGCGGAGAACCAGACGCTCGCCACCATCACGCTCCAGAACTACTTCCGCCTGTACGACAAGCTCGCCGGCATGACCGGTACCGCCGAGACCGAGGCGGCCGAGTTCCAGGGCACGTACAAGCTGGGCGTCGTGCCCATCCCGACGAACCGCCCGATGCAGCGCATCGACCAGGCCGACCTCGTCTACAAGGCCGAGGAGGGCAAGTTCGACGCGGTCGTCGCCGACATCGTCGAGCGGCACGCCAACGGCCAGCCTGTCCTCGTCGGCACCACCAGCGTCGAGAAGTCCGAGCTGCTGTCCCGCAAGCTGCGCAAGGCCGGGGTCCCGCACGAGGTCCTCAACGCCAAGCAGCACGCGCGCGAGGCGTCGATCGTCGCGCAGGCCGGCCGCAAGGGCGCCGTCACGGTCGCGACCAACATGGCGGGCCGTGGCACCGACATCATGCTCGGCGGCAACGCCGAGTTCATGGCGGTCGCCGACCTGGCCGCCCGCGGGCTCGACCCGAAGGAGAGCCCGGAGGAGTACGAGGCCGCGTGGCCCGAGGCGCTGGAGAAGGCCAAGGCGGCCGTGGCGGCGGAGCACGACGAGGTCGTCGAGCTCGGTGGCCTGTACGTGCTCGGCACGGAGCGCCACGAGTCGCGGCGCATCGACAACCAGCTCCGCGGGCGCTCCGGCCGCCAGGGCGACCCGGGCGAGTCCCGGTTCTACCTGTCGCTGCAGGACGACCTCATGCGGCTGTTCAACTCCGGGCTCGCCGAGTCGATGATGACCCGCGCCGGCTTCCCGGACGACCTGCCGCTCGAGTCGAAGATCGTGACGCGGGGCATCCGCTCGGCGCAGTCGCAGGTCGAGGCCCGCAACTTCGAGATCCGCAAGAACGTGCTGAAGTACGACGACGTCCTGTCGCGGCAGCGCGAGGTCATCTACGAGCAGCGCCGCCGCGTGCTCGAGGGCGAGGACCTGCAGGACCAGGTGCAGCACTTCCTCGAGGACGTGGTGGACGACTACGTCGCCGCGGCGACGGGGGAGGGCCACCCGGAGGACTGGGACCTGGAGCAGCTCTGGGCGTCGCTCAAGGCGGTCTACCCGGTCTCGATCGAGGTCGACGAGGTCGTCGAGCAGGCCGGCGGGCTCGGTCGCGTGACGCCGGAGCTGCTGCGCACCGAGCTGCTGTCGGACGCCCGGATCGCCTACCAGGAGCGCGAGCAGAGCCTCGGCGAGGCGAACATGCGCCAGCTCGAGCGCCGCGTCGTGCTGTCCGTGCTGGACCGCAAATGGCGTGAGCACCTCTACGAGATGGACTACCTCAAGGAGGGCATCGGCCTGCGGGCGATGGCGCAGCGCGACCCGCTCATCGAGTACCAGCGCGAGGGCTTCCAGCTGTTCCAGGCGATGACCGGGTCCATCAAGGACGAGGCCGTCGGGTTCCTGTTCAACCTCGAGGTCAAGGTCGCCGAGCCGGCGCAGCCCGCCGCCGCCGGGGCTCCCGCCGGGGACGCCCCGGACGCCGCGGAGGGCGCGGGCGACGGCTCGGAGCCCGTGCTGGTCGCGAAGGGGATCGACGGCCCGGAGCAGCGTGTGCCGCTGCAGTACTCGGCCCCGAGCGTCGACGGCGACAGCGGCGCGCAGGTGACGCGCAGCGGCCGCCGCGCAGCCGGTCCCGCCGCGGGCGCACCCGCCGCGCCGGCCCCGGCGGCGTCCGGGCGCCCTGACGGGGCGGACGACGCGGGCGGCAACCGCGAGGCACGTCGCAAGGCCGCCAAGCAGCAGCGCCGCCGGGGCTGAACCGGGCCTCGCGGACGGAGGGCGGCCGGGACCACCGGCCGCCCTCCGTCGTCAGCCCACCACCAGGGCCGCGGCCCGCCACCGCCCGGTCGCCCGGGTGAGCCGGATCGCGACGGCCCGCACGCGGCCCGCGTGGGCGACGACCACGGACGCCTCGAGCGCGTCCTGGCCGACCGCGACCGCGCGGACCCGCCGCACCGACGGCCGGCGCACCGGGGTCCCGGCGTCCCCCGCCAGGTCGGACGGCGCCGCCACCGGGTCCAGCACGCGGCTGCGCGGAGCGGTGAGGACGGCGCGGCGGGCGAGCGTGTCGTAGACCTCCGGGGTGACCCAGCGGGCGAGCTGGGCGAGCGGCCGCGTGCCCGCGAGCACCTCCACGGCGGCGAGCGCGACCATGCAGCACGCCTGCCGTGGGTCCAGGGTGGCCGCCCCGCCGGGGGAGCCCGGGGGCAGCGCCGGCACCGGCACCGGATCGGTCGGGGCGTCGTCGGGGACGGCGTGGCTGTACGCGGCGACGCCGCCCGCGCCGAGGCGCTGCACGACCGGCTGGTGAGCGGCGGCCCCGCCCGTCCCCCCTGCGGGCCGGCGGGGCGGGCGGTGCCGGGCCGGCAGCGGGGTCGTCGTCCTGCCTGCCGGTCCCGCCGTGGCGCGCGCGTCCGGCGCCGGGGTGCCCCGGTCGACGCCCCCGGACGGGAGGGCGCGCGGGGCGGACGCGGTGGTGGGCGCGGTCGTGTCCGCCGACGTCGTCGTCGGCGGGGCCGGCACGAGCCGCACCTCCACCGCGGTGCTCATGGGTGCACCGCCGGCGGCCGTCCCGCGGTGGCGCACGGGAGCGCGGACCCGTCCAGGGGGCCGGTCGTGGGGCGCTGGCTGCTCGTCATGTGTCCTCCGTCGGGGCTCTGGGGCGCAAGGGGACGCCAGGTCTACCCGGCACCCCGGCGCCCCCACCAATCCGGCCGCGCAGCCTGGGGACGACGGCGTCGTCTCGACCACACTCGCCCCGGTTCGTCCCGGATGTGCACCGTGCACGGCGCGCGGGCGGGCACACTGGTGCCGTGCGCCTCTACCTGCCTGCGACCCTCGACGAGCTCGATGCCCTGCTGGGTGCCGGCACCCCTCTCGCCGCCCCCCGGCGTGCCCACGCGGTCACGCCGGCGCTGGCCGCGCTGCTGCCCGACGAGGACGAGGAGGGCGTGGAGTTCGCCGCCCAGCTCATGGCGGCGGACGACGCGCTCGTGCTGCTGGCCGCGCGCCCCGAGGCGACCGGGCTGCGCCTGGTCGTGACGGTGGAGGTGCCGGACGACGCCGTCCGCGAGGCGGCGCCCGGGGACGAGGACGCGGGCGACGAGGCCGCGAGCCTGGTCTCGCTGACGTCACCCGTGGCGCTGGACGACGTGGTGTGCGCGCACGTGGACGAGCCCGCGGCCCGCGACGAGGTGGCCCGTGCGCTCGACGGCGACGACGCGGCGCTCGACGCCCTGGCCGAGCGCGACCTGCTCTGGTACGACGTCACCGAGCTCGACCGCATCCCGCGCTGACCGCGCGCCGATCCCGCGCCGACCGCACGCCGATCCCGCGCCCGGCCCGGCCGTCCGACCCCGGCACCGCCGGAGGGACCCCTCAGCGCTCGAGCAGCGGGTCCAGCACCTGCAGCGCCGCGCCGTGCAGCCGGCCGTTGGACACCAGGGCGGAGCCTCCGAACGGCCCGTCGACGCCCTGCAGCGAGGTGAACCGGCCACCGGCCTCGGTGACGATCGGCACGAGCGCCGCCATGTCGTGCAGCGACAGCTCGGGCTCCGCCGACAGGTCCACCGCGCCCTCGGCGACCAGGACGTGCGACCAGAAGTCCCCGTAGGCGCGGGTGCGCCACACCTGGCGGGTGAGCGACAGCATGTGCTCGAGCCGGCCCTGCTCCTCCCAGCCGCTCAGGCTGGAGTAGGAGAACGACGCGTCCTGCAGCCGGCCGACCTCGGAGACCTGGAGCCGGCTCGCCGCGGCGAGCGACCGCCCGGACCACGCGCCGGAGCCCTGCGCCGCCCACCACCGGCGTCCGAGAGCCGGTGCGCTGACCAGCCCGACCACCACCTCGTCGCCGTCGAGCAGCGCGATGAGGGTGGCCCACACGGGCACGCCGCGCACGAAGTTCTTCGTCCCGTCGATCGGGTCGACGACCCAGCGCCGCGGTCCGTGCCCGGTGTCGGGCATCTCCTCGCCGTGCACCGCGTCGCGCGGGCGGGTCCGGGACAGCTGCGTCCGCACGAGCTCCTCGGCCGACCGGTCGGCGTCGGAGACGGGCGTGAGGTCCGGCTTGGTCTCGACCCGGAGGTCCTGCGCCTTGAAGCGCGACATCGTGAGCCCGTCCACCTGGTCGGCGATCACGTGGGCGAGGCGCAGGTCGTCGTCGTACCGGGTCATGCGCCCAACCTATCGGGAACCCGCCGGTCAGCCCGCCGGGTCGGGCGCGCCGGTCCGGCTGACCAGCAGCCGGCGGAACGAGTCCACGCGCGCGGCGCGGCCCTCCCGCACGTCGTCGTCCGGGGCCGCGGCCACCCACTCGTCGAGCGCGCAGTCGGGTGCGTCCGCGGCGTGGGTGCAGCCGCGGGGGCAGTCCTGGGCGACCTCCGCGAGGTCCGCGAACGCGCCGAGCAGGTGGTCCGGGTCGACGTGCGCGAGGCCGAAGGACCGCACGCCGGGCGTGTCGATGACCCACGTGCCGGCGGGCCCCGGGACGCGGAGCGCGACCGCGGACGTCGACGTGTGCCGCCCGCGGCCGGTGACGTCGTTGACGACGCCCGTGGCCCGCAGCGCGTCGGGGACGAGGGCGTTGACGAGGGTCGACTTGCCGACGCCGGAGTGCCCGACGAGCACGGACGTGCGACCGGCCAGCGCCTCCTGCACCGCGTCGAGGCCCTCGATCGCGTCGCCGTCGCGCCGGGTGACCACCACCCGCACGCCGATCGGCTCGTAGAGCGCGCGCAGCGTCGCCGGGTCCGCGAGGTCCGCCTTGGTGAGCGCCAGCAGGACCTCCATCCCGGCGTCGTAGGCGGCGACCACGCAGCGGTCGATCATCCGGGTGCGCGGCTCGGGGTCGGCGAGGGCGGTGACGACGACGAGCTGGTCGGCGTTCGCGACGATGACGCGCTCGACGGGGTCGGTGTCGTCCGCCGTGCGGCGCAGCACCGTCGACCGGTCGGCGATCCGCACGATGCGCGCGAGCGAGCCCGCCGCGCCGGACGTGTCGCCGACGAGGTCGACGCGGTCGCCGGGGACGACGCGCTCCCGGCCCAGCTCCCGGGCCTTCATCGCGGTCGCGACCCGCTCGCCGGGGCCGTCGGCGTCGACGAGCACGGTGTAGCGGCCCCGGTCGACGCCGGTGACGAGCGCCCGCTCGGCGTCCGCGTGCTCCGGCCGGGTCTTCGTCCGCGGGCGGGAGCCGCGCCGGCTCGGACGGACCCGCACGTCCGACTCGTCGAGTGCCCGGCGTGCCACGGTCAGCGGCCCGCGGGGCGGGCGGTGCCGCGGGTCCGGGCGCGGCCGGCGGTCACGCCAGCATCCCGTCCCACAGCCCGACGAAGTCGGGGATCGTCTTGGCGGTCGTCGCCACGTCCTGCACCAGCACGCCGGGGACGGCCAGCCCGAGCAGGGCCCCGAACGTCGCCATGCGGTGGTCGGCGTACGTCCGCACGGTGCCGCCGTGCAGGGGCCGCGGCGTGATGACGAGGCCGTCGGCGGTCTGCTCGGCCTGCCCGCCGAGCCGGGTGATCTCGGCGGAGAGCGCCGCGAGCCGGTCGGTCTCGTGGCCGCGCAGGTGCGCGATGCCGCGCAGGCGCGTGGGGGAGTCCGCCAGGGCGGCGAGGGCAGCGATCGTCGGCGCGAGCTCGCCCGCGGCGTGCAGGTCGAGGTCGAGCCCGCGGACCGTACCGGTGCCGGTGACGGCCAGCACGTCGCCGTCCAGGCGCGTCGTCGCCCCCATCCGCTCGAGGATGCCCGGCAGCAGGCCTCCCGGCTGGGTGGTCGACGCCGGCCAGCCCGGGACGCGCACGGTCCCGCCGGCGACCAGCGCCGCGCACAGGAACGGCGCCGCGTTGGACAGGTCGGGCTCCACGCGGACGTCGCGCGCGGCGACCGGGCCGGGCTCGACGCGCCAGATCGCGGGCCGGGAGTCGTCCACCACCACGCCGGCGGCCCGCAGCACCGCCACCGTCATCTCGATGTGCGGGAGGCTCGGCAGCGTCGGGCCGGTGTGCCGGACGGTCAGCCCCTGGTCGAACCGGGCCGCCGCGAGCAGCAGCCCGGACACGAACTGGGACGAGCCGGACGCGTCGACGTCCACGCTGCCGCCCCGCACCCGTCCGGCGCCGTCGACGGTGAACGGCAGGTGCCCGGGCTCGCCCTGCTCGCCGACCCGGACCCCGAGGGCGCGCAGGGCCGTGAGCACCGGGCCCATGGGGCGGACCCGGGCCCCCTCGTCGCCGTCGAACCGCACGGGTCCGTCCGCGAGGGCGGCCACCGCGGGCAGGAACCGCATGACGGTCCCGGCGAGCCCGCACCGCACGTCGGCCGGGCCCCGGAACCGCCCGGGCGTCACGAGCCAGTCGCCGGGCGACGCGGGGTCGTCCTCCACGGTGGTGCCGAGGTCGCGCAGCGCCTGCGCCATGAGCAGCGTGTCCCGCGACCGGAGAGGGGCACGCAGGCGCCCCGGCCCGTCGGCCAGGGCCGCGAGCACGAGGTACCGGTTGGTGAGCGACTTCGACCCGGGCACCTCGACGGTCGCGTCGAGGGGGTGCGCCGCGGTGGGGGCGGGCCAGTCGGCGGCGGCGCCGACCCCGGCGGGGACGTCGTCGCGGGTGGCGTGGGTCATGCGAGCAGGCTAGCGGGACGGGTCGCGACGACGCCGGGCCCGTCCACGCGGCGGCGCGGGCCCGCGACGGTGCGCGGGCGCACGGTCAGCGCACGGCCTCCGTGACCGTCCGGCGCGCGGCCCTGCCCGCCGCCGCGACGCCCGACGCGGCGCCCGCCGCCGAGGCGGCCGCGGCCCGCGTGGCGCGCGCGTGCTCGACGCGCCACCGCACGGACGGGCGCCCCGCGGTGTCGGCGGCGGCGATGAGGGCGCCGCCGGTCAGCGACAGCCCCCGCAGGAACCGGGCCTTGCGGGCCTTCTTCTGCTCGGCGTCGAGGTGGGCGCGCTCCTTGCGGGAGGGCGGGGCGTCGGCGGCCGCGAGCGGGAGCGTGAGGGCGGCGAGCGCCAGCGCGGCGGCGCGCGGCGCGCGTCCGGTGGCGAGCAGCAGCGCCGCCAGCGCGGTGGCGCCGCCGTGGGCCCGCACCAGCGTCGTGAGCTGCGCGTCGGAGGGGTGCCGGTACGCGTCCAGGGCACCGCCGAGGGCGCCGCGGGGCACCGAGGCGTTCAGCCGCTCGACGGCGTCCCGGGCCACGGGGACGTGCGCGGACGGCCGGCGCAGGGCGTCGACCCCCTCGCTGAGGAACCACGACGCGAAGAGCGGTCGGGCGATGCGGCGCAGCAGCATGACGTCCTCCTCCGGCGGTCCGCGACGCACGGACACCTGGCGTCCAACGTAGTGTCCGGCGATGCGCGGCGCGCCCGGGAATGCCCGCGGCGGGCGGTCGTGTTGTGCAGGCCATGAGCTGTACGACCCTGGAACGCCCTGCGCCCGCCTCCGCGGTGGTGACGCTGCCGGCGACCGCGCCGGTGCCGGTCGCCGCGTCGGCGCCCGCACGGTCCGGCGTGCCCCGCGCGCGCGGACTAGGCTCGGCGGTGATGAGCGAGGACACCACACGCGCCCCCGAGTCCGAGGACGACGCGGCGCGCAGCGAGCGGTTCGAGGCCGAGGCGCTGGTCTACCTGGACCAGCTCTACGGCGCCGCCCTGCGCATGACGCGCAACCCGTCGGACGCCGAGGACCTGGTCCAGGAGACGTTCGCGAAGGCGTTCGCCGCGTTCCACCAGTACCGGCCGGGCACGAACCTCAAGGCCTGGCTGTACCGGATCCTGACGAACACCTTCATCAACACGTACCGCAAGAAGCAGCGCGAGCCGCAGCAGTCCCAGGCCGACGAGATCGAGGACTGGCAGATCGCGCGCGCGGAGTCGCACACCTCGACCGGGCTGCGCTCGGCCGAGGCGGAGGCGCTGGACCACCTGCCGGACTCCGACGTGAAGGACGCGCTCGCGCGGCTCCCGGAGGACTTCAGGATCGCGGTGTACCTCGCGGACGTCGAGGGCTTCGCCTACAAGGAGATCGCCGAGATCATGGGCACCCCGATCGGGACGGTGATGTCCCGGCTGCACCGCGGGCGGGGCCAGCTGCGCGACATGCTGGCCGACTACGCCCGCGACCGGGGGCTCGTGGCCGCGGCGCCGGCGCCCGACGGCACCGGCACGGGAACGGGGAGGGCACGATGACGGGCTGGGACGCGGCGGCGGGGGCGCCGGCCGAGGGGTCGTCCGGGGGCTGCGGTCCGGAGTGCGAGCAGGCGCTCGGCCGGCTGTTCGCCTACGTGGACCGCGAGCTCGAGCCGGTCGACGCCGCCCAGGTGCGCGCGCACGTCGAGGAGTGCCGGCCGTGCCTGGACGAGATGGCGGTCGAGACCATGCTGAAGGAGCTGGTGCGGCGCTGCTGCCAGGAGCAGGCCCCGGCGGACCTGAGGGTGAAGATCCACGCCCGCCTCACCGAGCTGCGGATCACGCGGACCGTCTGAGACGCCGCCGCCGGGCGGGACGGACGACGAAGGGCCCGGTGCGTGAGCACCGGGCCCTTCGTGCGCCTCGCGCCTCAGGCGTTGGGGCGCTTGCCGTGGTTCGCGGAGCTCCCGGCGCGGGAACGGCGCTTGCGGCCACGCTTGCTCATCGATCTCTCCCTGGTCTGGCGTGCCGGCCGGACGAGGTGTGCCTCGACGGCCCAGTGACCCCCCATCGTCCCACACCCGGAGGCTGCCGCCGCACGCGGGGCGGGGCCGGCCGCGCGCGGGTGTTCAAGCCCCGGGGGGTTCCGGCCGATGACAGGGGGGTGACCGAGCAGCCGCAGTCCGTCGTCCCCCTCCTGCACGCCCTGGCCCAGGCCGGCGGCTCCGACCTGCACGTGAAGGTCGGGTCCGAGCCGCGGGTGCGCGTCGACGGCCGGCTGCGCCGCCTCCAGGCGCGCGCGCTGACGCCGCGGGACACCGCGAACATGCTCGACGAGGTGCTCCCGCCGGAGCTCGCGGAGGAGTTCGCGCACTCGCACGAGGCCGACTTCGCGTTCTCGCTGTCGGGCGTCGGCCGGTTCCGCGTCAACGCCTACCAGGCGCGCGGCACCTACGGCCTGGTGTTCCGCCTGGTCGCGATGGGGGCGCAGTCCATGTCGGAGCTCGGGCTCCCGGACGTGGTGGGGGAGCTGGCGCTGGAGCCGCGCGGGCTCGTGCTGGTCACGGGGCCTACCGGCTCGGGCAAGACCACGACGCTCGCGTCGATGATCGACCTCATCAACACCGTGCGCGAGGCCAACATCGTCACGATCGAGGACCCGATCGAGGTGCTGCACCAGGACAAGCGCGGCATCGTCTCGCAGCGGGAGATCCGGCAGGACACGGCGGACTTCACGGTCGCGCTGCGGGCGGCGATGCGCCAGGACCCCGACGTGATCTTCGTCGGCGAGATGCGCGACGTGGAGACGGTGCGGGCGGCGCTGTCGGCGGCGGAGACCGGGCACCTGGTGCTGTCGACGCTGCACACCATCGACGCCGCGGAGTCCGTGAACCGGATCGTCGACTTCTTCCCGCCGCACGAGCAGCAGCAGGTGCGGGTGGCGCTGGCGCAGGCGCTGCGCGGCATCGTCTCGCAGCGCCTGGTGCGCAGGGCGGACGGCCACGGCCGGGTCGCGGTGATCGAGGTGCTGGTCAACACCGGCCGGACCGCCGAGGCGATCGTGGACCCGGGCAGCACGGAGCCGCTGCTGGACCTGATCCGGCAGGGCGACTACTACAAGATGCAGACCTTCGACCAGCACCTGGCGCAGCTCGTCGCGGACGGGTCCGTGTCGTACGACGAGGCCGTCGCGGTGGCGACCAACCCGCAGGACCTGACCGTCGAGCTGCGGGCGAGCGGCGTGATCGCCTGACCCCTTGCGGCGCCCCGGGCGGCGTCCTACGGTGGTAGAACGCGATATATCTCGAACCGAGGAGCCTGCCGTGGCCACCGAGTCCTGGGTCGTCATCGGCCCCCAGACCGTCGACGTGGAGGACGTGCGGTCCCTGCGCGTCCAGGTGAACGGGGGGCGGGTCGACGTCGTGGCGCACGACGACCCCGACGCGACGGGTGCCCGCATCCAGGTGCACCGCGTGGACGGCATGCCGCTGGAGGTCACCTACGCCGACGGCGCGCTCTGGGCCGGGGTGCGGTCCGTCACCGGGCTCGACGGGCTGATCGACAAGCTGCGCGGGCCGCACCAGCGCGACCGGGTCGAGGTGCACGTGGCGGTCCCGCGCGGCGCGGCCGTCTCGCTGGCGTCGGTGAACGCCGACCTGCTGCTCGCCGGCGTGCAGCAGGACGCCTCGGTGTCCACGGTCGGCGGCGCGGTCGTGGTCGACGGCACGCGCGGCGCCCTGTCGCTCAAGAGCGTCTCCTCGGACGTCGTCGTGCGCGACCACGCGGGCGACCTGTCCGCCGGCACGGTGTCCGGCGCGGTGACCGCCTCGGGCGCGCTGTCGCGCGTCACCGTCACGACGGTGTCCGGCGAGGTCACGCTCGACTGCCTCGCGGCGAGCTCGGTGGTGCAGGCGCGCACCGTCTCGGGCGACGTGGCCGTGCGGCTGCCCGCGGGGCACGGCGTCGGCGTCGAGGCGCGCAGCGTGTCGGGCCGGGTGGTGGTCGACGGCGTCGAGCACGGCGAGCGCCGTCCGGGGCGCACGAGCGTGGACCTGCGCGACCCCCAGGCGACGTGCTTCGTGACCACGCAGACCGTGTCCGGCCACCTCACCGTCCTGCACGGCGCGCCGCTCGCGGAGCCCGTGGTGCCGCCGGCGGGGCCCGGGGCGGGCGGTCCCGTCCCGGGAGCCTGATGGCGGTCTTCGCGCACGGGCAGCTCCGGCTCTACCTGCTCTCGCTGCTGGAGGACGGCCCGCGCCACGGGTACGAGCTCATCACGGCGCTGTCCGACCGGTTCGGCGGCCTGTACCGGCCGAGCGCGGGCACGGTCTACCCGCGGCTGGCGCGGCTGCAGGAGGACGGGCTGGTCGCGCGGACGCAGGAGGGCCGCACGGCCACGTACGCGCTCACGGACCGGGGGCGGCAGGAGCTGCGCGACCGGCGGGCCGACCTGGTCGCCCTCGAGCACGACGTGGCCCGGTCGGTGCGGGAGCTCGCGGCGCAGGTGCGGACCGACGTGGTCGGGTCGATGGCGGGGCTGCGCGCGGAGCTCGCGGCGGCGGCCCAGCAGGCCCGGGCCGGGGCCCCGGCCGGGTCGGACGGTGCGCCCGGGACGCCGGGGGCACCCGGGACGGACGCGCGGGACGACGCCGGGCGGCCCGGCGCGCCGGGCGAGCAGGACCGCGCCGCGCGGCGGGAGCAGCGGGCCGCGCGCCGGCGCCGGGTGCGCGCCGAGGCGGACCTCGCCGCGTTCCGGACGCAGGTCCGCGCCGCCCTGCGGGAGGCCGAGCAGCGCGGCGGCATCACGCCGCTGACCGCCGAGACGGTCCGGACCGTCCTGGCGAGCGCCCGGGCGGCGATCGAGGCGACGCTGCCCCGGTGACGCCGGGCTAGACCACGTCCTCCGGGAGGCCGAGCCAGGCGTTCCAGTGCGAGTGCAGCACGAGCCACGCCATGAGGCCGTACCCGGCCTGGCCCGGCAGGGCGCCGTCGCCGGCGGCGAGGTCCGCGAGCCACTGCTCGTGCCCCGCGAGCGGCGTGAACGTGTCGACGTAGGGCACGCGGCGCCGGGTGGTGACGTCGGCGAACGCGGCGGACAGGTCCGCGAGCGTGGTCGAATCGACCCCCGCGCCGGGCGGCGGCCCGACGACGAACGCCGGCATGCGCCGCTGCTCCGCGGCGTCGAGGACGTTGGCGAGGTTGAGCCGGCTGCGGGCCAGGGAGAGTCCGGCGAGCGCGTCGGCCCGGCCGAGCGCGACGACCAGCCGGGTCTCGACCTCCGGGGAGGTGCGCCGGGCGACCTCCTCCTCCCACCGGGCGGACAGGCCGGTGGTCGTCTCCCCGGGCACCGCCAGGGTGAGCACCGTCGGGGGCAGCGGGGCGGCCGTGCGGGCGGCGACGCGGCCGACCCAGCCCAGCGCGCGGGGGTCGCCCGCCCCGGCGGCCAGCTCGTCCCCGACCACCACCAGGCGCAGCGCCTGCTCGCCCACGTCCGTCCCCGTCCTGTCGGTGCCGCGCGGCGGTGGCCGCGCACGTGCGGGGTCCAGTGTCGCAGCCGTGCGGTCCGGGCGCCGGTGCGACGCGCGCACGGCGGGGTGGCCGCGCGGTCCCCGTGCGACGCGCGCGCGGCGCTCAGCGCAGGCGGCTGCCCTCGGTCCAGTCGTGCCGCGACGGGGGCGGGGGCCGGTGCCCGAGGCCGTCACGGCGGACCGTGTCGACGAGGCGCGCCGTGAGCCAGACGAGGAGGGTCAGCAGGCCGAGGAGGAGGATCGTGATCGCCATGGCAGGAATCCTGCCGACATCGATGTCCCGCCACGAGTGGCAGGAGGGCCGTATCTCGTCGAGATCCCGCCAGACGTGGCATCCTGGCCGCATGTTGCGACGCGTGGCCGCCATCGCGGTCCCCGGGGTGGCCGCCTTCGAGCTCGGGCTCGTGTGCGAGGTCTTCGGCATCGACCGCTCCGACACGGGCGGTCCGCGGTTCGACTTCACCGTGTGCACCCCCGAGCCGGGCCCCCTGCCGATGAAGCAGGGCCTGCGGCTCGACGTGCCGGCCGGGCTGGAGGCCACGGCCGACGCCGACCTCGTGATCGCGCTGCCGTACGGGGCCCCGTACGAGCTGCCCGCGCCGGTGCTGCAGGCGCTGCGGGACGCGCACGAGCGCGGGGCCTGGGTGATGAGCATCTGCTCGGGGACGTTCGCGCTCGGGGAGGCCGGCCTGCTGGACGGTCGGCGCTGCACCACGCACTGGATGTACGCCGACGACCTGGCGCGCCGGTTCCCCGCCGCGGACGTCGACCCGGCGGTGCTCTACGTGGAGGACCGGGGCGTCATCAGCAGCGCCGGCACCGCGGCCGGCATCGACGCCTGCCTCCACCTCGTGCGGCGGGAGCTGGGGGCGCGCGACGCCGCCGCCATCGCCCGGCGCATGGTGGTGCCGCCGCACCGCGACGGCGGCCAGGCGCAGTACGTCGAGACGCCGCTGCCGTGCGACGCGGACACCCTGGCGCCGCTGCTGGCGTGGCTCGTCGAGCACCTGGACGAGGAGCTCACCGTCCCGGACCTCGCCGCGCGGGCGCTGATGTCCGAGCGCACCTTCGCGCGGCGGTTCCGGGCCGAGACCGGGACCACGCCCGCCGCCTGGATCACCCGGCAGCGGCTCGTGCGGGCCCAGGAGATGCTGGAGCGCACGGCGGCCGGGGTCGAGGACGTCGCCCGGGCGAGCGGGTTCGGCAGCGCGGCGATCCTGCGGCACCACTTCGCGCGCGTGCTCGGCACGAGCCCCCAGGCCTACCGCCGGCAGTTCGCGTGCACGGACGACGCGGAGCGCGCGGCGGCGGCAGCCGTGGCATGAGGTCGCACGACTTCACCCGCCGGATGCATACAAAACGGACATAGGGACGCCTAGCGTGGCTCGGAGCCGGGGGAGGCCCGGCGTCCCCGTGCCCGGAGGCGACATGCAGGTCAGGCTTCTCCCGCTCGTCGACGTCACCGCCGAGGAGGGGAGGGCCTGGCAGGACCTGGCCTCGGACGCCGTGGCCCCCAACATGTGCCTGGACCCGCGCCAGCTCCTGGCCGCCCGGCACCTCGGGGAGCGCGTCGCCGACCTCCGGCTGCTCGTCGTGACCGAGGGCGCACGCTGGCTCGCCGTGCTGGCGCTGACCACGAAGCGGGTGATCCCGCGCCTGCCCGTCCAGGCGCTCACCACGGGCGGGGACTACATGACCCTCGAGTCCGACCGCCACCACCCGCTGGTGCGCCGCGGGCGGGCCGTCGAGGCGCTCGACGCCCTGCTGCGGGGCGCCCCGACCGTGGGCCTGCCCGGGCTCGCGCTCCTGCGCCGGTTCCCCCTCGAGGGCCCGCTCGCCGACGCGCTCGCCGAGGTGGTGCGGCGCCGGCGGCTGCCCGTCGTCGAGCGCTCCCGGGAGACCGGGGCGTGGGCGCCGCGCGAGGCGTTCACGGTGCTCGACGTCCCCGACCCGGTGGACGGCGTCATCGTCGACCCGCCGCTGTCGACCGCGCACCTGCGCCCCGGGGACGCCCAGAAGCTCCGCCGCGTGGTGCGCGGCATCACGCGGGAGACCGGCGAGCCGATCGCGCTGCACCTCGAGGCCGCGCGGCCCGACGCGGACGACCGGTTCGTCGAGCTGCAGTCCGCCGGGTGGAAGGGCGACACGGACCGCGGAGGGGCGGCCGTCGGGCTGGACCCGCGCCGCGAGCACTGGTTCCGCGACGCCGCCCGGGCGTTCCGGGAGGACGGCGACCTCGCGGTGCTGCGCCTCGCCGCCGGACCGCACACGCTGTGGACCGGGTACCTCGCGCGCTCGGGCGGCGGCTGGTTCGGGATGCTCGACGCGTACGACGAGCGGTTCCGGAGGTTCAGCCCGGGGTCCGTCGGCCGGGTCGTCGCCATGACGTACCTGCTGGGCGCCACGGACGCCCCGTTCGTCGACCCGGGCTTCGGGTCGCACTACGCCGTCGGCGCCCGCCTGTGGCCCGCTCCGCGCACCCAGGTGGACCTGCTGCTGCCCGCCGGGGGGCTCGCCGCGCACGCGCTCGTGCGGGCGGTGCCGCTGGCCCGGCGCGTCGGCCTGGCCGGGTGAGACGCCGCCGCCCCCGCGCCGGTCCCGGAGAGGGACGGCGCGGGGGCGGCGCGGGTACCGGGAGGCTCAGCGCTCGAAGGCCGCCCGCAGCAGGTCCGCCTGCTCCGCCTGGTGCACCTTCGCGGAGCCCGCCGCGGTGGACGCCGACGCCGGGCGGGAGACCGCCCGCACCGGGGCGCCGACCACCTGCGGCAGCGCCATCGACATGAAGCTCCACGGCCCCTGGTTGCGCGGCTCGTCCTGCACCCACACCAGCTCGGCGCCGTCGAACGGCGCGAGCGCGGCGCGCAGGCCCTCGTGGTCGAGCGGGTAGAGCTGCTCGAACCGGAGCACCGCCGTGCGCTCGTCGCCGAGCTTCTCGCGCTGCGCCACGAGGTCCCAGTAGACCTTGCCGGAGCAGAGCAGCACGCGGTCGACCCGCGCCGCGTCCCTCGCCGCCACGTCGTCGCCGATGACCGGCCGGAACGTGCCCGACGTGAAGTCCTCGACCGCCGACGCCCCGGCCTTGAGCCGCAGCATCGACTTCGGCGTGAACACCACGAGCGGGCGGCGCGGGCGCGTGTACGCCTGGTGCCGCAGCAGGTGGAAGTACGACGCGGGCGTCGTGGGCTGCGCCACCGTCATGTTGCCCTCGGCGCACAGCTGCAGGAACCGCTCGATGCGGGCCGACGAGTGGTCCGGGCCCTGGCCCTCGTAGCCGTGGGGGAGCAGCAGCACGACGGACGAGTGCTGCCCCCACTTCTGCTCGGCGGAGGAGATGAACTCGTCGATGACCGTCTGCGCGCCGTTGACGAAGTCGCCGAACTGCGCCTCCCACAGCACCAGGGCGTCGGGACGCTCGACGGAGTAGCCGTACTCGAACCCGAGCGCGGCGTACTCCGACAGCGAGGAGTCGTACACCCAGAACTTCGCCTGGTCGGCGGACAGGTACAGCAGCGGGGTCCACTCCGCGCCGGTCTCCCGGTCGTGCAGGACGGCGTGCCGCTGCACGAACGTCCCGCGGCGGGAGTCCTGCCCCGCGAGGCGCACCGGCGTGCCCTCGATGAGCAGCGACCCGAACGCGAGGATCTCGCCGAAGCCCCAGTCGATGCCGCCCTCGCGCGACATCTGCTCGCGCCGGGCCAGCAGCTGCGCGAGCTTCGGGTGCACGGTGAAGCCCTCGGGCGCCCGGACGTGCGCGGCACCGATCCGCTCCAGCACCTTGGCCGGGACGGCCGTCTGCCAGCCGATGATGACGCCCGCGTCCTCGCGCTGGGACTCGGGGCGCTCCAGGCCGGCCACCGGCTCGGCGTCCGGCGACGGCGGCGTCCAGCCCTCCTCGCGGGTCTCCGCGAACACCCGCTCGAGCTGCGCCTGGTAGTCGCGCAGCACGTGCTCGGCCTCCTCCAGCGTGATGTCCCCGCGGGACACCAGCGCCTCGGTGTAGAGCTTGCGCACCGAGCGCTTGGCCTCGATGAGGTTGTACATGAGGGGCTGGGTCATCGAGGGGTCGTCGCCCTCGTTGTGGCCGCGCCGGCGGTAGCAGACCATGTCGATGATGACGTCGCGGTCGAACTGCTCGCGGTACTCGAACGCGAGCTCGGCGACCCGGACGCACGCTTCGGGGTCGTCGCCGTTGACGTGGAAGATCGGCACCTGCAGGCCCTTGGCCACGTCGGTGGCGTACTGCGAGGAGCGCGACGACGACGGGCCGGTGGTGAAGCCGACCTGGTTGTTGATGACGACGTGCACCGTGCCGCCGGTGCGGTAGCCGCGCAGCTGCGCCAGGTTGAGGGTCTCGAAGACCACGCCCTGGCCCGCGAACGCCGCGTCCCCGTGGATGAGGATCGGCAGCACGGAGAACCCGTCGCCGCCCAGGTCGATCCGGTCCTGCTTGGCGCGGACGATGCCCTCGAGCACCGGGTCCACGGCCTCCAGGTGCGACGGGTTCGCCGCGAGGTACACCCGCGTCGACGCGCCGGACTCCGACTGGAACACGCCCTCGGTCCCGAGGTGGTACTTCACGTCGCCCGAGCCCTGCACGGACTTCGGGTCCTGGTTGCCCTCGAACTCGCTGAAGATCTGCCCGTAGGACTTGCCGGCGATGTTCGCGAGCACGTTGAGCCGGCCGCGGTGCGCCATGCCGATGGCGACCTCGTCCAGGCCGCCCTCGGCCGCGCGGGACAGGATCGCGTCGAGCAGCGGGATGACGGACTCGCCGCCCTCCAGGGAGAACCGCTTCTGCCCGACGTACTTGGTCTGCAGGAACGTCTCGAACGCCTCGGCCGCGTTCAGGCGGCGCAGGATGCGCAGCTGGTCCTCGCGCGGGGTGGGGGCGTAGCCGGCCTCCAGCCGCTCCTGCAGCCAGCGGCGCTGGCGGGGGTCCTGCAGGTGCATGTACTCGAAGCCGGTGGTGCGGCAGTACGAGTCGCGCAGCAGGCCGAGCACCTGGCGCAGCGTGGCGCGCGGCCGGCCCGTGAAGCCGCCGGTCGGGAACGTGCGGTCCAGGTCCCACAGCGACAGGCCGTGCGTCTGCACGTCCAGGTCGGGGTGCTTGCGCAGCCGGTACGCCAGCGGGTCGGTGTCGGCCATGAGGTGGCCGCGCGACCGGTAGGCGTGGATGAGCTCGGCGATGCGGGCCGGCTTGATGGCCTCGGCGTCCGGGTCGGCCGCCTCCTTGACCCAGCGGATCGGCTCGTAGGGCACCCGCAGCGACGCGAACACCCGGTCGTAGAACCCGTCCTCGCCGAGCAGCTTGCGGTGCAGGATGCGCAGGAAGTCGCCGGACTGCGCGCCCTGGATGATGCGGTGGTCGTAGGTGGATGTCACCGTCAGCACCTTCGACACGCCCATCTTGTTGAGCTGCTCGTCGGACGTGCCCTGGAACTCCGCCGGGTAGTCCATCGCCCCGACGCCGATGATCGTGCCCTGCCCCTGCATGAGGCGCGGCACCGAGTGCACCGTGCCGATGGTGCCGGGGTTGGTCAGCGAGATCGTCGTGCCGGCGAAGTCGTCCACGCCGAGCTTCCCGCCGCGGGCGCGCCGCACGACGTCCTCGTACGCCGTCCAGAACTGGGCGAAGTCGAGCGCCTCCGCCTTCTTGATGCTCGGCACGAGCAGCTGGCGGGTGCCGTCCGGCTTCGCCAGGTCGATCGCGAGGCCGAGGTTCACGTGCGCCGGCGTCATGACGCCGGGCTTGCCGTCGACCAGCGTGTACGCGCTGTTCATCGCGGGCATCTCGCCGAGCGCCTCGACCAGCGCGAAGCCGATGAGGTGCGTGAACGAGACCTTGCCGCCGCGGCCGCGCGCCAGGTGGTTGTTGATGACGATGCGGTTGTCGACGAGCAGCTTGGCCGGGATGGCGCGGACCGACG
>JACXUT010000312.1 GCA_014763765.1 Micrococcales bacterium
CGCCAGCCCCGCCGCGGTGCCCGGTCCCGCCGCGCGTGGTGCGCGAGGATGGGCCGCATGTTCGCGCGCCCCGACGACCTGACCGCGATGGGCCTGGCCCTCACCGAGGCCGCCGGCTGCGCGGCGTCGGGGGACGTGCCCGTGGGGGCGGTCGTGATCGGCCCGGACGGCGCGGTCGTCGGCGCGGGCCGCAACCGGCGGGAGGCGGACGGCGACCCGACCGCGCACGCCGAGGTCCTGGCGCTGCGGGCGGCGTCGGCGGCCCTGGGCCGGTGGCGGCTCGACGACTGCACGCTCGTCGTGACGCTCGAGCCGTGCCTGATGTGCGCGGGCGCGACGGTCCTGGCGCGCGTGCCGCGGCTGGTGCTCGGCGCCTGGGACCCGAAGGCCGGCGCGTGCGGGTCGCAGTGGGACGTGGTGCGCGACTCGCGGTCGAACCACCGCGTCGAGGTGGTCGGCGGCGTGCGCGAGGAGGAGTGCGGGGCGTTGCTGCGCGAGTTCTTCGCGCCGCACCGCGGCGGGGCCTGACAGCGGGGGACCGGCGCGACGGCCCCGTGGGGTCCCGGCAGGCCCGGGACGTCGGTCCCGCTCCGCGCCGCACGGACGAGGGCCCCCGCCGGTGCACCGGCGGGGGCCCTCGTCGCAGGGGGCGGACGGCGGGTCAGCCGCCCGTGATGTTGTCGTACGCCCGCATGGCCGCGGTCTGGGCGTCCGCCAGCGCGTCCTCGGGGGACTTGTCGCCGAGCAGCGCCGCGGTGATGGCGTTGTTCAGCTCGTTCTGGATGTCCTGGCCGGCGGGGGAGGACCCGAAGGTCTGCCCGTAGTCCACGACGTCGTAGTAGGTGGAGATCACCTGGTCGAAGCCGGCGTCGCCGGTCTCCGTGACGTACTCGTCGCGGATCGCCTGGTCGGCCTCGGGCGAGCCGGTGAACAGGCCGGTGTTGATCCCGCCGTCCGTGGCGATCGTGTCGGCCCGGGCCTCGCCGGCCGCCATCCACGCGTCGTAGGACGTGAGGTTGAGCATCCAGGAGCAGGCGGCGTCCTTGTTCTGCGCCCCGGCGGGGATGACGAAGGCGGTTCCGGAGGCGACGGAGAACGGGTTGCCGTCCTGGTCGAGGAACGGCACGGCCTCGATCTCGATCTGGCCGACGTAGGCCCCGAGCACGTTCGGGTACCACTGGGCGTTGACCTGCGCGCCGACCTGGTCGGCGACGTACTGGTTGTTGTCGCCGAAGGTGTCGAACGAGTCGGTGAACGACTTGACCTTCGCGAAGCCGCCCTGGGCGTCGGTGATCTGCTTGAGCAGCTCGATGCCGGCGACGTTGGACGGGTCGTCGAGGGTCGGCTTGCCGTCCGCGTCGGTGAGCTGCCCGCCCTGCCCGAGGATCCACAGGCCGCCCTGGCCGGTGGCCACGGGGTCGAGGCCGAGCGTCGTCGGGACGCCGCCGCTCTCGGCGTACATCTTCTCGATGGCCGGGATGAGGACGTCGGGCTTCGAGGTGTCGATCTGGTCGTTGGTGACGCCCGCGGCGTCCATGACCCGCTTGTTCAGGATGATGGCCGGCGGCTGGTAGAACTGCGGCACCGCCCACACCTGGTCCTCGTACCGCACGTCGTCGACGACCGACGGGTAGTACTGCTCCTCCGGCACGACGTCGTGCGCGGCGTAGCAGGCGTCCAGCGGCATGATCAGGTCCTGCGCCGCGTACGTCGTGACGTACCGGCGGTCCATCTGCACGACGTCGGGGACGTCGCCGCTGGCGAGGCGGGTGGTGAACTTCTGGGCGTCGAACGCGGTGGCGTCGAGCTCGATGTCCACGTCGGAGAGCTGCTCGGCGGCGTAGTCGAGCCGCGACTGGCCCACGTCGTCGGCGTTCTCGAAGCCCCAGGCGTTGAGCGTGCCGGTGGCCTCGGGGCTGAAGTCGCTGGATCCGCCGCCCTCCTCCTCCCCACCGCCGGAGCTGCACGCCGCGAGGGCGAGCGCGGTGAGGGGCAGCAGGGCGATCGCTGCGCGACGGCTCCTCTTGGTCATTGACGTGTTCCCTTCCTCGGCCACTGGGTCCGCGTCGTCGCGGGCCCACGGGAGAACCCTCGGCATCGGTGCCGAGATGGATGAAAACCTTCCCACATCGGACGCTAGTTCAGGGCCCTCTGCGGCGGCAAGAGCGGGCGGATCACGGTGTGATCACGCCTGTCCGACGCGTGCTGACCATGGACTCGACACCCAGTCTGTGACTAGGCTCATATGGCAACGATGCCACAAAGACGAGGATTTGGCGATGCCTTCCGCGCGTGAAGAGTCCCGAGACGACCGCCTGGACCACGACGGCTCCGGCCCCCCGCTCCCCGACGGCCCCGCTGCCGCCCGCCCCGTGCCGGGACCGCGGCTGCGGCAGGTCCTGCTGGTGGGCCACACCCACCACGACGTCGGCTACACGAACAGCCCGCGCCTGGTCGACGACCTGCACGCTGAGACCGTACGGCGGGTCCTGGACCTGTGCGACACGGAGGACGGCGACGGGCCGGACGCGTTCCGGTGGACCTTCGAGGTGGCCCGGCCCGTGCTGCGGTTCCTGGAGCGGGCCTCCGCCGCCGACGTGGAGCGGCTGCGCCGCCGGGTCGCCGAGGGGCGGGTCGCCGTGACCGGCGGCTACCTCAACATGACCCAGCTGCCCTCCGACGCGGAGCTCGGGACCGCGTACGACCTGCTGGACCGGCTGCGGGACGCCGGGCTCCCCGTGCGCACCGAGCAGCACGGCGACGTCAACGGCACCGCGTGGGGCACGGTCGACGGCATGCGCCGCGCCGGCGTCTCGCGGCTCGTGATGGCGCTCAACCCCGACCACGGCCGACCGCCCTACACCCAGCCGACCGGCTTCTGGTGGGAG
>JACXUT010000044.1 GCA_014763765.1 Micrococcales bacterium
GCATGGTCGTCCTCCTGGACCGGTGGCCCCCTGCGGGCCGGGCGGTCGTACCCTCACGTCGCCCGGCCCGCAGGGGGCCACCGGTCCAGGAGGACGACCATGCGCCGCGTCGCGCGCCTCATCGCCACCGTGGCATTCGCCGCGGTCACGCTGCCCGGCCTCGGGCTGACCGCGGCGACCGCCGCGACGGCCCCCGTCACCGCAGCCGCCCCCGTCGCGCACACCGTCGCGGTGAAGGCCGCGACCCGGGCGACGGGCAGCCAGATGCTGCGCGGCCAGCAGCTCACCGCGGGCCAGTCGATCGTCTCCGCGAACGGCTCGTACCGGTTCACCTTCCGGTCCGACGGCAACGCCGTGCTGACCGGCCCGGGGTCGCGCGTCCTGTGGTCGACGCGGACCGCGAACAAGGCGGGGGCCCGGATCGTGCTGCACGGCGACGGCAACCTGGTGGTGCGCACGGCCGCGGGCAAGGCGCTCTGGACGTCGGGCACCGCCGGCAAGGGCGGCGTCCGACTCACCGTCGGGAACGACGGCAACCTCGTGCTGCGCACCGCCGCCGGCAAGGCCGTGTGGTCCACCAAGCCCGCCAACCCGGGCGACACCAAGAACTGCTCGAGCTTCTCGACCCGCGCCCAGGCGCAGGCGTGGTTCGACCGGTACTACCCGTACTACGGCGACGTGGCCCGGCTCGACTCCGACAAGGACCGCAAGGCCTGCGAGACCCTGCCCTGACGCGGGAGCCGGGGCCCGGCGTCGACGGCCGGCTCATCCCTCCCGGGACGCCGGCTGCTCCCTCACGCGAAGACGATGCGGTCGACCGCCCGTTGCACGTCGACGGCGCGGTCGGACTCGGCGGACTGGCGGACGGCTGCGGCCGCGGCACGCTCGTCGCGCTCTCGTGAGACCGCCTGCCCGATGTCGGCGAGCAGGAGCGTGAGCTCGTGCGCGAGGCCCTCCTCGAGCTCCTCGAGGCTGGTGCGGCCGACGAGCAGGCGCCGGTCCGAGACCTGCAGCGTCACCTGCGGGTAGCCGCGTCCGGCGAGCCGCCGCACGGTCTCCGGTCCCTCGATGGCGGTCTTCTCCGGCACCGAGACCTGGCGGGAGAACACGACCGGGACCGTGTACCGCGTCGGTGCCTGGCCCGTGCCGAGCAGCGCGGGCAGGCCGCTGGTGAGGATCGAGCTGAGGCGGAGCGCCCCGCCGGTGGCGAGCTCGCCGTGGGCGGTCACCGCCGCGCTCCGGTCGGGTGCCCGCCGGCTGCTCGACGGCGGAGCTGGCCGATGCGCAAGGAGGCGACGACGAGGACCACGATCCCCACCCCGAGTCCCGCGATGAGCAGGGTCAGCGCGAGCGGCGCGGTGCCGTTCAGGCCGAGGAACGAGACCTCGACCGGCCCGGTGTTCTGCAGCATGAACACCACGAGCGCGACCAGCACGAGGACGCCGAGGCAGATGCCGAACCACGCGGCGCTGGTGCGGGTGCCGGAGGCCCGGGTGCGTGCGGTGGCACCGGGGGCGCGCTGCGCGGGGTCGACGGGCTCACGGTCGCGGGTGGGGGCGGAGTGGGAAGCGGGCTGGACGGGCATGACGCCCTCCGATGCTGGATCCGGGTCGTCGCCTCGCTGGGAGGTCCTCGACACCGGGCTGGTCCCGAGTCTACGCCCCGGCCCGCCAGGCCCTGACCGGCCGGCAGGCACCCCGGAGGGAGGCGCCGGACCGCACCGTCGCCGTCGAGCGGTGGGGCGCCGGCGCCGGATCACGTGGTCCCACCCGTCGACCGACGCGGGCCTGCCGGAGGCCGCGTCGCCCGATACAGCAGAACAGCCCGCGATCACGAGGATCCCGGGCTGTTCTGGGCCTGAGCCGCCTAAGGGAATCGAACCCTTGACCTTCTCATTACGAGTGAGACGCTCTGCCGACTGAGCTAAGGCGGCGCGCCCGCACTTCCGGCGGACGAGCACCGACACTGTACCCGGCGCACGGCGCGTCCTCCAAAGCGGCGGCGCCGGGGGTCAGCAGCGGGTGCCCTCCGCGGGGACGGTGCCGTCGACCAGGTAGGCGTCGACCGCGTCGGCGATGCAGGAGTTCGAGCGCCCGTACGCCGTGTGCCCCTCTCCCTCGTACGTCAGGAGGGTGGCGGAGTCGAGCGTCTGCGCGAGGCTCTCGGCCCAGGCGTACGGTGTCGCGGGGTCGTTCGTGGTGCCGATGACGACGATCGGCGCGGCGCCCGCCGCCGAGTAGTCGTCGAGCCCCCCGGCCTCGGGGACGGGCCACTGCGCGCAGACGATGCCGCCGTAGCCGAAGAAGTAGCCGACGGTGGGCGCCGCGGCCTCGATGTCGGCGGCCTGCGCCCGCATCTGCGCCACGTCCGTGGTGCTGCGGTCGTCGGCGCACCCGATGGACCAGAACGCGGCGGTGGAGTTCGTCGCGTAGGTGCCGTCGGGGTTGCGGTCGTAGTACAGGTCGGCGAGCTGCAGCAGCACGGACCCGTCGCCCTCGGTGAGCGCCGCGTCGAGGCCCATCGTGAGGTAGCTCCAGGAGCCCTCGTCGTACAGCGGCAGCGCGATCCCGCTGAACGCCAGCGTGCCGGTCAGCGGCCGGTCCGTGCCGGTGGGCAGCGGCGACGTCCGCGCGCGGTCCAGCAGGGCCCGGACCTGCGCGAGGCCGTCGTCGACGGAGCCGGTCAGCGGGCAGTCGGCGCCGGCCTGGCAGTCGGCGACGTAGGCGCGCAGGGCGTTCTCGAACCCGACGGCCTGGCCCTTCGAGATCTCCTCGGCGGGCAGCGTCGGGTCGAGCGCGCCGTCGAGGACGAGGCGGCCGACGTGCTCGGGGAACAGCGCCGCGTACGTGGCGCCGAGCTGCGTGCCGTACGAGTAGCCGACGTACGCGAGGGTCTCGTCGCCGAGGACCGCGCGCAGCACGTCCATGTCCTTCGCGGCGCTGACGGTGTCGACGTGCCCGAGCACGGGCCCGGTGTTCTCCAGGCAGGCCGCCCCGAAGTCGCCGTACGCGGCCTCGGCCTGCGCGACCCCCGCGTCCGTCGCGAGGTCGAAGTCGGTGGAGACGAGCGCGTCCATGGCGGGACCGTCGACGCACGTCACCGGGGTGGAGGACCCGACGCCGCGGGGGTCGAACCCCACGAGGTCGTAGCGCGCGACCACCTCCTCCCCGAACCGCGGCAGCGCGATGCCGGACAGGGCGTCGAGGCCGGAGGCGCCGGGACCGCCGGGGTTGATGAGCAGCGAGCCGATCCGGTCGCCGGTCGCCCGGTGGCGGTTCACGGCGACCTCGATGGTGTCGCCGTCGGGCTCGCCGTAGTCGAGCGGCACGACGAGCGTCGCGCACTCCAGGTCCCCGCAGGGCTGCCAGTCGAGGTCCTGGTCGTAGATCGCGTCGAGCCCGCGCACGTCCGCGGCCGTCGGCGTCGGCTGCTCGGTGACCTCGGTCTGCTCCTTGGGCCCGACGCACCCGGCGAGCACCAGGGCGGCGACGGCGGCGAGCGCGGCCAGACGACCGCCGCGGCGGGCGGCCCGGCGAGCGGGCGCGGAGGGGCTGGGGAGCGGCGAGGCGGGTGTCACCGGACAACCGTAACGGCCGCCCGGCGCCCGCAGGCGCGTCGTCCCCAGGCCGGTCACGCGCGGGTTCCCGCGCCCGCGCCCCCGCCCGGCGTCAGGCCTGCGGACGCAGGGCGATCATCATCGCCTCGACCGCGAGCAGCGGTGCCACGTTCCCCTCGAGCCGGGTGCGCGCCTCGGAGACGGCGTCCATGCGCCGCACCGTCTGCTCCGGCGTCGAGGACGCGGCCAGGGCCCGGGCGGCGTCCTCGTGCTCGGCGTTGACCAGGTGCACGTCCGCGCCGAGCTGGATCACCAGCACGTCGCGGTAGAACGACAGCAGGTCCACCATCGCGCGGTCCAGCACGTCGCGCTGCGCCCGCGTCGCGCGGCGCTTCTGCTCCTCCTCGAGCTGCCGCACCTGCCCCCGCAGCGCCGGGGGGATCGCGGTGAGCCCCTCGGCGCCCAGGGACCGCAGCAGCTCCTGGCGCTCGCGGGCGTCGCGCTCCTCCGTGGCGGCCTTCGCGTCGGCCTGCGCCGTCTCGACCAGCTCGCCGGCGGCCAGCACGGCGTCCCCCACGCCCCGGACCCGCGGGGCGATGCGCAGCACCGCCGAGCGCCGCGCCCGGGCCTCCGGGTCACGGGCGAGCCGCCGCGCCACCCCGACGTGCGACTGCGCGGCCCGTGCGGCGACCAGCGCGGTCGCGGGGTCGATGCCGTCGCGCCGGACCAGCAGGTCGGCGACGTCCTCCACCGGGGGAACGCGCAGCGCGACGGACCGGCTGCGGGAGCGCAGCGTCACCAGCACGTCCTGCGGGCTCGGGGCGCACAGCAGCCACACGGTGCGCGGCGGCGGCTCCTCGATGGCCTTGAGCAGCACGTTGCCGGAGGTCTCGTTGAGCCGGTCGGCGTCCTCGACGACGATCACCCGCCAGCGGCCCTGCGACGGAGCCCGTTGGGCGAGCTCGACCAGGGGGCGCACGGTGTCCGCGCGGATGACGACGCCCTCCGTGGCGACGAACGTGACGTCCGGGTGCGTCCCGGCCAGCACCGTCGCGCACGCGGGGCTGCGCGGGTCCCCCGAGGGGTCCTGCAGCGCCGCCGCGAAGGCGCGCGCCGCGTTGGAGCGCCCCGACCCCGGCGGCCCGGTGAGCAGCCACGCGTGCGTCATGCGGGTGGGGTCCTCGGCGGCCTCCCGCAGCACGCGCACGGCCGGCTCCTGCCCGACGACGTCGTCCCACACGGTCGTCACGGCGCCACCTCGGCCGCGGGCGCCGGCACGCCGAGCAGCGCCGCGACCCGGGCGCGGACGTCCGCCGCGATCGCCTCGACCGGCCGGTCCGCGTCGAGCACGAGCCAGCGGCCGGGGTCGGCCGCCGCCCGCGCCAGGAACGCCTCGCGGGTGCGGCGGTGGAAGTCGTCCCCCGCGCTCTCCAGCCGGTCCGGCCGGTCGGGCCGCGCGTGCAGCCGGCGCAGACCCGCCGCGGGGTCGAGGTCGAGCAGCACGGTCAGCCGGGGCAGCAGGCCGCCCGTCGCCCAGAGCGAGAGCCGCTCCACCTCGTCCGCGCCGAGGTCCCGCCCAGTGCCCTGGTACGCCACGGACGAGTCGAGGTAGCGGTCGGTCACCACGACCTGCCCGGCCTCGAGCGCGGGCCGGACCAGCGAGGCGACGTGGTGGGCGCGGTCGGCCGCGTACAGCAGCGCCTCGGTGCGCGGGTCGACGTGCCCGCCGTGCAGCACCTCGCGGCGCAGCACCCGGCCCAGCTCCGTGCCGCCCGGCTCCCGGGTCAGCACGACGGTGAGCCCCAGGCCCTCGAGCCACTCGCCCAGCAGCCGGGACTGCGTGGACTTGCCGACGCCGTCGCCGCCCTCGAACGACACGAAGAGCCCGCCGGGCACGACGCCGTCGACGGGCCCGGCGGGCGCCTGCCCGGGACCGGGGCTCGACGACGGGGCAGCGGGGGCCGCGGCGCCTCACTCGCCGGGGTAGGCCACCCCGACCTGCGCGCGCACCTCGTCCATGGTGCGCAGGACGGCCAGCGTGCCCGCCCACGACATGCGCGGGCTCTCCGTGGCGCCCTCCGCGACGCGGCGCGCCACCTCGGCGGCCTCGAACTGCAGCCCGTGCGGCGTCGGCTGGCTGAACTGCCAGGTCCGCCCGTCGCGGCGCTGCACCCGGAACGACGTCGGCGCGTAGAACGAGCCCTCGACGACGATGCTGCCCTCCGTGCCGGTGATCGCGGCCGTGGTCGGCGTCTTCGCCCACAGCGTGGTGTGCAGCACCGCCTGCGTGCGCTCCCCGTACTGCAGGACCATGCCGATCTGGCCGTCGACGCCGGTCGCGGTGAGCGTGCCCACCGCCCGCACGGAGTCCGGGACGCCCAGCAGGTCGTGCGCGAACGACACCGGGTAGACGCCGAGGTCCAGCAGCGCCCCGCCCGCGAGCGCCGGGTCGTACAGGCGGCTCGCCGGGTCGAACGCGAAGTACTGGCCGTGGTCGGCCTGCAGCGTCACGACCTCGCCGATCTCGCCGGAGTCGATCACCTGGTGCAGCGCGGCGACGTGCGGCAGGAACCGCGTCCACATCGCCTCCATGACGAACACGCCCGCGGCGCGCGCGGCCGACAGCACCTCCTCGGCCTCGGCGGCGTTGCGGGTGAACGCCTTCTCGACCAGCACGTGCTTGCCGGCGGCGATCGCCAGCAGCGCGTGCTCGCGGTGCTCGGAGTGCGGGGTGGCGACGTACACGGCGTCCACCTGCGGGTCCTCGACCAGGTCCCGGTAGCCGACGTGCGTCGTCGGGATGCCGTGCTGCGTGGCGAACCGCTCGGCCTTCACGCGGTCCCGGGAGCCGACGGCCACGAGCTGGGCCCGGGTGGCGGAGCGGACGGCGGCGGCGAACGCGCCGGCGATGTTGCCGGCGCCGAGGATCCCCCATCGGATCGGCGGCGCGGTGCGCGGGTCTTCGACGAGTGTCATGCCCGCGACAGTAGCGTCCGGCCTCCCAGGTCGGGACCGACGTCCCCGTGCCGCCGCCGGGCCGCGTCCGTACGGTGGACGTGTCGGTGGAGCCCCCGGGCCGGCACGACGGCCCTCCCGCCGGCGCACGACCCGAGGAGGAGCCGTGTCCGCAACCCTGGACCACCTGCCCGTCCGCACGATGATCAGCCCCGGCCGCTACGCGCAGGGGCGCGGCGCGATCGAGCGCCTCGGGGAGCTGGTCGAGCCCATCGGCCGCACGCCGCTCGTCGTCGCCGACGACACCGTGTGGTCGTTCGTCGGCGAGGCCGTCTCGCGGTCGCTCGAGGCGGCGGGGCTGCCGCTGACGCGCGACGGCTTCGGGGTGTACGCGACCGCGGCGGCCGTCGACGGCATCGCGGCCCGCATCCGGGAGACGGGCGCCGACGTGGTGGTGGGCGTCGGCGGCGGCTCGACGCTCGACGCGGTGAAGGCGGCGGGCTTCCTCACCGGCATCCGGTGGGTGTCCGTGCCGACCCTCGCCTCGACGGACGCGCCCTGCTCCGCGCTGTCGGTCATCTACGACGAGGGCGGCGCGTTCGAGGAGTACCGGTTCTTCCCGCGCAACCCCGACCTGGTGCTGGTCGACACGCAGCTCGTGGCCAACGCCCCGGCGCGCTTCCTCGTCGCGGGCGTCGGCGACGCGCTCGCCACGTGGATCGAGGCGCGCGCCGTCGCGCGCACCGACGCCACGACGATGGCCGGCGGGCTGCCGACGGCGACCGGCACGGCGCTGGCCCGCCTGTCGTGGGACATCCTCTGGGAGCACGCGCTGCCGGCGGTCGCCGCCGTGCGGGACCACCTCGTGACGCCGTCGGTCGAGAAGGTCGTCGAGGCGAACACGCTGCTGTCGGGGCTCGGGTTCGAGTCGGGCGGCCTCGCCGCGGCGCACGCGATCCACAACGGCCTCACCGCCGCGCCGCAGACGCACGGCCTCACGCACGGGCAGAAGGTCAACATCGGCTCGGTGACGCAGCTCGTGCTCGAGGGGGCGCCGGTCCAGGAGATCCGGGACTTCGTCGAGTTCACGACGCGCGTCGGCCTGCCGAACACCCTCACCGAGGTGGGGCTGTCCCCCGACGACGTCGACGACCTCACGCGCGTGGCGCAGGCCGCCACCGCCGAGGGCGAGACGATCCACGCCATGCCGTTCACGGTGCGGGTGCCGGACCTGGTGGACGCCCTGCGCTCGATCGAGGGCTTCTCGCGCGGTGTGCGGGCCGACGCCGGGCTGCCCGAGCCGGTGCCGCACCGGGCGCACTGAGGGCCGCCCCGGGCGGGCCCGCGGCGCCCCCGCCGGACCCGCCCGGGGCGACGGAGCCCGGGCGGCCGCCCGTCCCGGCGCCCCGGCCGCCGAGGTGACACCGGGCCGCGGGCCTGCGAGTCTGCACGGGGACGGACGAAGGAGGCACGATGGCGCCCGCGTGGGTGGAGCACGCCCTGTGGTGGCACGTCTACCCGCTGGGCTTCACGGGCGCCGAGCCGGCGGCGGACACCGCCACGCCGGTCACGCACCGCCTCGCGCACGTCGAGCGCTGGCTGGACTACCTGGTCGACCTGGGGCTGAACGGCCTCGCGCTGGGCCCCGTGTTCGCCTCCGCCACGCACGGCTACGACACCGTCGACCACCTGCGCGTCGACCCCCGGCTCGGCGACCGGGCCGACCTCGACCACCTGCTCGCGGCGGCGCACGACCGCGGCGTGCGCGTGCTGCTGGACGGCGTCTTCAACCACGTCGGCGACCGGCACCCGCTGTTCCGCGCCGCGCTGGCGGGCGGCCCGGGGTCCCCGGAGGCGGAGCTGTTCCGCATCCGCTGGACCGACGGCGAGCCGGACTGGGACTGCTTCGAGGGCCACCGCTCCCTCGTCACGCTGAACCACGACTCGCCCCGCGTCGTCGACCTGGTCGCCGACGTCATGACCCACTGGCTGGACGCCGGGGCGGACGGCTGGCGCCTCGACGCGGCCTACGCGGTGCCGACGGCCTTCTGGCGGCAGGTCACCGACCGGGTGCGGGCCGCCCACCCGGACGCGTACCTGATGGGCGAGGTCATCCACGGCGACTACCCCGGGTTCGTCGCGGAGTCCGGGGTCGACTCGGTGACGCAGTACGAGCTGTGGAAGGCGATCTGGTCCTCCGTCGTCGACCGCAACTGGCACGAGCTCGCGTGGACGCTCGGCCGGCACGACGCGTTCCTCGACGCGTTCGTGCCATACACGTTCGTCGGCAACCACGACGTCACGCGCATCGCCAGCCGGGTCGGCGACGCGACGCTCGCGGGCCACGCGCTCGTGGTGCTCATGACCGTCGGCGGCACCCCGGCCGTCTACTACGGCGACGAGCAGGCGTACCGCGGCGTGAAGGAGGACCGCGCCGGCGGCGACGACGCGGTCCGCCCGCCGTACCCGCCGGCGCCGGAGGACCTCGCGGGGCCCGACGTCGCCCCGGACGGCCGCCCCGCGCACGACCGGCACGCCGCGCTGATCGGCCTGCGGCGCCGGCACCCCTGGCTCCACACCGCCCGCACCCACGTCGTCGAGGTCACCGGCACCCGCCTGGCGTACGAGTCGCGGGCCGCCGACGGGTCCGCGGCCCTGCTCGTCGCCCTGAACCTCGATGACGAGGAGTGGCCGTTCGCGCCGCCCGCCGGGGCGCGGCCCGTCGCGTCCGAGGGCGCACCCGGCGCGAGTGGCGTCGCCGGCCGCGGCTGGGCGGTCTGGGAGGCGTAGCCCCCCGCCGCGCGGACCGGTGCCGGGAGGCACATGCTGGGGAGGCGGACCCGGCCGCGCCGCGCCACCGACGACGCGGCACCCGGCGGCCGGGCGCACCGGACAGGGGGCCACGAGATGTGCACAGGGATCAGGTTCACGGACGGCGACGGTCACCTCTACCTCGCCCGCAACCTCGACTGGACCAGCGGCTACGGCGAGGGGGTCGTCCTGACCCCGACGGGGTACGCTCCCCGCTCGCCCTTCGGCGCGGTGCCCGAGATCCGCCACGCGGTCATCGGCACGGGCATCGTGGAGGCGGGCGTGCCGCTCTACTTCGACTGCGGCAACGACGCCGGCCTCGCGGTGGCCGGCCTGAACTTCCCGGGGTACGCCTCGTACGCACCGGGCCCGGTGGACGGCGCGACGAACGTCGCAGCGTTCGAGCTCCCGCTCTGGGTGGCCTCGCAGTTCGCCACGGTGGACGAGGTCGCCGCGGCGCTCCAGGACGTCGTGATCGTGGACCGGCCCGTCAGCGAGCGGTTCCCGAGCTCGATGCTGCACTGGATCATCGGCGACGCGGACCGCGCGGTCGTCGTGGAGCAGACGGCGGACGGCCTGCACGTGCACGACGACGACGTCGACGTGCTGACGAACCAGCCCGGCTTCGGCTGGCACCACGAGAACCTGCGCAACTACCTCAACACGTCCCCCGAGTTCCCCGGGGAGACCGTGCTCCGCCGGGCGCACCTCGTGCCGTTCGGCTCCGGGTCGTCCATGCGCGGCATCCCCGGCGACTACTCCTCGACGTCCCGGTTCGTGCGGGCGGCGTACGTCCACGCGCACTACCCCGAGCAGGACGGCGAGGAGGCCAACGTCAGCCGCGCGTTCCACACGCTCCAGCAGGTCGCGATGGTGGACGGTGCCGCCGCGATGGACAGCGGGGAGTTCGAGAAGACGATCTACACCGGGCTGTTCTCGGCGCGCACCGGCACCTACTACTGGAACACCTACGACGAGCCGGCCATCCGCAGCGTGCGGATGGCCGACCACGACACGACCGGGACGGAGCTGGTCACCGCGTAGCACCCACGGGACCGCCCGGCTACTTCTTCGACGCCGCCTTCGCGCGCGGGGCCGCCTTGCGGGCCGGCTTCTTCTTCGGCGCCTGCGCGCGCTTCTCGGCGAGCAGCTCGACCGCCTGCTCGGGCGTGATCGACTCCGGCGTCACGTCCCGCGGCAGCGTGCGGTTCGTCTCGCCGTCGGTGACGTACGCCCCGAACCGGCCGTCCTTCACCACGATCGGCTTGCCCGAGGTCGGGTCGTCGCCCAGCTCCCGCAGCGGCGGGGTGGCCGTCGCGCCGCGCCCGCGCTTGGGCTGCGCGTAGATCGCCAGCGCCTCGTCGAGCGTGGTGGTGAAGATCGCCTCCTCGGACGGCAGCGTGCGGGAGTCGGTGCCGCGCTTGAGGTACGGCCCGTACCGGCCGTTCTGCGCGGTGATCTCCAGCCCGGTCTCCGGGTCGGTGCCCACGACGCGCGGCAGGCTCAGCAGCTGCAGCGCCTCGTCGAGCGTGATCGTCTGCAGCGACTGCGACTTCAGCAGCGAGCCCGTGCGCGGCTTCGGCAGCGCCGCGAGCGCCTTCTTGCGCGCGGCGGCGGACAGCCCGGGGTCGAGCTCCGGCTCGGGCAGCAGCTCCGTCACGTACGGGCCGTAGCGGCCGTTCCTCGCCACGACCGTGTGCCCCGTCACCGGGTCGGCGCCCAGCACCAGGTCGCCCTCCGGCTGGGTCTCGAGCAGCTCGCGGGCCTTCTCGACGGTCAGCTCGTCCGGCGCCAGGTCGTCCGGCACCGACGCGCGCCGCGGGGTGCCGTCCGGGCCGGGCTCGCCGGCGGAGTCCTCGATGTACGGGCCGTAGCGGCCCACGCGCAGCGTGATGCCCTCGCCGATGTCGATCGAGTTCACCTCGCGGGCGTCGATCTCCCCGAGGTTGGCGACGAGCTCGCGCAGGCCGTCCCCGTCCGGGCCCTCGGCCGCGGCCGAGCCGAAGTAGAACCGCGTCAGCCAGTCGACGCGGTCCTTCTGCCCCGCCGCGATGGCGTCGAGGTCCTCCTCCATCGAGGCGGTGAAGTCGTAGTCGACGAGCCGGTCGAAGTTCTCCTCGAGCAGCCGCGTGACGGCGAACGCCAGCCAGCTCGGCACGAGCGCCTGGCCGCGGGACGTCACGTAGCCGCGGTCCTGGATGACGGAGATCGTCGCCGCGTACGTGGAGGGCCGGCCGATGCCGCGCTCCTCCAGGGCCTTGACCAGGCTCGCCTCGGTGTAGCGCGGCGGCGGCGAGGTGCGGTGGCCGTCGGCGGTGAGGTCGGAGGCGGTGACCGGGTCGCCCTCGGCCATCTGCGGCAGCCGGGTCTCCCGGGCGCCGCCCTTCTCGCCGCCCTCGGCGTCCGCCGCGTACCGCTCGACGTCCCGCCCCTCCTCGTACGCCGCGAGGAACCCGCGGAACGTGATGACGGTGCCGGAGGCCGCGAACACGGCGTCGGTCGGCGCGCCCGCGTCGGGCCCCCCGGAGGCCGCGGGCGCGGGGACGGTCGCGGCGATCCGCACCGAGGCCGTCGAGCCGCGCGCGTCCGCCATCTGCGACGCCACGGTGCGCTTCCAGATGAGCTCGTACAGGCGGAACTGGTCGCCGGACAGCTCCCCGGCCACCTGGGCGGGCGTGCGGAAGTCGTCGCCGGCGGGACGGATCGCCTCGTGCGCCTCCTGCGCGCCCTTCGCCTTCGAGGCGTACACGCGCGGCTTGTCGGGCACGTGGTCGGCGCCGTACAGCTCGGCCGCCTGGCGCCGCGCGGCGTCCACCGCCTGCGTGCTCAGCGTCGGCGAGTCGGTCCGCATGTAGGTGATGTAGCCGTTCTCGTACAGCGACTGCGCGGTGCGCATCGTCTGCCGGGAGGCCATGCGCAGCTTGCGGCTCGCCTCCTGCTGCAGCGTCGACGTCGTGAACGGCGCCGCCGGGCGGCGGGTGTACGGCTTGGTCTCGAGCGACCGCACGCCGAACGCCGCGCCGTCGAGGGCCGTCACCCACGCCCGCGCCGCGGTCTCGTCGAGGTGCACGGGACGGCTCGCACCGCTGCCCCGCAGCACGCCGTCGTCGCCGAAGTCGCGCCCCGTCGCCACACGCCGCTCGCCGAGCTGCACCAGCCGGGCGTCGAACGTCGGCTCCGCGGCGTCCTGCACCGCGAACGTCGCCGTCAGGTCCCAGTAGTCCGCCGCGACGAACGCCATGCGCTCGCGCTCCCGCTCGACCACCAGGCGCGTCGCGACCGACTGCACGCGACCGGCCGACAGGCCCTGGCGGACCTTGCGCCACAGGACCGGGCTGACCTCGTACCCGTACAGCCGGTCGAGGATGCGCCGGGTCTCCTGGGCGTCCACCAGCCGGTCGTCGAGCTCGCGGGTGTTCTCCAGCGCGCGGGCGATGGCCTCCCGGGTGATCTCGTGGAACACCATGCGCTTGACCGGGACCTTGGGCTTGAGCTCCTGCAGCAGGTGCCACGCGATGGCCTCGCCCTCGCGGTCCTCGTCGGTGGCGAGGTAGAGCTCGTCGGACTCCTTGAGCAGGCGCTTGAGCTCGGCGACCTTCTTCTTCTTGTCGGAGTCGACCACGTAGTAGGGCTCGAAGCCGTTGTCGACGTCGACGGCGAACTTCCCGAAGGGCCCCTTCTTCATGTCCGCGGGCAGCTCGCTGGGCTGCGGCAGGTCACGGATGTGCCCGACGCTCGCCTCGACCTCGTACTCGTCGCCGAGGTACCCGGCGATCGTGCGCGCCTTGGCGGGCGACTCCACGATGACCAGCTTGCGACGTGACGACATGCGCTCCTGCTTCCTCAGAACTGCCCGGTGCCCGGCGCGGTGCCGGGCTCCCGGGGCGACCGTGCCCCACCGTGCCCCCGCTGCGGCGGCCGGCTCCGGTGCTCAGGTCCGGTCCGGTCGGGCGACGACAGGATGCCACCCCCCGTGCGGGGGAACTCTACGACGTCCGTCCTGCACCGGCCGATCCCGCGGTCGCCGCCCGGCGCAGCACGAGCAGCACGGCCGACGACGCGGCCGCGACCGCGACGATCCCCAGGGCGCCGCCGCCGTAGGACGTCAGCAGCTCCGCGCGGCCGCCCACCGGGTCGGCGGACAGCCACGTGCGGCGCAGCGCCACCACGGCGAGGGCCCCCGCGACGACGGCGACGGCACCGAGCAGCGCGAGCGCGACCGAGGTGGCCGCGCGGTCCGCCGCGACGGGTCCCCGCGTCCCGGCTGTCACGGTGCGCACGGCCGCGGTCGGCGGGGTCCGCTCCCCCGCGGGCTCCCCGCCGAGCGCGAGCAGCGCGCACCCCACCGCGCCCCACGCGAGCACGACGAGCAGCCCGGCGACGACGTCCGACGGCCGGTGCCACTGCCCCACGAGGGTGCTCACCCCGGTCGCACCCGCGTAGCCGGCGCCGAGCACCGCCACCCAGGGCCGGACGCGCGGCGGCACCACCAGCAGCAGGGCGGCGGCCACGGAGGCGGCGGCGGTGGTGTGGCCGCTCGGCAGCGTGTTGAACTCCGGTCCGTGCCCGAGCTCGGGGCGGTCGAGCACCAGGACCTTGAGCACCCGCGTCGTCAGGTTGGCGCCGCCGAGCACGACCGCCGCCACCACGGCGAGGCCCCAGCGCCGCCGCACGACCGCGATCGCGGCGCACCCGAGGACGGCGGCGGCGATGAAGCCCACCGACACGACGTCGAGCACCGGCCCCGCGACCTCCCAGAGCCGGTTCTGCCCGATGTGCGCGCCGTCGAGCGACGCCTGGTCCACCGCCTGGCCGTGCTCCGTCCCGACGAAGACGGCCCAGGTGACGCCGATGCCCGCGCTCGCGACCAGCGCCACGAGCAGCGCGACCAGGGCGCGGCCCACGGCCGGGCCCCGGGCGCCGCGGACGGGCGCGAGCGGCTCGGGCTCGGGGCGTGCGGGCGGCACGGCGGTGGCGGGGCGGGACACCCGTCCACGGTAGGGGAGGGCACCCACGCCGCGCCGCGCGGGTCGTGCACGCGCACGATTCCTCCACCAGCCCCGCCGGGGTCGCCAACGGGGCGCCGTCGCAGGGCGCGGGGCGCGAGGGCTTCCCGCGGGCGCCCGCAGGGTCCACGCTGGGACCGGGACGCACGACGACGAGGAGGCTGCCGTGCTCGACCTCAGCAAGGGCTTCAGCGGGTACTCGGTGGCGGACGTGCCCGCCGCCCGGGCGTTCTACGCGGACGTGCTCGGCCTCGACGCGCAGGAGCGGGACGGGATGCTGTGGCTGCACCTGGCCGGCGGCCGCGACGTGCTGCTGTACCCGAAGGGCGACGCCCACGCGCCGGCCGGGTACACGGTGCTCAACTTCCCGGTGCCGGACGTGCCGGCGGCGGTGGCCGAGCTGCGGGGGCGTGGCGTGCAGTTCGAGCGCTACGAGGGCACCCCCGTGCAGACCGACGAGGACGGCGTGTTCCGCGGCGGCGGTCCGCTCATCGCCTGGTTCACCGACCCGTCCGGCAACGTGCTGTCGGTGATCGAGGAGGACTGACCTCCGCCGATGCTCAGGTAGCTCACAGGCGCGCGGCAGGTGGGGCCCAGGTGGCGGCACCATGCTCGGCCGCATGACGACCTCGACCCTGCAGCGCGACGCCCTCACCCGAGCGGACGGCCAGCCGGTCCGCGCCCTCGTCGTCGACGACGAGCCCACCCTGGCGGAGCTCCTCGCGACGGCGCTGCGCTACGAGGGCTGGTCCGTCGAGCACGCCCTGACCGGCCACGGCGCCGTCAAGCAGGCCAAGACGTTCGACCCCGACGTCATCCTGCTCGACGTCATGCTGCCCGACCTGTCCGGCCTGGAGGTGCTGCGCCGCATCCGCGCGACCCACCCCACGGTCCCCGTGCTGTTCCTCACCGCGAAGGACGCCGTCGAGGACCGCATCGCCGGGCTCACCGCCGGCGGCGATGACTACGTCACGAAGCCGTTCAGCCTCGAGGAGGTCGTCGCCCGGCTGCGCGCGCTGCTGCGCCGGGCCGGGGCCGTGGCCGACCGCGAGGAGGCCGTCCTGGTCGTCGGCGACCTGCGCATGGACGAGGACTCGCACGAGGTGTCCCGCGGCGGCGACGACATCCGGCTCACCGCGACGGAGTTCGAGCTGCTGCGCTACTTCATGCGCAACCCGCGGCGCGTGCTGTCGAAGGCGCAGATCCTCGACCGCGTGTGGCAGTACGACTTCGGCGGCCAGGCCAACATCGTCGAGCTCTACGTGTCCTACCTGCGCCGCAAGATCGACAAGGGGCGCGAGCCGATGCTCCACACGCTCCGGGGCGTCGGGTACGTGCTCAAGCCCGCCCCGTGACGGCCGCGCCGGCGCGGTCCCGGTGGACGCTCCGCCGGCGGCTCGTGGTGGTCGTCGTCGCGCTGCTCGCGGTGGTCGCCGCGGTCATGGGCCTCGTGTCCACCCTCGCGCTGCGCTCGACCCTGGTCCAGCAGATCGACGACCGGCTCGAGTCCGCGAGCAGCCGCGCCGCCGCCGCACCGGGCCGGCTCGGCGGCGACCGCGCGGACGACCTCGGGGACGGCGGCTCCACGCCCTCCGACGACGCCACGCGCCCCACACCCCTGCCCGAGGGGGAGGACGACGACGTGCCCCCGGCGTTCGGCCTGCCCGGGCAGGACGTCGGCACCGTGGTCCTGTTCCAGCGCGCCGACGCCTCCGCCCTCCAGGCGGGCTACCTGGACGACTCCGGGACGATCCGCCCGCTGACGGACGCCCAGACCGACGCCCTGCTGGACCTCACGCCCGACGGCACCGTGGACACCGTCGTGCTGCCCGACCTCGGGGAGTACCGCGTCGTCGCGGTGGTCACGGAGGGCGGCGACACCTCCGTCACCGCCCTGCCGCTGGAGTCCGTGACCGCCACCGTGGACCGCTACGTGGTCGTCGAGCTGGCCGTCGCCGCCGTCGCGCTGCTGCTCGCCGCCGCGACCGCCACGGTGCTGGTGCGCCGGGAGCTGCGGCCCCTGGACCGGGTGGCCGCGACCGCCGCGCGGGTGTCCGAGATGCCGCTGTCGCGCGGCGAGGTCGACATCCGCGAGCGCGTGCCCGAGCGCGACACCGACCCGGCCACCGAGGTCGGCCAGGTCGGCGCCGCGCTCAACCGGATGCTCGGCCACGTCGAGTCGGCGCTCGCCGCACGGCACGAGTCCGAGACGCAGGTCCGCCGGTTCGTCGCCGACGCCAGCCACGAGCTGCGCACCCCGCTGGCCTCCATCCGGGGCTACGCCGAGCTCGTGCGGCGCCTGCCGGACGACCTGCCGGACGACGCCGTGCGGGCGATGCACCGCGTCGAGTCCGAGGCGCGGCGCATGACCGGCCTGGTCGAGGACATGCTGCTGCTCGCGCGGCTCGACGCCGGCCGCGACCTGGACGTCGGGGAGGTCGACCTCGCGGCGCTCGCCGTGGACGCGGTCGCCGACGCACACGTCGCGGGCCCCGACCACGTGTGGCGGCTCGACCTGGGCGGCGCCGACGACCCCCGGGACGACGACGCGGACCAGCCCGGCGCCGTGGTGCTCGGCGACGAGCACCGGCTGCGTCAGGTCCTGGTCAACCTGCTCTCGAACGCCCGGGTGCACACACCCGCCGGCACCACCGTCGTCGTGTCCGTGACGGCGGACGGCGACGACGTCCTGCTGCGCGTGGCCGACGACGGTCCCGGCATCCCCGAGCCGCTGCGCTCCCGGTTGTTCGAGCGGTTCGCCCGCGGGGACGCGTCACGGAACCGTGCCGCCGGCTCCACGGGCCTGGGCCTCGCGATCGTGCACGCCGTCGTCGCGGCGCACGGCGGAGCCATCGAGGTCGACGGCACTCCCGGGCGGACGACCTTCACGGTGCGGCTGCCCGGCCCCGGCGCGCGGAGCGGCCCCGCCACCCCGTGACCCGGGCGGCGGCGCGCGGTCAGAGCGGGTAGGCCGCGTACAGGTTGCTGATGTCGGCGGCCGGTCCGGTGAGCCGGAACACCGCCGTCCCGTTGCTCCACACCGCCACGCCGGTGCCGTCGCCGGCGTCGACGACCGTGACCTCGCCCACCGGCTCCCCGTCGACGACGACGTCGTCCGCCAGGAGCACGGCGGGACCGCCGCCGGTCGCACCGGCCGACGGGGCGTCCGTCGCCGGGGCGGTGGCCGTCGCGTCGTCGCCGGACGCGTCGTCGGCGCCGGCCGGGAGGGCGTCCCGGAGGCCGGCCAGCACGGCGGCGGCCTCCTCGGCCGTCTCCCACTGGCCCGCCCGCACGGTGACCGTCCCGGACCCGCCGTCGGAGTACGTCTCCGACCACGCCTCGAGGGCGTCGGCACCGAGCCACTCGTCGTCCGGGGCGGACTCCGTGAGCGCGTACTGCAGCAGCGTGGTGGGCAGCGCGGCGGCGAACGGGGTGTCGGCCTCGCGGGCGACCGGCGTCTGGGTGGTGGTCGGCGACGGCAGCGTGACGACGGGCGCGGGCCCGGCCGCGGGCTCGTCGTCACCGCCGCCCAGCAGCAGGGCCGCGGCGATCCCGCCGCCGACGAGCACGACGCCCGCGACGACGGCGCCGATCACCAGGGCCCGACGTCGCCCGGACCGGGCCGGGGCGTCGTCCGCCCCGTCGCCGGCGGGGGCCTCCGGGGTACCGGACGGCCGGCCCGCGCCGGCCGGGGACGCGGAGCCGGTCCCGGACGCCGGGGGCGTCGCGGCCGGCACCGCGGCGTGCGCACCGCTGGCCGGACGCGGGTCGGCGCCCGCCGGGGTGGAGGCCGCCGGGGTCGGGGCGGGGTCGCCGTCGCCGGCGTGCGCCGCCCTGCGGGAGCGCCGCGCCGTCGGGGAGCCACCCTCCTGCGCGGAGCCGCCGTCCGACAGGGAGGGCCACCGGACCCCGCCGTCGCCCGCCCGCGACGCGTCGCCCGCGTGCGGCTCCCGGCCGTCGGTGTCGCTCATGCCCGTGCTCCTGCCGCTCCGCTCGTCCCGGACGCCGCCGCGGCGGCCGTCCGGAGGTTCCGCGGCAGCCTACTGTCCGGCGAGGCGACGGTGTCGGACCCCTCGTCCGTGCGTCACGGGGCGGTCAGCCCTCCGCGTCCGGGGCGGCGCCCGCGTCCGGGGCGGCGCCCGCGTCCGTCCGGCTCCCGCGTCCCCGCACGGCGTCCGGTCGCGTGAGCCGCACCGCCTCCGCCAGGTCGGCCGCCTGCGCGACGCGCATGCCGTCGGGCACCTGCGCGGGCTCCACCGACCCGGCGGGCACCACCGCGTGCGTGAACCCCAGCCGGGCGGCCTCGGCCAGCCGGCGGGCCGTGCCGGTCACCGCGCGGATCTCCCCCGCCAGGCCGACCTCGCCGATCGCGACGAACCGCGGCGGCAGCGCCACGTTCTCCCGGCTGCTGACGGTCGCGAGCGCGAGCGCCAGGTCGGCCGACGGCTCGACGACGCGCGCCCCTCCCACGGTCGACACGTACACGTCCTGGTCGGCGACGCGCAGGCCCGCCCGGCGCTGGAGCACCGCCAGCACCATCGCGAGCCGCGAGCCGTCGACCCCGCTGGTCGTGCGGCGGGGGTTCGCGAGCATGCTCGGCGCGACGAGCGCCTGCACCTCCGTGGCGAGCGGGCGCCGCCCCTCCAGGGTCACGGTGACGCACGTGCCCGGGACGTGGTGCCGCTCGTGGGAGACGAACAGCCCCGACGGGTCCGCGAGCCCGACGATGCCCGTCTCGGTGAGGTCGAAGCACCCGACCTCGTCCGTGGGGCCGAACCGGTTCTTGGTGGCGCGCAGCAGCCGCAGGCGGGAGTGCCGGTCGCCCTCGAACTGGCACACGACGTCGACGAGGTGCTCGAGCGTGCGCGGGCCGGCCACCGCGCCGTCCTTCGTCACGTGCCCCACGAGCACCACCGGCAGGGCGCGCTCCTTGGCGGCGGCGATGAGCGAGGCGGCCACCTCCCGCACCTGCGCCACCCCGCCGGGCGAGCCCTCCACGGCGGCCGACGCGACCGTCTGCACGGAGTCGAGCACCAGCAGGTCCGGCTCGGTCTGCGCGAGGTGGCCCAGGATCGTCCCGAGGTCGGTCTCGGACGTGAGCAGCAGGGTGCTCGCCAGCGCGCCGATCCGCTCCGCGCGCAGCCGCACCTGGCCGGCCGACTCCTCCCCCGTCACGTAGAGCACGGTCCGGCCGCCGGTCGCCACCCGGCTCGCGACGTCGAGCAGCAGCGTCGACTTGCCGACGCCCGGCTCGCCCGCGAGCAGCACCACCGCGCCCGGGACGAGACCCCCGCCCAGCACGCGGTCCAGCTCCCCCACCCCGGTCGGCCGCGACCGGCTCGCCTCGACGTCGATCTCCGCGATGGGCCGCGCCGCGCCGCGCACCGGCACCTGCACCGCCGTCCTCGGCGCCGCGCCGCCGGGCCCGGTGTCCTCGGAGACCGAGCCCCACGTCTGGCACTCCCCGCACCGCCCGACCCACTTGGAGGTGGTCCAGCCGCACTCCGCGCAGCGGAACGCGGGGCGCGCGGCCCGGGCGGAGGTGGTGGTGGTCACGCGCGCCACGCTAGCCGCCGCCACCGACACGCCCGCCCCGGCCGTGACCTCATCGCAACGTCCGCGGGCCGGGCGGGTCCCCGCGCACCGGCCACCCTCCCCGTAGGATCGCGCCGTGCCCACGACCACCCCGCCGGACGACCTCCTGCGGCACACGCTGGCCGCGGTCGCCCCCGGCACGGAGCTGCGCGACGGCCTGGAGCGGATCCTGCGCGGCCGCACGGGCGCGCTCATCGTGCTCGGCCGCGACGCGACAGTCGAGAGCATCTCGTCCGGCGGGTTCGAGCTCGACGTGGAGTTCTCCGCCACCCGGCTGCGCGAGCTCGCCAAGATGGACGGCGCGATCGTCATGGACCCCGGCACGGCGCGCATCGTGCGGGCCGCCGTGCAGCTGCTGCCCGACCCGACCATCTCGACCTCCGAGTCCGGCACGCGCCACCGCACGGCCGAGCGGGTCGCCAAGCAGACCGGCCTGCCCGTCATCTCGGTGTCCGCGTCCATGCGGATCATCGCGCTGTACGTCGGCGAGCAGCGCCACGTCCTGGAGAACGCGGACGCGATCCTGTCGCGCGCGAACCAGGCCCTCGCCACGCTCGAGCGGTACAAGTCCCGGCTCGACGAGGTCAGCGGCACGCTGTCCGCCCTCGAGATCGAGGACCTCGTCACCGTCCGCGACGTGTGCGTGGTCGTGCAGCGCCAGGAGATGGTCCGCCGGATCTCCGAGGAGATCGCCGGCTACGTGGTCGAGCTCGGCACCGACGGGCGCCTGCTGTCGCTCCAGCTCGACGAGCTGACCGGCGGCATCGGCTCGGACAGCGAGCTGGTGATCCGCGACTACCTGGACTCCAGCCGGCGGGACGCCGAGGTCATCCAGACGGCGCTCGCGGCCCTCGACTCCACCGAGCTGCTCGACCTCGCGCTGATCGCCCGGGTGCTGGGCCTGCCGTCGGGCGTCGAGATGCTCGACGCGGCGACCGGTCCGCGCGGCTACCGCCTGATGTCGAAGGTGCCGCGCCTCCCGGCGGCGATCGTCGACCGGCTCGTGGGCCACTTCAGCGGGCTGCAGAAGCTGCTGGCCGCGAACATCGACGACCTCATGGCCGTCGACGGCGTCGGCGAGCAGCGGGCGCGCGCCGTGCGCGAGGGGCTGTCGCGGCTCGCGGAGTCGAGCATCCTCGAGCGGTACGTCTAGCGACGCCGCTCACTCCAGGCCGAACACCACCGGCTCGGTGCTGACGCCCGCGAGCGTGAGCACGGCCTGGTAGGTGCCGGGCTGGGCGGCCGGCTGGTCGCCCGCGCAGCCCTCGGCGGACCGGTTGCGGTCCCACTGGACCTGCCGCTCGTCGGGCTCGCCCGGCGCGAGCAGGAGCTGCAGCGCCTCGTCGGAGGCGCAGTCCGTGCTCGCCCAGATCCGGTCGCTCCCGGACGTGATGAGGATCTGCCGCTGGGCCTCGCCCGCGTCGACGAGGCACGCCGCCTCTCCGTCGTTCACCAGCCGCACCGTGAAGGTGGGCAGCGCGCCGGCGGGGTACGACGTCGCGTCGGCCACCAGCTCCAGGCCGAGGTCGGCCGGCTCGCAGGCGGGCGTGCCCGGGGCGCTCGGCTCCGTGCCCCCGTCCGACGTCCCCGTCGAGGACCCGGGGTCGGGGGCGGCCGCGGGGTCGTCCTCGCCGCCGAGGAGCGCCCGCACGCCGACCACGACGAGCACGACGACGGCCACCAGGGCGAGGAGCACGACGAGCCGGCGCGTCCAGTACACGCGCGCGGGCAGCGAGCCCGACGGCCGCAGCACGCCCATGTCCGCTCCTCCCGCTCGCCCCGCCGAGGCCACGGTAGCCGGAGCGCCGCCTCGGACCGGGGCGGCACGCCCGACGGGTCGGGGCGTGGACCGCCCGCGCCGGGTGAGGATGTCCCCGTGCCG
>JACXUT010000045.1 GCA_014763765.1 Micrococcales bacterium
GGGCCGGGCCGGCCGTCCCGCACCCGGAGGACCGATGCACGTCGACCTGAGCACCGCCGCGGCGCTCGAGCAGGTCGCTGCGCACCAGCCCGCCACGCCGAGCCTCGTCTACGGCACGGTGACCACCTCCGCCGGCGACCTCGCGCGGCAGGTCCGCACGCTCGCGGCGGCGCTCGCCCGGGCCGGGGTCGCGCCGGGCGACCGGGTGGTGCACGTCGGCCGCAACAGCGTCTCGCTGCTGCTGACCGTCCTGGCGAGCGCACCGCTGCGCGCGGTGGCCGTCCCGCTCGGCTTCCGCAGCGCACCCGCCGAGCTCGCGGTGCTGCTCGACCGGTGCGAGCCCCGCGCCGTGGTCGCCGAGCCGGCCCACGTCGAGGCCGTGGTGGCCTGGCGGGGCGGCCCGGACGTCGTGCGCGTGCAGGTCGACGACGACCCCCTCGCCGGCACCCCGGTCGCGGTGGACGGCTCCTGGCAGCGGTGGTCGGCGCTGCTCGCGGGCGACGACCCCGGCACGACCGGCGGGGCCCGCGCCGACGACGCCGCGCTGCTGCTGTTCACCTCCGGCTCCTCGGGCCGGCCCAAGGGCGTCGTCCTCACGCACGCCAACCTGTGGTGGAGCGCCGTCGGCGCGGACGCCGCGTTCCGGACGGGCCGCGGCGGCACGACGCTGGCGGTCGCCCCGATGTCGCACATCGGCGGGCTCAACGGCCTCACGCTCCGCACGCTCGCCACCGGTGGCCGGGCGGTCGTCCGCCGGGCCTTCGACGCCGATGACGTGCTGCACGACATCGCGCGCCACCGCGTCGCGTCGCTGTTCGGGGTCCCGGCGATGTACGCGGCGCTGGCCCGCTCGCCGTGGTTCGACTCCCTCGACCTGACCAGCCTGCGCACGGCGCTGGTCGGCGGCGCCCCGCTCCCCGGGTCGCTGCTGCGCCGGTTCCTCGACCGCGGCGTCCCGCTCCAGCAGTCGTGGGGCATGACCGAGACCGCGCCGGCGTGCACGTGCGTGCCGCGCGACCGGGTCCGTGACCGCGGCACCACCGTCGGGCTGCCCCTCGCGCACATCCGGCTGCGGCTCGTCGACCCGGCCACGGGCGCCGACGTCGACGAGCCCGGCGCCCCCGGGGAGCTCTGGGTGTCCGGGCCGCAGGTCACGAGCGGCTACTGGCGCGACCCCGACGCGACGGCGCGGGCGTTCCCGGAGCCCGGCTGGCTGCGAACCGGTGACGTGGCGGTCCGGGACGCCGACGGCAGCTACCGCATCCGCGGCCGGATCGGCGACGTCATCAACACCGGCGGCGAGAAGGTGCACCCCGCCGAGGTCGAGGCCGCGCTCGAGGGCGGTCCGGGCGTCGGGGCGTGCGCGGTCGTCGGCCTGCCGGACGACGTGTGGGGCGAGACGGTCACCGCCGTCGTCGTCCCGGCGCCGGGCACCGTCCCGGACCTGGCGGAGCTGCGGGAGCACGCGGCGCGCGTCATCGGCCGGCACAAGCTGCCGCGGCGGCTCGTGCTGGTGGCGGAGCTGCCGACGACGGGCACCGGCAAGGTGGACCGGGCGCAGGTCCGCGCCCTGGCGTCCGTCGCGGACGCCGAGCAGGTGCCGGCGTACACGCAGCGGGAGCGCTGACCGCCGGGAGCACTGACCGCCCGGGCCTGCGCACGTCTGCTCCGCACGCGCGCGTCCCGCCGGTTCCGTCTTGTATCGACATGTGTCAACATAGAGACATGTCGAACCAGAGCGTCCGCGTCCTCACCGCCACCGCGGCGGCCACCCGATGAGCGCGCCGCAGCCCGACCTGACGGCGACGCGGGGCCGGCTGTCGACGCTCGACCGGTGGCTGCCGGCGTGGATCGGCCTCGCCATGGTCGGCGGTCTCGCGCTCGGGCGGTTCGTCCCGGCGCTCGGCGACCTGCTGGCCGACCTGGAGGTCGGCGGGATCTCCCTGCCGATCGCGCTCGGCCTGCTGGTGATGATGTACCCGGTGCTGGCCAAGGTCCGCTACGACCGCGTCGCCGCGGTCACCGGTGACACGCGGCTCCTGGTGAGCTCGCTCGCGCTGAACTGGGTGGTCGGGCCGGCGCTGATGTTCGCCCTGGCGTGGGTCTTCCTGCCCGACCTGCCCGAGTACCGCACCGGGCTGATCGTCGTGGGCCTGGCGCGCTGCATCGCGATGGTCGTCATCTGGAACGACCTCGCGTGCGGGGACCGCGAGGCGGCCGCGGTGCTGGTCGCGATCAACTCGGTGTTCCAGGTCGTGGCGTTCTCGCTGCTCGGCTGGTTCTACCTGGGCGTGCTGCCGGGCTGGCTCGGCCTGGACACCGACGGGCTGGACGTCTCGATCGGGCAGATCGCCGTCAACGTGCTGGTGTTCCTCGGCGTCCCGCTGGCCGCCGGGTTCGCGTCGCGGTGGATCGGCGAGCGCAGCCGCGGGCGCGACTGGTACGAGGAGCGCTTCGTGCCGCGCATCGGGCCGTGGGCGCTCTACGGGCTGCTGTTCACGATCGTGCTGCTCTTCGCGCTGCAGGGCGACGCCGTGACCTCGCGGCCGCTGGACGTGGCGCGGATCGCGCTGCCCCTGCTCGTGTACTTCGCCGTGATGTGGGGCGTCGGCATGGTCGCGGGCCGCAGCCTCGGCCTGGGGTACGCCCGCTCGACCACGCTGGCCTTCACCGCGGCGGGCAACAACTTCGAGCTCGCGATCGCCGTCGCGATCGGCACGTTCGGCGCCACCTCCGGCCAGGCGCTGGCCGGGGTCGTCGGCCCGCTCATCGAGGTCCCGGTCCTGGTCGGCCTCGTCTACGTCAGCCTGTGGGCCGGCCGGCGCTGGTTCACCGGAACGGCTCGTCCCGCCACCACCACCGCACCGCAGGAGGTCCGCTCATGACCACGACGACACCCCGCGCCGCCGCCGACGAGGACTGCGCCCCGCAGCCCTCGCCCGCCGACCACGCGATGGGCCTGGACGCCGCGACGCAGGTCGCCGGCACGCTCAAGGTGCTCGGGGACCCGCTGCGCCTGCGGATGCTGTCGCTGATCGCGACCTCCCCGACCGGCGAGGCGTGCGTGTGCGACCTGGCGACGGTCGCCGACGTCTCCCAGCCGACCGTGTCGCACCACCTGAAGCTGCTCAAGGACGTCGGGCTGCTGACCTCCGAGCGGCGCGGGACCTGGGTCTACTACCGGGTGCAGCCCGCGCTGCGCGGCGCCGTCACCACCCTGCTGGACTCGTTCGCACCCGCGGCGGCCGAGGCGGCGCGCCTCGCACCGCTGACCGGGCTGACCGACGCCGAGACCGCCCTGACCCGGATCGCGAACCGGCTGGCCGCCGCGTTCCCCGACCGCGACCCCGCGGCGGTGCTGACCGTCGTCCGCGAGTCCTACACCGCCCTGGCGCGGTCCTCCGCGGTCCGGTCGCACCTGGTGGTCAACACCGAGCGGTTCGCCCGGCAGCGCCTCACCGACGCCGCCCGCGCCCTGGCCGCGGCGCAGACCCCGCACCGCCCCCAGGTCCTCTTCGTGTGCGTCGCCAACGCCGGACGGTCCCAGCTGGCCGCCGCGCTCCTGCACCACTACGCCGGCGACGCCGTCGTCGTGCGGTCCGCGGGCTCGGCACCCGCCGGCGAGGTGCACCCCGGGGTCCGCCCGCTGCTGGCCGAGCTCGAGGCCGACGCGGAGGCGTTCCCGAAGCCGCTGACCGACGACGCCGTCCGCGCCGCCGACGTCGTCATCACCATGGGCTGCGGCGACACCTGCCCGGTCCTGCCCGGCAAGCGCTACGAGGACTGGGTCGTCGGCGACCCGGCCCTGGCCTCCGACACCGGGGTGCGCGCGATCCGCGACGAGATCGACCGCCGCGTGCGCGCCCTGCTCGCCGACCTGCTGCCCGACCTGACCGTCCCCGCCTGACCCTCCGAGGAGACCCCCCGTGAACGACGCCACCAAGCCCTCCGCCCTGTTCGTCTGCGTGCACAACGCCGGCCGCTCCCAGATGGCCGCCGGCTACCTGCGGCACCTGTCCGGCGGCGCCGTCGAGGTCCGCTCCGCCGGCTCGATGCCTGCCGAGCAGATCAACCCGGTCGCCGTGGAGGCGATGCTCGAGGAGGGCATCGACATCCGCGCCGAGCGCCCCAAGGTCCTCACGACGGACGCGGTGAAGGCGTCCGACGTCGTCATCACGATGGGCTGCGGCGACGCCTGCCCGATCTTCCCCGGCAAGCGCTACGAGGACTGGGCGCTGGAGGACCCGGCCGGTCAGGGCATCGAGTCGGTCCGCCCGATCCGCGACGAGATCCGCCGCCGCGTCCTCGTGCTGCTCGACGAGCTCGGCGTGCAGCCGGTCGCCTGATTCTCGGGACCGTTCCAGAAGGCGCAGGTACGCTCCATGGGTGCCGACCTCCGCAGCAGACGAGCGGCGCACCGACCCCGGTGCGCCGCCGCTGCGGACCGTCCGGCTGGTGCTCGCCCGCGAGGAGGCCGAGCGCACCGCGAGCGTGCTGCGGGCGGTGTCCGACCCGACCCGGCTGCAGCTGCTGAGCGTCGTGCACCACAGCCCGGACGGACGTGCCCGGGTCAAGGACCTGGCGGCGGCGCTCGAGCTGCGGTCACCCACGATCAGCCACCACGTGTCGATGCTCGTCGACGCGGGCGTGCTCGTCCGGGAACCCGCCGGGCGGGAGGCGTGGTACACGATCGTCCCGGATCGTCTCACGGCGATCGGCGACCTCCTGCGCTGAGCGCCGCACCGCCGACCCCTGGGCGGTGGCGGCGGTGACCGGGGCCGCAGAGCAGGCGCTCGTCCTGGGAGACCCGGACGCCCTGCAGATCCTTGCCCTGCTCATGACCGATCCGCGCGGCGGGGCGGCTGCGCGCGACCTGATCGGCCCCGGCATGGCTGCGCCGCGGGTGAAGGCACGCCTGGCGGAGCTGGCGGGTGCGGGACTGGTCGAGGCCCACTCCACGGGTCCCGACCCGCTCTACGCCCCCACGGCCGCGGCTCTGATGCGGTTCGGATCCGTCGTCGAGCCCCACGCGGCGGTGGGGCCGGCGACGAGGCAGGTGCACGCCGCCGTGCTGGACCGGGTGTCGGTCCAGCTCGCGGGGTCGTTCCGCGGGGTGTTCGGCGAGCAGACGGTCCGGCGGTACGTCCAGGACAGCTACGACCTGCTCGCCGGGCGCGCACGCGTGGCGCAGCACCTCCCTGTGCTGGCCGCCCGGTTCGCGGCCGACCGCCTCGCCGCGCTGGCGGCCGGCGAGGGCCCGCGCTCGCGTCGGCAGCCGGAGGTCCTGTTCGTCTGCGTCCGCAACGCTGCGCGGTCGCAGATCGCCGCGGCCGCGCTGCGCCACCACGCGGGGACCTCGGTCGGGGTGCGGACCGCCGGGTCGGCACCCGCTGCGAGGATCGACCCGGTCGTCTCCGACGCCATCACCCGTCGCGGATGGCCCCTGGCGCTCGAGTTCCCCAAGCCGCTGACCGACGAGGTGGTGCGCGCCGCGGACTACGTGGTCAGCCTCGGCTGCAGGGACGCGTGCCCCGTGTACCCCGGCCGGGACTACCTCGACTGGGAGGTCTCCGACCCGGTGGGGCGTGACGTCGACATCGAGTCCGTCGTCGAGGTCATCGACGGTCACGTCCTCGCGCTGATCGACCGGATGGAGCGGCCGACCTCCTGACGTCCCGGCGCGCGGCGTACGAGCCTGTCACGCCGGGAGCAGAGGGGCGAGCAGCTCCTCGACCCGCCCCGGGCGCGTGGTGCCCGCTCTCATGACCGACGAGCCGGCGCCCGGACGCTCACGGCGACAGGGTCGTGACGGACGTCGGACTCGACCGCCGCGACGTCCAGCCGGTAGCCGATCCCCCGCACCGTGGCGATCGCCTCACGCGCGCCGACGTGCGCGAGGTGCCGGCGCAGGCGGGCGACGGTCGCCACGAGGTTGCCGTCCTGGTCGGACGTCGACGGCCACAACCGGCAGAGCCGCTCGCGGGGGACGACGCGACCGGACGACTGCACCAGCGCGAGCAGGACGTCCATCTCCCTGCGGGCGAGGCCCAGCGCAGCTCCGCGGAGCGTCGCCTCGTAGGCGCCCGTGTCCACGACCAGATCCCCGGCCGACAGCACCGACCCGTCCGGTGGGCGGGTCGGCCACGCCTCGCCGAGCCGGGCCAGGAGGTCGTCGAGCTCCAGGGGGAGACGCAGGACGGGCTGCGCACCGGCCAGGACCGCGTCGGCCGGCGGCTGGCTGCATGCCGGGTCCCAGGCCAGCAGGACGGGCAGCGCGAGCTCGTCGCGCAGCGCCTGCACCACCGGGCCGGTGCCCGGTCGGTCGCTCTCGACGACCAGCACCGCCACCTGTACCGGGCGCGTCGCGAATCTCACGAGCGCGGCGTACGGGTCGGCACTCCGGAGCACCGCCAGGCCCGATCCCGCCAGGTCGTGCGCGAGCTCGTCGGACAGCGCGGACCCCGGGTCGATCACCCCGAGCGTCCCGGCAGCGCCCTCGCGGCGCCAGCCGCGCACCGCCTCCGCGGTCCGGCGGGACTGCGGCGTGCTGATCCGCCGCGTCGTCGTGGCAGTCATGATCTCTCCGGGTCTCAGCCGAACCGGCCGCTGATGTAGTCCTCGGTGCGCTGGTCGGCGGGCTTCTCGAACAGCCGCGCGGTGGTGTCGAACTCGACCAGCACGCCGTGCCGCTCGCCCGCGGCGTCGACGTCGGCGGTGAAGAAGGCGGTGCGGTCGGCGACGCGAGCCGCCTGCTGCATGTTGTGCGTGACGATGACGATCGTGTAGCGCTCACGCAGCTCGGCCATCAGGTTCTCGATGCGCAGCGTCGCGATCGGGTCGAGCGCGGAGCACGGCTCGTCCATCAGGATCACGTCCGGCTCGACAGCGATCGTGCGCGCGATGCACAACCGTTGCTGCTGCCCCCCGGACAGCCCGTAGGCGCTCTGCTTGAGCTTGTCCTTGACCTCGTCCCACAGCGCCGCCCGGGTCAGCGCCTCCTCGACCAGGTCGTCCATCGACGACGGCCGCATCCCGGTGACGCGGGGGCCGTACGCGACGTTGTCGTAGATGGACTTGGGGAACGGGTTCGGCTTCTGGAACACCATGCCGATCCGGCGCCGGACCTCGATCGGGTCCACGCCCTTCGCGTAGAGGTCCTGGCCGTGGTAGCGCACGGACCCGGCGACCCGTGCGGAGTCCACCAGGTCGTTCATCCGGTTCAGGGACCGCAGGATGGTGGACTTCCCGCACCCGGACGGACCGATCAGCGCGGTGATCTCGTTGAGCCCGAACGTCAGGGACACGCCCTGCACGGCCTGGTACGGGCCGTAGTAGACGCTGACGTCCTCGCACTCGAGGACCGGCGACGGGGTCTCCGGGATGTCCCTGTGCACGCCGGTGCGGGGGCGGGCGTCCACGGAGCCGGCGTCGTCCGGGTGCAGGTCGCGCCCGGTGGTGGTGCTCGTCATGTCGAAGTCCTCGGGGGACGGGGTCACCAGCGGCGCTGGGACCGGTTGCGGATGATGATCGCCAGCGCGTTCATGGCGAGCAGGATCACCACGAGCAGCACCGACGCGGCGGCCGCCAGCTCGCGGAACCCCGCCTGGGGGCTGTTGGTCCACCCGAAGATCTGGATGGGCATCGTGGTGAACCCGCTCAGCAGCCCGTTCGGGTCGAACGAGATGAACACCAGGGCGCCGAGCAGCAGCAGAGGTGCGGCCTCGCCCAGGGCCCGCGACAGCGCCAGGATCGTCCCGGTGGAGATTCCCGGGACCGCGGCCGGCAGCGTGACCCGCCAGGTGGTCTGCAGCTCGGTCGCACCGAGCGCGAGGGACGCCTCACGCTGTTCACGCGGGACCGCGCGCAGCGCCTCTCGGGTCGAGATGATGATGACCGGCAGGATCAGCAGGGCCAGGGCGAGCGCTCCGCCGATGACGATGTTCTTGTTCTGCACCCCGATGAGCGACAGGGTCCCGATGGCGAGCATCCCGTAGATGATCGACGGGATCGCCGACAGGTTCTGGATGTTCAGCTCCAGCAGCCGGTTGAACCGGCTGTGCCGGTCGGCGAACTCCTCCAGGTGCACCGCGGCGGCGATGCCGAGCGGGACCGCGAGCACCGCGGTGGTGCCGATCACCCACAGGGACCCCAGGATGGCCGGCCGAGCACCGGCCTCCTCGGGCCGGGACGACGGGTACTCCGTGAGCAGTGTCGAGTCGAGGCGGTCGCCCGCCTCGACGATCGTGCTGACCAGGAGCGTCACCAGGGTCGCGAACGCGACGAGCAGGCTCACCCAGAGCAGGACCAGGAACAGCGTCGCGCCAGGGCTGCGCTCCCGGGAGCGCTGCCCGGTCGGCAGCGTCCGGACGAGAGGTCTGGAGGTGGCGGTCATCAGTACTCCTGCCGGAACCGGCGCACGAGGCGGATGCTGATCAGGTTCACCACGAACGTCAGCAGGAACAGCAGCAGCCCGACCGCGAACAGGGTGTCGTACTCGAGGGAACCGACCCGGGAGTCCCCGAGCGCCATGCGGGCGATGAACCCGGTCATCGTGGCGCCCTCCATCGTGGGGTCCGTGACCATCTGCGGTCGGGCGCCGGCGGCGATCGCCACGATCATCGTCTCGCCGATCGCTCGGGAGATGCCCAGGACCACCGCCGCGACGATCCCGGACAGGGCAGCCGGGAAGACGACCCGGAGCGTCGTCTGCATCCGGTTCGAGCCGAGTGCCGCTGAGCCCTCCCGCAGCGCGTTCGGTACGGCGCTCATCGCATCCTCCGACAGCGAGGCCACCGTCGGGATGATCATCACGCCCATCACCAGTCCCGCCGCCAGGATGGAGAACGTCCCGACGTCGATGCCGAGCCAGTCACGCAGCGCCGGGCCGACGAAGCTCAGCGCGAAGAACCCGAAGACGACGGTCGGGACACCCGCGAGGAGCTCGAGGATCGGCTTGAGGACCCTGCGCACCCGAGGTCGGGCGTACTCGGCGAGGTAGGCGGCTGCACCGAGCCCGCACGGCACCGCCACGGCCAGGGCGATGACGGTGGTCCACGCCGTGGCGGTGATGAGCGGCAGCACCCCGAACGACGGATCCGCGAACTGCGGCGCCCAGCGCGTCCCGGTCAGGAACTCCACCACCGACACCTGCTGGAAGAACCCGACAGCCGGGACCAGCAGGGACACGACGATGCCGGCAGTGATGAGCACCGACAGTCCCGCCGCTGCCCGGAGCAGGAGGCGGATCGCGGTCTCGCCGTGACGCGATCGCGCTCGGCTGAGGTCCCGGTCGGTGTGCAGGCCGGAGCGGCCCCGTTCGGCAGGGCCGCTCCGGAGGTCCTGCGTGGTGGTCATGTCAGCCGACCAGCGCGGCCAGCTCGTCCTGGGCCGTCTGACGCTGCTCGTCGGTCAGCGGGACGAACAGGGCGTCCGAGGCCGCCTGCTCGCTGTTCTCGACGTAGAAGTCCACGAAGTCGCGCAGGGCCTCGTTCTCGGTGTACTTGGCGTTGTTCACGTAGATGAACAGCGGACGACTCAGCGGGACGTACGTGCCGTCCTGCACGGTCTCGGTGGACGGGACCACGCAGCCGTCCCCGCCGTCGACGCCGACGAGCTTGACCTGGTCGGCGTACTCCTCGGCGTAGGACAGGCCGAAGAAGCCTGTGCCGCCGGTCGCCCCGGTGACGCCCTGCACCGTCAGGTTGTCGTCCTCGGACGGGGAGTAGTCGGCGCGGATCGCGCCCTCTTCGCCGTTGATGGCCTCGGTGAAGTAGTCGAACGTGCCCGAGTCGGTTCCGGCGCCGTAGAGCTCCAGCGGCTCGTCAGGGAACGCGGGGTCGACCTGCCGCCACGACGTGACCTCACCCTCGGAGTCCGGGCCCCAGATCGTGGTGAGCTGCTCCACGGTCAGGCAGTCCACCCAGTCGTTGTCCGGGTTGACGACGACCGACAGGCCGTCGTTGGCCACGATGATCTCCGTGTACTCGATGCCGGCATCGGCGCACGCCTGGATCTCCTCGTCCTTGATCGGGCGCGAGGCGTCGGAGATGTCGGTCTCGTCCGCGCAGAAGCGCTTGAACCCGCCGCCGGTGCCCGACGTCGCCACCGTGACGTTCACGCCGGGCTGCTCGTCCCGGTACAACGTGGCGGCAGCGGAGCTCAGCGGCTCGACCGTGGACGAGCCGTCGATGACGACCTCACCGCTCAGGCCACCGCCTCCCGAACCGGACGACTCGGAGGCTGAGCCGGACTGCTGGCCGCCGCACGCGGTCAACACGAGCACGAGGGCCGCTGCACCGGCGGCGGCAGCAGGGAGCTGGCGCGGGATGGACACGTCGGATCCTGTCTGATCGAGGGCATGGTCCCGGACCGGGACCCGATCGATAGAAGCCCGTCTACACGAACTCCAGGTGAACGTGTGGCGAACGACCCCCCATGAGTAGACGTCTGTCTAACGCTCTCCCGCGCTCGACCCACCACCTGCGGTTCACCGGACTCGTGTTGACTTGCCGCAGCGACATCGACCCAGGAGGGGGACAGTCCATGCACGTGGTCGTCGTCGGCGGCTCGGACGCCGGGATCAGCGCGGCACTGCGCGCGCGCGAGCTCGACCCGCTGGCGGAGGTGACCGTCGTGGTGGCCGACGCCTACCCGAACTACTCGATCTGCGGGATCCCGTACTACGTGTCCGGGGACGTGCCGGACTGGCGGGACCTCGCACACCGCACGCGTGAGCAGCTCGAGAACGCCGGGATCAGCCTCCTGCTGGACACCGTCGCCACCCGCATCGACGTCGACGGGCGACGGCTGCAGGTGCTCGACGGCTCCGGCGCCGAGCGGTGGCTGGACCACGACGCGCTCGTCGTCGGGACGGGCGCGGTCCCCGTCCGCCCCCCGGTCGACGGGCTCGACGAGCTCGGCACCGCCGACGGGGTGCACCTGCTGCACACGATGGGCGACGCGCTCGCGCTGACCGGCGCGCTCGACGGTGCGCCGGTGCGTTCGGCGCTGATCGTCGGCGCCGGGTACGTGGGTGTGGAGATGGCCGAGGGCCTGACCGCACGCGGCATCCGCGTCACCCAGGTCGAGGCGCTGCCCGAGGTGCTGCCGACGGTCGACCCCGAGCTCGGCGCCCTCGTCCGGGCCGAGCTGACCCGCAACGGCGTCGACGTCCGCACGGCCACCACCGTCACCCGGGTGGAGCGGGCGGCGGGCGCCGACGCACGGCTGCGCGTGACGGCGACGGGGCCGCAGGGCGGCACGGCCTGGGAGGTGGACCTGGTCCTCGTGGTGGTCGGCGTGCGACCGGACACCGACCTGCTGGCCGGGGCCGGCGCCGCGACCGGCCCCCGCGGCGCGGTGCTCGTCGGACCGGACATGTCGACGGGTCTGCCGCAGGTGTGGGCGGCGGGCGACTGCGTGGCCACGCACCACCGCCTGCTCGGCACCACGTACCTGCCGCTGGGCACCACGGCGCACAAGCAGGGGCGGGTCGCCGGGGAGAACGCCGTCGGCGGCCGGGCGCGGTTCGCCGGCGTGGTCGGCACGCAGGTGGTGAAGGTGTTCGACCTGGTCGCCGCCCGGACGGGCCTGAGGGAGCACGAGGCGGCGGCCGCCGGCTTCCGGCCCGCGACGTCGGCCAGCACCCCGGACGACCACAAGAGGTACTACCCCGGGGCCACGCCCGTGCACATCCGGGTCACCGGCGACGTGGGCACGGGCCGCCTGCTCGGCGCCCAGCTGGTCGGGGCACTCGCGACGCAGACCGCCAAGCGGGTGGACACCGTCGCCACCGCGCTGTTCCACGAGATGGACGTCGCGGCGCTGGCCGACCTTGACCTCGCCTACACGCCCTCGCTCGGCTCACCCTGGGACGCGGTGCAGGTCGCAGCCCAGGAGTGGGTCGCCGAGCACGGGCGGGGCGCCGGGCAGGAGCCGGCCGCGCGCGGGACCGTCACGCGGTAGCCGGGAGCCCGGGACGCCCGTGGGACCTGCCCGCGCGGAGCCGCCCCCTGGCCGACGCGCTCCTCACGACGCGAGGTGGGCGGCGAGCAGCTCCGTCACGCGCGCCGTCGTCGGCACGCGACCGGCGAGGAGCACCTGCTCGTCGACGACGAGCCCCGGGGTGCTCATGATCCCGTAGGCGGCGATGTCCGGGTAGTCGGTCACCTTCACGACCTCCGCCTCCACCCCGAGCCCCGCGAGCGCCTCGCGGGTGACCCGCTCGAGCGCGACGCAGTTCGCGCAGCCCGGGCCGAGGATCTTGATCAGCATGGTGCTCTCCCTCTCGTGATCACGCCAGGACGGCGTTGAACAGGTACCCGACCAGGACGATCCCCCCGCCGACCACGGCGACGAAGACGGCGATCAACGGTGGCCGGAGCACGCGGCGGAGCAGGATCATCTCGGGCAGCGACAGCGCGACGACCGCCATCATGAAGGCCAGGAGCGTGCCGACCGGCAGACCCTTGTCGTGCAGCGCCTCGACGAGGGGCAGGATGCCGGCGGCGTTGGAGTACAACGGGATCCCCACGACGACGGCGAGCGGCACCGCCCACGGGTTGCCGGGCCCGGCGTGACGGGCGAAGAAGTCCTCCGGCGCCCAGCCGTGGATCACCGCACCGATGCCGATCCCCACGAGCAGGTACGGCCAGATGCGCCGGAGGATGCCGACCGCCTCCTCCCACCCCATCCGGAGGCGGTCGTCCCACGACAGGTCCGCAGTCGCCGTGACCACCTGGCCGCGCAACCGCGTCTCGAACACGAACGGCTCCACCCAGCGCTCGGCGTGCACCCGCCCGAGGACCAGCCCGCCGGCCACCGCGACCACGAGGCCCGCGCCGATGTAGAGCGACGTCGCCCCCGGGCCGAAGAGCCCGAGCAGCAGCGCGATCGCCACCTCGTTCACCATCGGGGACGCGATGAGGAAGCTCATCGTCACGCCGATGGGCACGCCCGCGGAGACGAAGCCGATGAAGGCGGGGACCGCGGAGCACGAGCAGAACGGCGTCACGACACCGAGCCCGGCCGCGGCGACGTTGCCCAGCCCCTCCCGCCGACCCCCGAGCAGCGCCCGGGTGCGTTCCACCGACATGAACGACCGCGCGACGGTCACCACGAAGACGATCGCGACCAGCAGCAGCAGGATCTTGACCGAGTCGTAGAAGAAGAAGTGGACGCCCGAGCCCCAGCGGGACGCCGGGTCGAGGCCGCCGACGTCGAGCACGAGCCAGTCCCACAGCGCGGCGTTGAACCGGTACGCGACGACCCAGGCCAGCGCCGCACCGAGCCCGAGCACCCATCTCCGCACCGCGGGGTGGGCGCGCGGGCCGCGCACCGGCGAGACGGTCACGAGACCTCCTGGAGCGGCACCCGGCCCGCCGTCGGGAGCGCACCGACGAGCCGTTCGTGCGCGTCCTCCGCCAGCGAGTAGTCCACCCAGCGGCCCCGCCGCGACGTGGTCACGAGACGGGCGTCCCGCAGGACCTTGAGGTGGTAGCTCAGCAGGTTCGGCGCCACAGGGACGTGCGCGCGCAGGTCGCACACGCACCGGGGGCCGTCGGCGAGCCGCTCCAGCACGGACCAGCGCACCGGGTCCCCGACCGCCGAGAGCAGGCTCACGGCGCCGCCCCCGGGTCGGGGTGCCAGTTCAACCGCGGTTGAATCGACCATGTTCGCAACGTAGGAGCGCCCGGGGCCGTCCTCCAGGGACCTACGTCTCGTCCGCCGCCAGGACGCCCCTCACGCGGGGCAGCAGGCCGGCGCCACCCGGGCCGCACGCCTCCCGAGGCGCGCCCCGAGCAGGGTCGCCGCGGCCAGCAGCCGCCGCCGGGCGCGCACCACGCAGCCCGGGCACTCCCGCGCCCGGCGCCGCAGCTCGGCGTCGCGCACGACCTCCCGCTCGTGCTGGCGGTAGGCGGTCAGGGACAGGTCGGGGTGCATCACGCCTCCCCGGGCTGCTCGGGCTTGCGGGCGCGCACCACGGCGCCGTGCATGCCGTCCGCCACCGCGTGCGTGAACGTGACCTCGGCGTCGACGAAGCCCGCCGCCGCCAGGCCGCTCAGGTACTCCGCACGGGAGAGGGCGCCGGCGATGCAGCCGACGTACGACCCGCGCTCCGCGCGCTGCTCGGGCGTCAGGTGGTCCTCGGCGACGACGTCGGAGATGCCGACCCGCCCACCGGGCGCGAGCACGCGGAACGCCTCCGCCAGCACCGCGGGCTTGTCGGGCGACAGGTTGACCACGCAGTTGGAGATGACGACGTCCACCGACGCGTCGTCGAGCGGCAGGTCCTCGATCGTGCCGCGGCGGAACTCGACGTTGGTCGCCCCGGCCCTCTCGGCGTTGGCGCGGGCCAGCGCGAGCATCTCGTCGGTCATGTCGACCCCGTAGGCGAAGCCGGTGGGCCCGACGCGCCGGGCGGAGAGCAGCACGTCGATGCCGCCGCCCGACCCGAGGTCCAGCACCCGCTCTCCCTCGCGCAGCTCGGCCACGACCAGCGGGTTCCCGCAGCCGAGCGAGGCCGCGAGCGCCTCCGGCGGCACCGCGGCGGCGTCCTCGGCGGCGTAGAGCGCCGAGCCGAACCTGTCGTCGACGACGACGTCCTGCGGCCCGCAGCACCCGACCGCGTCCGTCGCGCCCGTCGCGGCCGTAGCGCCCGTCGCGCCCCCGCAGCAGCCGGCGCCCCCGCTGCCCTGCACCGCCGCGAGCGCGTACCGCGCCCGCACCTGCTCCCGGATGTCCTGCACCATGACTCCTCCTCCGTCCCATCGACGTGTGTCGATGGCTGGAGTGTGGCGCGAGAGATCGACCACTGTCAATATCGACGTCGGTCGATCGGTGAACTACGATCGGGACATGGCCCTGGACCTGCTCCCCGTCGCCGCCGGCCCCACGACCCGCGCGGGCGCGTGCTGCACCCCGGTCACCGGCGCGCCGATGGACGCCGAGGACGCGGAGCGCACCGCCCGCACCCTCAAGGCGCTCGCCGACCCGGCGCGCCTGCGGCTGCTGTCGATCATCGCCGCGCACGAGGGCGGCGAGGCGTGCGTCTGCGACCTCACCGAGCCCGTCGGGCTGTCGCAGCCGACCGTGTCGCACCACCTGAAGGTGCTGACCGAGGCGGGCTTCGTCACCCGCGAGAAGCGCGGCGTCTGGGCGTACTACACGCTGGTCCCTGAGGCGGTCACCGACCTCACGGCCCACCTCGGCAGCCACCTGGCGGGGGCGCCGCGCGGCTGAGCCCCGTGGGCACCCGGTCGCCGCGGCCCTCCGACGCCCACCGCCTGCTCAGTGCCCGCCGAGCGTGCCTGCCAGGCGCTCGTGCCGGCGCGCACTGTCCTCGTCCAGCCCGACGATCCGCACGGACGTCCCCTTCCGGGCGTACTTCGTGGTGATCGCGTCGAGCGCCGCGACGGTGGACGCGTCCCAGACGTGCGCCCGCGACAGGTCGACGACCACCCGCTCCGGGTCGCCGTCGTAGTCGAACTGGTAGACGAGGTCGTTCGAGGACGCGAAGAACAGCTCCCCGGTCACGGCGTACACGCGCGCGCCGTCGACGTCCGGGGCCTCCAGCCGGGTGACCGTCGTGAGGTGCGCGACCCGGCGGGCGAACAGGAGCGTCGCCGTGAGGACCCCCGCCACCACGCCGTAGGCCAGGTTGTGCGTCACCACCACCACGGCGACCGTCACGAGCATGACCGCCGTCTCGCTCCGGGGCATGCGGCGCAGCGTCGACGGCCGCACCGAGTGCCAGTCGAAGGTCGCGACCGACACCATCACCATCACGGCGACCAGCGCGGCCATCGGGATCGTCCCCACGACGTCGCCCAGCCCGACGACGAGCACGAGCAGGAACGCCCCGGCCAGGAATGTGGAGATCCTCGTGCGCGCGCCCGACGCCTTCACGTTGATCATCGTCTGGCCGATCATCGCGCAGCCGCCCATGCCGCCGAACAGGCCGGACAGCAGGTTCGCGACGCCCTGGCCCCACGCCTCCCGGGTCTTGTCCGAGTGGGTGTCGGTCACGTCGTCCACGAGCTTCGCGGTCATGAGCGACTCGAGCAGGCCGACCAGCGCCATGCCGAGCGCGTACGGCGCGATGATGCGCAGCGTCTCGAGGTCCAGCGGGACGTCCGGCCACAGCAGCGACGGCAGGCTGTCGGGCAGGGCACCCTCGTCGCGCACCTCCGGCACACGCACCCCGGAGACCGCGACCACGACGGACAGCACGAGGATCGCGACGAGGGGGGCGGGGACCACGGTGGTGACCCGCGGCAGCAGCACGATGATCGCGATGCCGGCCACGACCAGCGGGTACACCGCCCACGGCACGTCGACGAGGTGCGGGAGCTGGGCCACGAAGATGAGGACCGCCAACGCGTTGACGAACCCGACCATGACCGAGCGCGGGATGAACCGCATCAGCCGCGCGACACCGGCCAGGCCGAGCACGACCTGCAGCACGCCGGCGAGCACCACCGTCGCCAGCACGTAGTCGAGGCCTTGGTCGCGGGCGACCGGCGCGATGACGAGCGCGACCGCACCCGTGGCGGCGGAGATCATCGCCGGCCGGCCGCCGAGGAACGCCAGCGACACCGCCATGACGAACGAGCTGAACAGCCCGACGCGGGGGTCGACGCCCGCCAGGATCGAGAACGAGATGGCCTCGGGGATCAGCGCCAGCGCGACCACGAGGCCGGCCAGCACCTCCGTGCGCAGGCGGCGCGGCGAGCGCAGGGCGGCGCGGACGGAGTGGGCGGCATCCGCCTCGGGGACGACGGGGCGCGCGGCAGCAGGGCGGGGCGTGGGCACGAGGCAGAACTCTAACGTCGCGTCAGGGTTGCCCTGGGGGCTGCCGCCGTCAGGTGGGTCCGAGCCTGCCGGCGAGCACTGCGTCGGCGACCGCGCGCCCCTCGGTCGCGCCCCGGACGACCGCGTCGGCGCACCCCGCCAGCCAGGCGGCCACGCCGTCGGGCTCACCCGTCGCAAACCGCGCGGCCGCGGCCAGGTAGGGCTGGAGGCCGGCCTCCCAGGCGGCCTCGGGCACCACGGCTCCCGTCGGGTCGAGGCCGCGGGTCGTCAGCAGCAGCCGGGCGGTCGCGCGGGCCACCACCCCGTTGCCCGCCGCGAACGGCCGCAGCGCAAGGAGCTCCCCGTGCACCACCGCTGCCACGACGAGCCCCGGCGCGCGCGTCGCGGTGACGGTGCGCGTCAGCAGGGCGAGCCGCTCGGCGACCTCGCCCCCGTCGGGTGCCGGTCCGAGACCGCCCAGGTCTCGCGGCGCGACCCCTGCCCCGCGCACCCGCCCCAGGTCCTCGTCGGGCAGCCACCCGGCCCCCACCGCGGCGTGCAGGCGCGCCATGACGTGACCGAGCGGCGGCAGCGTCGCCGCCGACGGGCCGCCGAGGTCGGGCCGCCACGTCCCCGCCAGCACCGTCGCCCGCAGCGAGCCGCCCGCCAGCCGCAACGCCCCGTCGTCGGCGTCCGCCCCGGACCCCGTCGCCAGCGCGCGCACCGCGCTCAGCGGGACCGGGGCGCCGTCCACCGCCGCGCTCGCCCGGGCGGCACGCAGGTCCGCCTCCGCCCGGACCTCGCGCCAGCGACGCCGGAATGCCTCGTGCCAGCGCAGTTCCTCGCACGCGGCCCGCGCCCGGTCCACGGCGTCCCGGACGCCGGTCAGGTCCAGCAGGGGCGCGAGCGGGTCGACGATCACGGGGCCACCCTACGAACCCCCCGCACGCGGACACCGCGCCGGGCCCGCCCGCTCGCCCACCGGGCTCGCCCGCACCGCGCCCGGTCCGCGCGTGACCACCGCCCCTCCCCGCGCGCCCGCAGCCTCTCCCACGCGCACCCTCCCGCCACTGAGATACCAGGACACGCCGGCCGACCGGCGCGTCCCCGGGCGTGTCCTGGTATCTCGGTGCGACGAGAGTGCGGGAGGGAGGGCGAGGAGCGCGGGGAGCCGGGGCACAGCGCGGCCGCGGGGTGGTCCGCGCGGGGCGACGTGATCCGCGCCACACTGACCCCATGGTCTCCACCCCGAGCGTGTCCTCGTCCATCACCGCCCGCCTGCACGTCGAGGCCCGGCCCACGGCCGTGTCGGAGCTGACGTCCGCGATCGAGCAGACCGGCGGCATCGTCACCGCCCTCGACGTCACGGCGTCCGGGCACGAGCGGATCACCGTCGACGTGACCTGCGCGACCAGTGGCGAGGAGCACGCCGCGCAGATCGTCGAGGCGCTGCGCGCGCTGCCCGGCGTGGACGTCGAGCGGGTCAGCGACCGGACGTTCCTCATGCACCTCGGCGGGAAGCTCTCCATCGAGTCGAAGGTGCCGCTGCGCAACCGCGACGACCTGTCGATGGCGTACACCCCCGGCGTGGCCCGGGTCTGCGAGGCCATCGCCGCCCGCCCCGACGACGCCCGCCGGCTGACGATCAAGCGCAACACCATCGCGGTGGTCACGGACGGCACGGCGGTGCTCGGGCTCGGCGACATCGGCCCGCTCGCCGCGCTGCCCGTCATGGAGGGGAAGGCGGCGCTGTTCAAGCGGTTCGCCGGGATCGACGCGTTCCCGCTGGCGCTCGACACGACGGACGTCGACGAGATCGTCGAGACCGTCGTGCGGGTCGCGCCGGTGTTCGCCGGCATCAACCTCGAGGACATCTCGGCGCCGCGCTGCTTCGAGGTCGAGCGGCGGCTGCGGGAGCGGCTCGACATCCCGGTGTTCCACGACGACCAGCACGGCACCGCGATCGTCGTGACCGCCGCGCTGACCAACGCGCTGCAGGTGGTCGGCAAGCGCATCGAGGACGTGCGGCTGGTGCTGTCCGGCGCCGGGGCGGCGGGCACGGCCGTGCTGAAGCTGCTGCTCGCCGCGGGCGTGCGGGACGTGGTGGTCGCGGACATCGACGGGCTCGTGCACGCCGGCCGGCCGCTCGCGTCGCCGGAGCTGCGGTGGATCGCCGAGCACACCAACCCGCGCGGGGTGACCGGCACGCTGCGCGACGCGCTCGCGGGCGCGGACGTGTTCATCGGCGTGAGCGCCCCGAACATCCTCACGGGGGACGACATCGCGACGATGGCGCCGGGCGCCGTCGTGTTCGCGCTGGCGAACCCCCGGCCCGAGGTCGACCCGGTGGAGGCCGCCCGCCACGCCGCCGTCGTCGGGACGGGCCGCAGCGACGTGGCGAACCAGATCAACAACGTCCTGGCGTTCCCCGGGGTGTTCCGCGGGCTGCTCGACGCGCGGTCCCACGTCATCACCGACGCCATGCTGCTCGCGGCGGCGCGCGCGCTCGCGTCGGTCGTCTCCCCGGAGGAGCTGAACCCCGCGTACATCATCCCGAGCGTGTTCCACCCGGACGTCGCCGCGACCGTCGCCGCGGCGGTCGCGCAGGTCGCGGAGGCCGCGCAGGGGCCGCGGGCCGACACCGGGGCGGTGGCCGTGGTCCCGGTCCCCCGGGCCTGACGGACGCCCGGGACGCCACCCGGGCCGACCGTAGGATCGCGGGGTGCAGTGCCACCACTACGACGCCGCCCGGTGCCGTTCCTGCACCCTCATCGAGCAGCCGTACGCCGACCAGCTCGCCGCGAAGCAGGAGCGCTGCCGGGACCTGCTCGCGCCGGCCGGGCGGCCCGAGTGGCTGCCGCCGGTGGCGAGCGCCGAGTCCGGGTTCCGCAACAAGGCGAAGCTCGCCGTCGGCGGCACGGTCGACGCACCGACGCTGGGGATCCTCGACCCCGGCGGCGCGGGCGTCGACCTGCGGGACTGCGGCCTGTACCCGGCGTCGCTGCAGGCCGCGCTGCCGGTGGTCGCGGAGTTCATCGGCCTCGCGCGGCTGGTGCCGTACGACGTGCCGGCGCGGCGCGGCGAGCTGAAGTACGTGCTGGTCACCCAGTCCCCCGACGACGAGCTGATGCTGCGGTTCGTGCTGCGGTCCACGGAAGCGCTCCCGCGGCTGCGCAAGCACCTGCCGTGGCTGCTGGCCGCCCTGCCGCGGGCCGTGGTCGTGTCCGCGAACCTGCTGCCGGAGCACAAGGCCGTCCTGGAGGGCCCCGAGGAGGTCGTGCTGACGGAGCGCGCGACGCTGCGGATGCGCGTGAACGACGTCGACCTGCACCTGCGCCCGCAGAGCTTCTTCCAGACGAACACCGACGTCGCCGCGGCGCTGTACCGGGTGGGCCGGGACTGGGTGGACGCGGCCGCGCCGGCCCGCGTGTGGGACCTGTACTGCGGTGTCGGGGGCTTCGCGCTGCACGTCGCACGCCCCGGGCGCGAGGTCGTCGGGATCGAGACCAGCGCGGAGGCCGTCGCCAGCGCCCGGCAGAGCGGCGCCGACCTCGGGCTGACCGGCGTGCGGTTCGAGACCGGCGACGCGACCGCGTTCGCCCTCGCCGCCGCCGAGCCCCCGGACCTCGTGGTGGTGAACCCGCCGCGGCGCGGGATCGGCTCGGCGCTCGCGGGCTGGCTGGAGGCGTCGGGCGTGCGGGACGTCGTCTACTCGTCCTGCAACGCCGCCTCGCTCGCCCGGGACCTCGCCGCGATGCCGTCGCTGCGGCCCCGACGGGCGCAGCTGCTCGACATGTTCCCCCAGACGGGCCACTACGAGGTGGTCGTCGCGCTCTCCCGCTGAGGCGGCGGCGTGCCTTTCGTCCCACGTCTCGGGCCTGGACGCGGGGGACGCTTCTGCCCATGCTGACCGTGGCCGAGGCCCTCGACTACCAGACGCGCGCGGCCCGGACCAAGACCGACCTGGCCCGCCGCCCCGGCGTCTACCTGGTGAACACCATGCTCGCCGGCGCGTACATCGGCCTCGGCGTCGTCATCATGGCGACCGCGGGCGGCCCGCTCGCCGACGCGGGCTCCGGGTTCACGCCGCTGGTGCAGGGGCTGGTGTTCGGGGTCGCCCTGACCATCGTCGTCGTGGCCGGCGGCGAGCTCGCGACCTCCGGGATGATGGTCTTCACCCAGGGCGCGCTGCGCGGCACGATCTCGTGGGCGCGCGCCGGGGCGACGCTCCTGGCCTGCCTCGCGGGCAACCTGCTGGGGGCCGTCGTGCTCGCGGCGATCCTGCACTTCTCGGGCGCGCTGGGCCCGGACACCCCCGCGGGCCGCATGATCGCGACGATGGTCGAGCACAAGGCCCACGAGACCGGCACCGAGCTGTTCTTCCGCGGCGTCATGTGCAACCTCATGGTGTGCCTGGCCATCTGGTGCGCCGGGCGCCTGCAGAACGAGGTCGCGAAGATCGTCGTGATCTTCGCCTGCGTGATGGTCTTCATCACCTCCGGGTTCGAGCACGTCGTGGCGAACATGACCACGTTCTCGTTCGGCCTCATGGGGGGCCTGCCGGAGGCGACGGTCGGGGAGTTCGCGCGGAACGTGCTGTTCGTGGGGCTCGGGAACCTCGTCGGCGGCGGCCTGCTCGTGGGAGCCGCGAACGTCGCGGCCGCGAGCCCGGTCCGGCCGGCGGACGCCCCCGCGTCGGCCGCACCCGCGGCCACGGCCGAGGTCGCCGCGGAGGCCCCCGGCGACGCCGGGGCGGCGCGCGAGCCGGAGGCCGCCGGCGTCCGCTGACGCCTCCGATCCGGACATCCCGGGCGCGCCCACCCGGCGGCGCGCGGCGCTGCG
>JACXUT010000313.1 GCA_014763765.1 Micrococcales bacterium
GCACCGCCCGGGACGCCCCGGGTCCGGCGGTGCGGCCTGTCGGGCGGGGGGTCCGGTGGACCCGGGGCGTCCCGGGCGGTGCCGGTCGGGCACCACGGTGGGGCTCCTGCGCGGAGCCGGGGTCACCGGGTCCGGTCAGGCGGCGCGACAGGCCCGCGGACAGCGCGGACAGCCGGCGGCGCGGCGACAGCAGCCGGGCATCGGCCGGCCCGGGCGCTGGGTCGTGCGCGGGTGCGTCGACCGGGCCACGGGCCGCCTCCTCTCGCTGTCGTGCTCTCGCTGTCGTGCGCTGTCATGACGTCTCGTCATGTGAGACGTGAGAGTTCACGCCTCGGGATCGAGGTCGACAGTAGCGGGCGGCGGCGGCGCACCACAAGCCCGGCGCGCCACGTGACCGGGGTGATCCCGGACGGAGGTCAGCGGCCGGCGCCGCGGAGCGCGAGGTGGCAGGTGAGGCCCGCGAGCAGCCCCCAGAACGCCGCGGAGATGCCGCCGACCGCGACGCCCGAGACCGTGACCAGGAACGTCACCGCCGCCGCCTCCCGGTGCCCCGCCGCGCCGAACGCGGCCCCGAGCGACGCCGCCAGCGTCCCGATGAGCGCCAGGCCCGCGGCCGCCGCGATCAGCCCGCCCGGCGCGGCCAGGGCCACCGCGGCCACCGCCGCCGCCCCTGCTCCCAGCACCACGTACCCCAGGCCGGCCACGACGGCGGCCCGCCAGCGCCGCCGCGGGTCGGGACCTCCGGCCGGCCCGGCGGCGAGGGCGGCGCTGATGGCCGCCAGGTTGATCGCGTGGCCGCCCCACGGCGCGGCCAGCACCGTCCCCAGCCCGGTCACGAGCATCACGGGGCGCAGCGGCGCCGCGTACCCGAAGCCCGCGAGCACGGCGAGCCCCGGGATGTTCTGCGAGGCCATCGTCACGACGAACAGCGGCACGGCGACCGACACCACCGCGGTCCACGACAGCTGCGGGGTCGTCCACGCGAGCGTCGGCAGCAGGCTCGCGGCGTCCAGGTGGCGCACCGCCGGCGACGCGACGGCGATCCCCACGGCCAGGCCCATCGCCGCGGGCGTGGCCCAGCGGGGTGCGAGGCGCAGCAGCACGAGCCAGACGAGCACGACGGGACCCACGAGCAGCGGCCGGTCGGCGACGGCGCGCACCGGCTCCAGGCAGAGGTCCACCAGCACGCCCGCGAGCATCGCGTTCGCGAGCGGCACGGGGATCAGCCGCACCCAGCGCTCGAGCCGCCGCCACAGGCCGACCGCGGCGAGCAGGACGCCGCACAGGGCGAACCCCGCGACCGCCTCCGGCCAGCTGCCGGCCGCTGCCCCCGTACCCGCCAGCAGCGCCGCGCCGGGCGTCGACCACGCGACGGTGATCGGCAGGCGCGTCCGCCACGCGAGCAGCACCGTCGCGACGCCCATCGCGACCGTCACGGCGAGCAGGCCCGACGTGGCCTGCGCCGGCGTCGCCCCGACCGCGCGCAGCCCGGCCAGCACCACCGCGAACGCGCTGGTGAACCCGACCAGCGCCGTGACGACGCCGGCCGACACGGCCGTGGCGGTGTCCCGCGGCGCGGCGCGATCCTCCGGCGGGGCCGTGTCCAGGGGTCGCGGGGTGCTCACGCGGCGGACCGTAGCCGAGCCGTGTGTCGGCGACGTTGCGGGCGCCCCGGGCCGGTCAGCCGTCCGCGCGCGCCCCCGGTCCGAGCAGCGCGGCGATCTCCGGGAGCTGGTCCGGGCGCGCCTGCACCAGCAGCGTCGTGACGACCGTCCCCTCCCACGCGCGGGCCTGCTCCCGCACGGCGTCGGGCGGCCCGACCAGCGCGATGTCCCGCACCAGCTCCGTGGGCACCGCCGCTGCGGCCCGGGCGCGGTCCCCGGCGGCGTAGTGCGCCTGGATCTCCGTGCACGCCTCGCCGTAGCCGAGCCGCTCCAGGGCGTTCGCGTGGAAGTTGGCGCCCCGGGCCCCCATGCCCCCGGCGTACAGGGCGACGAACGGCCGCACCGCGTCGGCGGCGGTCTCGACGTCCGGCGCGAGCACCACCGGCACCGTGGCCGTGACCTCGAACTCCTCGACGGGCCGGGTCCCCGCCGCCCGCCGGGCGAAGCCGTCGGCGAGCAGCCCCCGCATCTCGCCGTCGAGCCGCGGGGTGCAGAACAGCGGCAGCCAGCCGTCGGCGATCTCCGCGGCCAGGGCGACGTTGCGCGGCCCCTCGGCGGCGAGGTGGATCGGCAGGTCGGCGCGCAGCGGGTGCACGGTGGACCGCAGCGCCTTGCCGAGCCCGCTGCCCTCGCCCTCGGGGAGCGGCAGCCGGTAGAACTCCCCATCCGCCCGCACCGGCGCCTCGCGGCGCAGCACGTCCCGCACGATCGCGACGAACTCCCGCGTGCGCGCCAGCGGGCGGGGGTAGGGCAGCCCGTACCAGCCCTCGACCACCTGCGGGCCGGACACCCCGAGCCCGAGCGTGAACCGCCCGCCGGACAGGTGGTCGAGCGTGAGGGCCGCCATCGCGGTGGCCGTCGGGGTGCGGGCCGCGATCTGCGCGACGGCGGTGCCGAGCCGGACGCGCGACGTCGCGGACCCCCACCAGGCGAGCGGGGTGAAAGCGTCGGACCCGTACGCCTCGGCGGTCCAGACGGAGTCCAGGCCCAGCCGGTCCGCGTCGCGCACCGCCTCGGCGGCGCCCGGGGGCGGGCCCGCGGACCAGTAGCCGGTGTGGTAGCCGAGCCGCATGCGTGCCTCCTCGTCGGCGCGCTCGCCGCTGAGCGCGCGTCGGGCCCATGCTGCCCCATGCCGCCGGGC
>JACXUT010000314.1 GCA_014763765.1 Micrococcales bacterium
CGCCGCCGGTCCGAGGCTCGCCCGTCCCTCCCGCCGGTGGCGGGGCGGGCTCGGAGCGGGCCGTCGCGGCCGAGCGCGGCGTCACCGGCCCCGGGGGACCGCAGCGCACCGCGGGGTCGACGTCCCCGGTCCCGTCGTCGTCCCCGGTCCCGTCGTCCGGCGGCGCCGCCGACGCGGAGGGACTCCGGCTCGGCGCCCAGGCCCGGGCCCAGGCGCAGCGGGTGGCGACCGAGTCGCTGCTGCTGGCCCGCGGGGCGCTGCAGGCCGCCGACGGCGTCGACGCGCTGCGGATCGCCCCGGCACCCCGCCCGGGCCTCGCCGACCTCGACGACGCGGTGACCACGCTGCGCGACGCGTCCGCGCGGCTGGGCGGCGCGGTCGCCGTGGCGCACCCGGTGCCGGTGGGACGGTCGGCCGGTCCGTCCGCGCAGGTGTCCGGCCCGTCCGGCCCGTCCGGCCCGGACGGCGCGCCCGGCACGGCCAGCGCGTCCGGCCCGGACGGCGACCCCGCCCCGACGGCGGGCACGGCCGGGGAGCGGGTCGCGGTGGCGGCGGACGTCCGCGCGGCGGCGGCCGACGTCTTCCGGCTGTCGTTCGCGGTCGAGCGGGCCGGCCCCGCGCCCGGGCCGGTAGCGGTCACCGACGGGCTCACCGCCCTGGAGGCGGCCGCGGCGCATGCCGGTCTGCGCGCGGAGGCCTTCGCGCGGGCGGCGGCCCCGGGTGCCGGCTCGCCGTCAGCGGCGTCGGGGCCGCTGCGCGCCGACGGGACGCTGGACCCGGCGCTGCTGTGCCCGGTGCCGTTCGCGGAGGGCGCCCGCCTGCGCTGCGACGCGGTCGACGCGCTCGTGGCGCTCGACGCGGAGTTCCGCGCGGAGCACGGCTCCTCGCTCCCGGTGGGGGACACCTACCGGACCTACGCGGCGCAGGTGTCCGTGCGGCAGGCCAAGGGGTCGCTCGCCGCGCCGCCCGGGCGCTCGCACCACGGCTGGGGCGTCGCGGTCGACTTCCGGGGCTTCGGAGGTGTCGGCCGGTTCGACTCGCCGCTCTACCGGTGGATGGCCGAGCACGGGCCGGAGCACGGCTGGGTCCACCCCGAGGCGATGGGGCCGGGCGGGTCCGGCCCCCAGGAGCCGTGGCACTGGGAGTTCGTGGGCACCGGGGCGGGGTGAGCGGCGCCGCCCGTCCGCTCGTCCGCCCGCTCGTGCGCACGTCAGGACGGTGCGCAGGTCACCGTGGCCGGCGTCCGGCGCGGGACTGCCGCAGCTCGCGCCCCCGCCGGACGTCCTCCTCGGCCTTCGCGCGGCGCTTGTCGCTGGCCCGCGTGTCGCGCGGCGGGAGCTGGATCGTGCGCTCCGCCGCGATGCCGCCCTGCAGCTCGCGTCCCCGCTCCACCTCCGCGTCCAGCTCTGCGCCGAACAGCAGCGCGAGGTTCGTCAGCCAGAGCCACAGCAGCAGGATGATGACCCCCGCCAGCGAGCCGTAGGTGCTGTCGTACGACCCGAAGCTCGCCACGTAGAACCCGAACGCCGCCGAGGCGAGCAGCCAGACGACCACCGCGACCCCCGCGCCGGGGCTGATCCAGCGGAACCTCGGCTGCTGCACGTTCGGCGTCGCGTAGTAGAGGATCGCGACCGCGAGCACCACCAGGACGAGCGCGACCGGCCACTTCGCGATGTTCCACACGGTGACGGTGGCGTCGCTGACCCCGATCGCGTCCCCGACGGACCGCGCGACGTCCCCGGACACCACCAGCGCCAGGACGACGGCGACCGCGAACAGCACGAGCACGAGCGTCACCAGCAGCAGGACCGGGCGCAGCTTCCAGATCGGGCGGCCCTCGTCGATCTCGTACACCCGGTTCATGCCCCGGCTGAAGGCCGCGACGTACCCGGACGCGGACCACAGCGCGAGCACGAGCGACAGCACGAACGCCAGGCCGGCGCCGGGGCTCGCGGCGATGCCGGACAGGATCGGGTCGAGCGTGTCGGCCGCGCCCTCCGGCCCGGACTCGCGGACGGTGCGCAGCACCTCCTCGACCAGCTGCTCGCCGTCGCCGACCAGGCCGAGCACCGAGACCAGGGCGAGCAGCGCCGGGGCCAGCGCGAGCACCGCGTAGTACGTGAGGGCCGCCGCGAGGTCGGTGCACTGGTCGTGCTGGAACTCCCGGACGGTCGTGCGCAGCACGTAGCGCCAGGACCGCCGCGTGAGGTCGTCGGGGGAGTCCGGCTTGCGCGGGTCGTCCGGGTCGGGCGTGGTGGTCCGCTCGCTGCTGGCGTCGTCCTGCGACACGGGTCCTCCTGCGGGTGCGCCGGGTGGACGGGGCGCTCGTCCCGCACCCCACGCCAGCGTCGCCCCGAGCGCGGGGTCCCGCCACCGCAGCCCCGGACCGCGCCGTCAGCCCTCCTGGACGCGGAGCCCGTCGATCGGGTTCAGCCGGTAGCCGACGCCGCGCACGGTCGTGATCAGCCCGTCCAGCCCCGACTTCGCGCGGACCCGTCGCACGTGGACGTCCACCGTGCGGGTGCCCTCGGCGAGGTCGCGGGTGCGCCACGCCGCCCCGTACAGCTCGGAGCGGCTGACGACCCGGCCGGCGGACCGGGCCAGGTACGTGACGAGGTCGAACTCCTGGCGGGTGAGGTCCACGGCGCGGCCGTCGACCAGCAGCCTGCGCCCGGGCACGTCGACCACGACCGCCGGTCCGACGGGGAGGGCGGCGAGCAGGGCCTCGAACCGGCGCAGGTCGTCGGACACGGCAGTGCGGGCGGGCTCGGGGACGGCCGCCCGGCGCAGGGCGTGGG
>JACXUT010000046.1 GCA_014763765.1 Micrococcales bacterium
GACGACGGGCCGCGCGTGGTCGTGTGCACCGCGGGCGAGGTCCGCGTCGAGGCGGGCGACGCCCGGGGGCTCCGTCCCGTCGCCCGAGACGGTCAGGGGCCCGTCGACGTCGGGCACGAGCACGGCGTCGCCGGGACGGAGCCCCCGGGCGTCGCCCGCCTCGACGCGGACCTCGCCCGCGGTGCACACGACCACGCGCGGCCCGTCGTCCGGCCCCGGGACGACGGACCCCGCGCGCGGCGTGAGGACGCTGAGCACGAAGTCCGGGACGGGCGGGACGTAGTCCACCGCGCCGGGCGCGACCCGCACCGGGCGCAGGAACCCGGTGAGCCGGGGGGTGAAGTCCGTGACGGCGAGCAGCTCGTCGACGTCGACGTGCTTGGTGGTGAGCCCGGCGCGCAGCACGTTGTCCGACGCCGCCATCACCTCCACCGCCATCCCGCTCAGGTAGGCGTGCAGGGTGCCCGCGCCGGTGTAGAGCGCCTGCCCGGGCTCGAGCCGCGCGAAGTTGAGCAGCAGCGGGGCGACCAGGGCCGGGTCCCCGGGGAACTGCCGCGCGAGGTCGCGCACGACCCGGACCTCCGGGCGCGTGCCGGCGGCCTCCTCCGCGACGCGGGCGACCTCCTCCACCCAGGGGGCGGGCGTGGGGCCGCGCTGGTGGAGCAGCCAGGTCAGCGCCGCGCGGTGCCCCGCCGCCGGCGCGTCGTCGCGCAGCAGGCCGACCAGGGGCTCCAGGGCGGGGACCTCGAGCTCCGCGACCAGCTTCGCCGCCTGCTCGGGCTCGCGCAGCCCGCTGAGCAGCTCGAACGGCGTGAGCGCGTAGAGCACCTCGGGCTTGTGCGAGCGGTCGCGGTACGTCCGCTCCGGGGCGTCCCGGCCGACTCCCCGGCGCTCCTCCGCCGCGAACCCGGCCTCGGCCTGCGCGGCGGTCGGGTGCACCTGGACGGACAGCGCGTGGGCGGCCGCGAGGATCTTGGTGAGGAACGGCAGCCGGGGCCCCGCCGTCGCGAGCACCCGGCGCCCGAGCACCGCCTCGGGCTGCCCGGCGACGAGCACGTCGAGCGGCACCCGGCGACCGGGGGCGGCCGCGACGGACGGGTCGTCCGGGTGGGCGCCGATCCACACCTCCGCGACCGGGCGCCCGTCCAGCGGACGCCCGAGGAGCTGCTGCACGAGCGACGTCGAGCCCCACGGGTAGCGCCGCACCGGGTTGTCGAGCAGGAACACGTCGGGCCCCCGGTCAGCTCTCGGCGCCGTCGGGGCTGCCGGCGCCGTCGGCGCGGACGAGCTCCGCGACGCCGATCCGCGAGTCCGCCATGCCGTAGAACACGAACCGGCGGGCGCCGACCTGCTCGACCGCGGTGGGGAACACCACGTTGCCGAGCGTGCCCTCGAGCTCGTCGTCGGTCTCGGGGACCAGCAGCGGCTCGGCCGTGCGGGCCAGCACGCGCCGCGGGTCGGCGGCGTCCAGCAGCATCGCGCCGGCGGTGTAGCGCGCGCCGTAGGCGAGCTCGAACCCCTTGACGTCGGCGCCGGTGACGCCGTGGTGCAGCACCAGCCAGCCCTCCGGCACCCGGATCGGCGCGGGACCGCCGCCGATCTTCGACTCCTCGTACGGCATCTCCGGCGCCGCGACCATCGACGCGTGGGTCACCGACGTCAGCGCGGACAGGTCGCGCCGGACGGCGTCGAGGTCGACGAAGCCGATCCACATCGACGGCCGGTCGTCCTCGATGCCGCGCGGGGCGGGCGCGCCCTCGCCCGGGCGCAGCCAGTCCAGGTCCCACATCGGCCGGTGCAGCAGCGCGAGCCACGGGCGGCCGTCCGGGCCGGGCACGGCCTCGGGGAAGAACACGACGTCCTTGTTCGCGAACAGGTTGAGGTCCGTGCCGAGCTCGGGCTGGTACCCGAACCGCAGCGGGCCGAGCCGCCGCCACGCCACGGTGTCCTCGGAGACCGCGAGCGCGGGACGCGGCCCCAGCGGCCCGTACGCGACGTACGTCATCACGTGCAGGCCGAGCGGCTCCACGAACGTGATGCGCGGGTCCTCGACGCCGGCGTTCCGGGTGCCGTGCTCCCACTGCTCGTCCGGGGCCAGGACCACGCCCTGCCGCTCGACGCCGGTCGGCACCCCGTCGGTCACCACGACGCGGGCCCGGCCGATCCGGGAGACGTTGCCCTCCGCGACCATCCGGGGGAACAGGTACAGCTCGCCGTCCGGGCCCCGGGCGGTGCCGGGGTTGAGGACGCCCTCGACCTCGAGCGGGTTGCCCGGCTCGGGCTCCATGATCGTGCCGACGCGACGCAGCGCGTAGGGGACCGTCTGGACGGATGCGGTCGGGTTCACCTGGGTCATGACCTTGCCTTGAGGTTGTGGGCGCACGCCGAGGACGGCGGTGGCCCTGGTGCGGGCGTGCAGACGTGCGGGCGGGACGTGCGGGCGGCGCCGGGCGGGCTCAGCCCTTGACGGCCGAGCCGAGGTTCGCGGACGTGAAGTGCCGCTGGAACAGCAGGAACAGGACGACGGCCGGGACCGCGAGCACGCACGCCCCCGCGAGGACCGCGCCCATCGGGTTGTCCTGGAACGTGGAGTTGGCCTGCGAGAAGTTCGCGAGGCTGACGGCGAGCGGCTGCATCGACGCGTCCTTCGTCACCAGGAACGGCCAGAGGAACTCGTTCCACGGCCCGATGAAGGTCACGAGCATCGCCGTGAGGATCGCGGGGCGGACCAGCGGGACGGCGATGGACGTCATGATGCGCAGCTCGCGGGCCCCGTCGATGCGGGCCGCGTCGAACACGTCCCGCGGGATCTGCAGGAAGTACTGCCGGAAGATCAGCACGGCCACCGAGTTGACCGCGAACGGCAAGATCATCCCGAGGTAGCTGTCCGCGAGGCCGAAGTACCGGACGACCATCACGTACAGCGGCACCATGAGCAGCTGGAACGGGATCGCCTGCACCAGCAGCACCAGGGCGAACACGAGCCCCTGGCCGCGGAACGACAGCACGGACAGCGCGTACCCGACCATGAGCCCGAGCACGAGGGTGCACCCCACGACGCCGGCGGTCATGATCAGCGAGTTGAGCAGCGACTGCAGCAGGTCGATCGACCGGTTGACGCCGGCGAAGTTGTCGAGCGTCAGGTTGCCCGGCAGCGGCAGCATCCCCAGCAGGCTCGTGTCCCGCTCGTCCTGCAGCGCGCCGACGACCATCGAGTAGAACGGGACGAGCGCGAGGAACGCCCCGATCGCCAGCACGACGAACCGGCCGGCCGCCAGGACGCGGCGGCGCACGCGGTCCCGCCCGTCCGCGGCGGCCCGCCCGGTGGTCGTGGCGGCCGTGGTGGGGGTCGTGGTGGTCGCCATCAGCCCTTCCTCTCCGTGAGCCGGCGGGAGACGAGCGAGACGACCATCACGGCGAGCACGAGGATCATGCCGATGGCCGCGGCGACGTCGGGCTGCCCCTGCTGGATGCCCTTCTGGTACATGAGCAGGGCGGGGGTCATGGACGCCCCGTTCGGCCCGCCGCCGGTGAGCAGGTACGGCTCGGTGAAGATCTGCCCGGTCGTGATGATCGACAGCAGCACCACGAGCGAGGTCACCGGCCGGACGCCGGGCAGCGTGACGGACCGGAACCGCCGCCACGCCCCGGCACCGTCCACCTCCGCGGCCTCGTGCAGCTCCCGCGGCACGTTCTGCAGCCCCGCGAGGTACAGCAGCACGTAGAACCCGAGGTTCTTCCAGGTCACGTACACCGCGATGAGCGGCATGATCAGGCCGGCGTTCGCGAGCCACGTCGGGTCCGGCGCGAGGCTGCCGAGCAGCCGGTTGACGACCCCGTTGCCGCTGAACAGGAAGATCCACGACGCGAGCGTCGCCACGGAGGCCGTGACGTACGGGACGTAGTACGCGACCCGGAAGAACCCCTTCCACCGCGTCGAGGCGTCCAGCGCGGTCGACAGCAGCAGGCCGAGGACGACCGTCAGCGGCACGTTGATGACGAGGAACACGAGCAGGTTGCCGAACGCCTGGCGCACCGCCGGGTCGGCCAGCACCTGCCGGAAGTTGTCCAGGCCCACGAACGGGTGCGGCACCTGGACGCCGGGTGCGGTGAAGAAGAAGTCGTGCACCGACATCCAGACGCCGAACCCGAACGGCACCAGGAACACCACGACGACGAACGCCGTGTACGGGGCGCTGAGCAGGACCCCGAGCGGGTGCTCACCGAGCCAGCGCTGCAGGCGCCGGCCCCGGGCCGGGCGGCCCCGGCCCGGGTCACGGCTGCCCGTGGTCCGGGCCGGCGACCGCACGGCGTCGTCGCGGAGGGTGGTCATGTCCGATCCGCCGAGGTCAGCCGGACAGGCCGTCGACGGTCGTGGCGGCCTGGCCGAACACGCCGGGCAGGTCGCCGGAGCCGGACTGGACCGCCTCGCCCCACGCGTCGCGGAACACCTGCATCTTCTCCGCGAGGCCGTCGACGGTGGGCACGTCCACGGCGAGCGGCACGGCGGCCGCGAAGGACTGGAAGAACGGCTTCTCCGCCAGGAAGTCCGCGGCGAGCTCCGGCACGTCCGTGCGCGTCGGGAACTGGCCGGTGGTCTCGAGCAGCGCGAGGTCGTTCTCGTCGTCCGTCGCGAACTTGAGGAACTCCCACGCGGTCTGCTGGTTCTCGCAGGAGGAGTACAGGCCGACGTTCTTGGAGTCGGCGAACGTCGACGTCTGGTCCGCGGACGTGCCGTCGTGCGTCGGGATCGGCACCGTGCCGTACTCGACCTTGCCGTCGAACTGCCCGGCGCCCCACGGCCCGGCGATGCCCATGGCCGCGACGCCGTCCGCGAACGGACCGGCCCACATGTCGCCGCTGTACGCCTCGGCGGACGCGTAGCCCTCGGCGTACAGCGTCTGCCAGAGCTCGAGCGTCTCCAGGGCCTCGTCGCTCGCGAACGTCGCCTCGCCGTCCTCGATGAGCTGCGTCCCGCCCGAGTTGGCCAGGAAGAACGGGTAGAAGTCGAAGTTGACGTTCGTGTAGTCCGCGGTGGCCGGCGGGTAGATCGCGTAGTCCGCGGCACCCGAGTCCTTGATCGCCTTCGCGGCCGCCAGCAGGTCGTCGTACGTCTCGAGCTGCGGGTCCTCGGCGTCCAGGCCGGCGGCCTCGAACACCGTCTTGTTGTAGTAGAGCATGAACGGGTTGGTCTTCCAGGGGAGCTGGTAGAGGTCCCCGTCCGCGCTGCGGAACCCGTCGGCCGCCGCGCCGGAGCGCCCGGTGATGTAGTCCTCGGCGTCGTCGAACGTCGTCGACAGGTCGACCAGGCCGCCCTGCTTCTGGAAGCCCGGGACCGCCGAGGGCGCGGTGTTGAACACCAGGCACGGCGTGTTGCCGGCGGTGATCGACGCCGAGATGACGTCCTCCGAGGAGCTGCCGGCGGGGATCGCCTGGGCGGTCACCTGCTCGTCGGGGTGGTCGGCGTTCCAGGCCTCGACGACCTGCTCGCCCCAGGCGATCTCCTGCTCGTTGGTGGAGTACCAGATGTCGATCGGCCCCGTGCCCGTCGCCGAGCCCGCCCCCTGGTCGTCGCCGTCGCCCGATCCGCACGCCGCCAGCGGGAGCACCACCACCGCTGCGGCCGCCGTCAGCACTGCCATTCGTGCGCCACGCTTCATCGCGTCGCTCCTCGCTTCCCGGGACCCGTGGTCCCCCCGTGCTCCGGTCGCCTCGACGCGACCGGAGCGCCGGTCTGTCGTGACCGGGCTGCGGCTAGTAAACCGGTTTGAAAGACGATGGTCAACCATCAGTTCGTGCGGGGTGCGATCTGGGACGATCGGGGCGAAACGGGCGCTCCGGTTTACTAAACCGGTGAGGAGGAGGTGCGCTACGATGCGGCGGTGGACGCAGAACCCGCACCAGGCGCCGGCGCCGTGACCAGCACTCCGGCCGCGCGCGCGACGAGGCCGGAGCCCCGAGGACGCCGCACGACCATCGGCGACGTCGCCGAACGCGCCGGGGTCTCCAAGAGCGCCGTGTCGTTCGTCTTCAACGGGCGTCCCGGCGTCAGCGAGGCGGCGCGCACCCGCATCCTCGAGGCCGCCCGCGAGCTCGACTGGCGGCCCGACTCCCGGGCGCGGGCACTGTCCCGCAGCCGCGCGCAGGCCCTCGGCCTCGTCATCCGCCGCGAGCCCGAGCTGCTCAGCACCGACCCGTTCTTCCCGCACTTCGTCGCCGGCGTCGAGAGCGCCCTGTCGTCGTGCGGCTACGCCCTCATGCTCCAGGTCGTCGACGGCGAGGAGTCCGAGAGCGCCGCCTACCACCAGTTCGCCCGCGAGTCGCGGGTCGACGGCGTGTTCCTCACCGACCTGCGCACCGACGACGAGCGGCCCGACACCCTCGACCGGCTCGGCGTGCCGTACGTCCTGGTCGGACCCGCCGCGCCCGTCGAGGGCCGGCCGCGCCCCCTGAGCGTCGACGACGAGGCCGGCGTCCGCCGCGCCGTCCGCCACCTCTACGCCCTCGGCCACCGCCGGATCGCGCACGTCGCCGGCGCCGACGGCTACGTCCACTCCGAGGTCCGCCGGCGCGGCTGGGCGGCCGAGATGGCCGAGCTCGGGCTGGACGCCGACCTCGTCGTCACCGCGGACTTCTCCGGGGCGTCCGGGGCGCGCGCGACGCACGAGCTGCTCGACCTCCCCCACCCCCCGACGGCGATCGTCTACGCCAACGACCTCATGGCGATCGCGGGCATCTCCGTCGCCACCGACCGCGGCGTCCGCGTGCCCGACGACCTCTCGGTGGTCGGCTTCGACGACGTCCCGCTCGCCGAGTACGTCGTCCCGCCGCTCACCACCGTGCGGCAGGAGGTCATCACCTGGGGCCGCGAGTGCGCGCGGACCCTCGTGGCCGTCGTGGAGGGCCGGGAGCCGGAGGAGCCGCTGCTGCCGCCGGTCGCGTTCGTGGTGCGGGGCAGCACCGGCCCGGTGCGGCAGCGCGCGGACGCCTGACCGGACGCGGGCGCGCTCAGCCCAGGTCGACGTCCTCGCGGGCCGCGTCGCGCGGGACGCCGTCCGTGACCTCCAGGTACGGGCCGCTGACGCTCAGGCTCATGTCCCGCCCGCCGGGGTCCGAGCCGGAGACGTCGAGCCCGTCGCGCCGCCCGGAGGCTCCGCCGGTCGCGTTCACCCGCACGTCCGTGACGCCGGCGTCCTCGAGGGCGGAGACCAGGTCGTCGGTGCCCGCCCGGGCTCCCGTGGCGATGACGGTCACCGTGTAGCGCCGGCGGTCGACGACGCCGTCCCCGCCCATGTCGAACTCGCCGTGCGCGTCCTGGACCTGCGCGCCGAGCGCGTCGAGGACGCCGGGCACCACCTGCCGCGCGGCGTCGAGCACCTCCTCACGGCTGGCGTCCAGGTCGTCCGCGGACGCCCCGCCCCCGCCGCCGCACCCCGACACGGCGAACGCGGACAGCACGACGACCACCGCGGCCCAACGCACACGACGGTTCACCACTCGGGCCCCCTGCCCTCGAACGACTCGCCGGTCAGCGGATCGATCCGCACGATCATCCTCTTGCCCGCCTCGATCGAGCCGCCCGAGCTCAGAAGCCGCCGAGCGAGCTGATGACGCCCCCGCTCCCCAGCCCCATGTACCTGCCGAGCGGAGATGAGCCCACCGGTTCGCCTGCGTCCAGGTGCTCGGCGTGCGCCAGCAAGGGGGCGGTCACCGCCGTCGCCTCCTTCACCCCGCGAACCCTGAGCTCGTTCGCCAACGCGCGTGCCACCTCCGCGGGTACGCCCACGACCGCGCCTCCGTGCACCTCGATCAGCGGGACCACTGCGTACTTCCAGCCGATCCCGCGGGACACCATCAGTTCCGTCCGTCGCTTGTCGGAGGTGAGCACGGCGACGGCCTTCCGATCCAGCCGGACGGGGCCGTTGCGCAGCGAGCGGCGCTCCGGGTCGAGGAAGCCCGAGTCACGGTCCAGGCGGGCGACCACCACGCCGTGCTTGGCCGGGTCCAGCGCGCGAACGGACACGATGCCGCCGCCGGCCGACGGTTGGGTGCTGCTCACGTGCAGTCCTCCTCTGAGCCTCGGACCTGTCGCGTCACGGTACCGAGCGGCTCGGCACTCGGCCGTCACCGCTCACACGGCCGGGGCGGCGCGTCGCACCGGTGTGGTTCAGCGCCTCGGGTCACGCCGGTCCTGCTGCTCCCGCTCGAAGCGCGCGACCAGCTCGTCCTCCGTCATCGTCTCCCGCCAGTTCACCACTCGGTCGCGCTCCCCCGCGCTCGGCCCTCGGCCACGACCGCCGGCCAGCCGAGCCAGCTCGTCGAGGAACACCCGGCGCGCTGCGGTCAACGACGGTGCGACGCTCACCACCCGCTTGGACCCCATGTCCGCGTACCGGACTCGGTACGTTCCGCCGGTGACGTCGAGGTCGACGTACTCGCTGCTCACCATGGTCGGGAAGCCGTCGACGTGGAAGTCCAGCCCCTCGAGGTACCCCGCGCGCAAGCACTCCTCGCGCAGCGCTGCCAACGCCCCAGAGCTGACACGATCGCGGCGCGGTGCGGGGTCACGCCTGTCGGCGGTCATCCGCTGCGGCAGTGGCGGCGGGGCGAACCGCTCGGCGACAGCGGCGATCGCCTCCGGGCTGAGCCGGGGCGGCGCACCAGCTCGCGTGCGAGAGAGAAGCTTGTCCGGAACGCGCGCACCGTATCGGCGGACGTAGTAGGCGAGGTCCTCCGACCACACGAACTCGCCGTCCGACAGCACGTTGATCCCCGCCACGTCGCGGTGCACCGGCTCGATGGCGTCGTCGGCACGCGCCGTCGTCGCGACGATGACGCTTCCCTGCTCGAGATATCGGGCGACTGCCTCACGCACCTCAGGCTCGAGCGGGTCGACGACGGCGTCGTGGATGCTCGGGCCCTCAGGGTCCCCGTGGCGGAGCTCCCTGAAGAAGCCCAGCTCAGTCTGCGTCACGAGCCATTCCCTCCAGCCCGGGTGGAGGTCCGCCACTTCCCGGTCACGTTACGTTGCAGTAGCCGGATCGGTGGGCCATCGCGGTCGGGTCGTTTCCTGACGAGGTTCGCCGGCGTCCGATGATCGCTGGCGGCGCTCGTCGACACCGCTCAACGCCACTGGAACGTGAAGTTCCGTCCCAGTGCGTCGGCCGCGATGTCCGAGAGACCCGGGTGGCGACGCTTCATCTCGGCGGCGACCTGCCGTCCTGCGTCTCCCAGGCTGGTGCGCGACCAATCCACCGGGACGGCGAGCGACTCGGCGACCATCTGCTCGACGGTGGATGTCCTGGCGGGGCTCCCGTTCCGGACCGCGGCCGCGTCGGCAGCTTCTGCATCGGCCCGCGGGGAACGCTCACGCCTGTACCCGAGGTAAGCCACAACGGCTTCGCTCAGTGTGTCCGAGTCGGATGAGGTCACGGGTGGATCACCACTTCGTCGCCGGTCAGGGAAATCGATCCGCACGATCTGGGTCACGTTCGGACTGCTGCGGAGAACGGGCAGCTCTGCACCGGCGTCGGCCGACGCACCGCCGGACGCTCGGGCCCTCAGGGTCCCCGTGGCGGAGCTCCCTGAAGAAGCCCAGGTCAGGGCATGCACACCACGCCGCCCCCGCCCCTGATCGCTCGTCGAGTCCGGCCGTTCACTCCCAGGCGGACGGGTCGGTGCGCCGCCCCTCGGCCGACGCGGACACCATCTGGTCGAAGGTCAGCACCGATGCGCCGAACAGCAGTGAACCGTCCCGGTGCACCAGCAGCTGTCCTCCCCCACGCACGGGCTTCCAGAAGTAGTACGCATCGACCTCTGGCACCGGCCGGGAGTGACGCCGGGCATCGGTCGGCGACATCTCCAGCAGCCGTGCGGCGACGGCGACGGCCACCTCCAGGGCGGCGCGCTCCTGCGCGGCCCGGACGTCGGCCTGGACACGTTCGATGGCGGCGTCGGGGTCGTCGAGGGGGAAGGCCACCCGACGGACCGTAGCCAGGGACGGCGCAGCCCCCGGCGCGACCTCCCACCGGTCGTGAGAGGTCGCGCCGGGGGCGCGCGCTCAGTCCGCGGCGGTCACCCGCCGGTGCGCGCCCAGCGGCGGTTCGGCGCCTCGACCGGCGCCGCGTCGACGTACGCGCGGGCGCGCACCTGCCCGTCCTCGTCCTCCAGCCACAGGTGCAGCCGCGCGGCGGGCGCGCCGCCAGGGGCCGGCACGGTGACGCGGGCGGCCGCGCTGAGCTCCCAGGGCTCGGCCTTCACCGGCTCGGACTCCGCCTGCGCGGGCACCGGCTCGGCACCGAACGGCGTCCCGGCCGGCACCCAGGCGGCGCGCACCCGCCCCAGCACGGGCGAGGTCCCGTGGTGCGACACGTGCACGTCGAGCGTCAGCGGCGCCGTCGGCACGGGGATGTCGGCACCGGCGTGGGCGGGCACCAGGTCGATCACGAGGGTGGTGGGCGCGTTGACGTCGCGGGGGTCGACGCCGCCGAGGTCCTTGGGCCGGCGGTCGGCGTCCCTCAGGCCGGCCATCTCGTGCTCCACGTCGGTGAGCTCGGTGTAGACGTAGCCGGCGAACCGGTCGTGGCGGCGCAGCTCCTGGGTCTGCCACCGCAGGTGCCACCCGCGCTCCAGCGACGTGAACCCGGCGCCGTACTCGCTGTTGAGCACCGGCACGCCCCCGCGGGGGAACGCCGCCGACCCGTACAGCGACTTGTCGACCACGAAGTCCGGCCCGAGCTTCACGGGGAAGTCCTCACGGCTTCCGTCCGCGAGCGCCGCGAGGTTCGCCGCCCACGCGGCGGGGTCCTCGTCGTAGTAGTGCCAGTCGACGAGGTCGGTGCGCACGTGCGACCAGCCGGAGTTCTCGACCACGGGCCGGGTGTCGTCGAGCGTGCGCATCAGGTCGTGGGCGCGGGCCGCCGCCTCCGCGCGCGCCGGGGAGCCGGGGATGTCCCAGTCGAGGCCCCACTCCTCGTTGTACAGGCCCCAGATCACGATGGACGGGTGGTTGCCGTCGCGCTCGACCATCGGCGCGAGCTGCGCCTCGAACGCGGCGGCGGCGTCGTCGCTGAACCGGCTGGGCGCCGGCGGTTCCGCCCAGACGAGCATCCCCATCCGGTCGGCGGCGTGCAGCCAGCGGGGGTCCTCGAGCTTGATGTGCTTGCGCACGAGCGTGTACCCGAGGTCGCGCGCGAGCTCGAGGTCGGCGAGCAGCGCGGCCTCGTCGGGGGCCGTCGGCCCGGTGCGCGGCCAGTAGCCCTGGTCGAGGACGCCGGTGACGTAGAGCCGCTCGCCGTTGAGCAGCAGGTGCTCGCCCCGGACCTCGACGCGGCGCAGGCCCGCGGTGACGCGGACGGTGTCGGCGTCCTCCTCGGGCGCCCCGTCGGCGCGGGTGGTGACCGCGAGGACGTACAGGTGCGGGTCGGCGGGGCTCCACAGCCGGGGGTCGGCCGGCTCGACGCGGCCGCGGGCGACGCCGTCCGCGCCGGCCACGAGGTCGACGCCCTCGCGTCCTGCGGAGCCCTCGGCCACCTCGACGGACACCCGCGCGCCGGCCGGGGCGTCGCCCGCGACCGTGACGGTGACGTCGAACCCGGTGAGCGAGTCGCCGCGCACCGCGACGGACGCGGCGTGGGTGCGGCCGCGCGCCTCCAGCCAGACGCTCTGCCAGATGCCGGACGTCGGCGTGAACGACACCCCGTCGTAGTCGTCGCGCGGGATCGAGCGCTGCTTGCCGTGCGGGATCGCGCGCTTGTCCGCGGGCGCCTCCACGTCGACCTCCAGCACGCCGGTCGACCCCGCCGCGAGGACGCCGGCGAGGTCGACCTCGAACGGCGTGTGCCCGCCGACGTGCTCGGCGACCGGCACCCCGTCCACCCGCACCACCGCGCGGTGGTGCACGGCGCCGAAGCACAGCACGGCGCGCGACCCGGCCCACGCGGCCGGCACGCTCAGCGTCCGCCGGTACGTGGCGCGCTCCAGCCACGTGCGGGCCACGCCGGACGCGGCCGTCTCCCACGCGAACGGCACGACGACGGGCACGGTGCCGTCGGGCAGGTCGAGCTCCCAGGTGCCGTTGAGCGGGACCCAGCGGTCGGACCGGTCGCGGTCGGGCCGCGGGTACTCGGGGCGCGGGACGGACGCGACGCGCGGCAGGGCAGCAGACATCGGGTGGAGCCTTTCGACAGGGTCGGCGAAGGAGAGCGGGGTCAGCCCTTGACGCTTCCGGCGAGGATGCCGTTGATGAAGTGCCGCTGGAGGGCGATGAAGATCAGCAGGAGCGGGACGAGCGCGATCGACGCGGCGGCCAGCAGCTCGCCGGTGACGGTGGCGTAGTCGGCGCCGATGCGGTTGCCGGTGATGTTCTGCGCGAGCGTCGAGAGCACCACCTGGAGCGTGGCCATCCGGGAGGACGACGCGGCGACGACCGGCCAGACGAAGTCGTTGTAGATGTTCATGACGGTGAGCACCGCCAGGCCCGCGAGCGCCGGCCGGATGACCGGCAGCACGATGCGCCAGAAGATGCCGAACTCGGTGGCCCCGTCGACGCGCGCGGCGTCCAGCAGCTCGTCCGGGACGGCGGCGATCACCTGGCGCATCCAGAAGATGGCGAACGCGTCGACCGCGCCCGGCAGGATCAGCGCCTGGTACGTGTTGACCCAGCCGAGCTCCTTCATCTCCAGCAGCAGCGGGATGATGAGGACGATGGTCGGCAGCATGAGCGTGATGAGCACGGTGCCGAACAGCAGGTCCCGGCCGCGGAACGTGTACTTCGCGAACGCGTAGGCGGCGAGCGGCGCGCAGAACAGCGTGATCGAGCCCTTCACCACCAGCACGACGGCCGTGTTGAGGAACCCCCGGCCGATCGGCACGTCCGCGAACATGCGCCGGAAGTTCTCGACCGTGAACGCCGACGGGTCGACGCCGAGCGGGTCGCTGATGATCTGCGTGGCCGGCTTGAACGCCGAGACCAGCGCCCAGACGACCGGCGCGAGGAACGCGAGCGCGAGCACCAGCAGGAACGCCTGCGACCCGAGGGTGCCGGCGAGCTCCCGGCGGGCACGACGCCCGCCGTCGCGACGGGGGGATGCGCCGGCTGCTGCGGCGCGGCGCGGCAGGGCGGCGGCCGGCGCGGTGTGCGCGGAGACGGGGGCGGTCATCAGTCCTCCGACCGGAGCAGCCGCACGAACAGCAGCGACAGCGCCATGACGACGATCACGAGCAGGAACGAGTTGGCCGCGCCCGTGCCGAGGTCGGCGCGGGTGATGTGGTCGTACAGGTGCAGGCCGGCCGTGGTGGTGGACCCGTACGGCCCGCCGTCGGTGACGACGTACGGCTCGGCGAACATCTGGAACACCGCGAGCGTCTGCAGCACCACCGAGAACATCAGCGTGCGGCGCACCAGCGGGACCGTGATGCTCCACAGCTGCCTGCGCGGCGAGGCGCCGTCGATGGACGCGGCCTCGTAGACGCTGCGGTCGATGGACTGCAGCCCGGACAGCAGGATGATCACGATGAACCCGGTGGTCTTCCACAGGAACAGCAGGGCGAGCGTCGGCTTGGCCCAGGCCGTCGTGGTCAACCAGCCGACGTCCGGCAGCCCGACGAGGTTCAGCAGCCCGTTGACCGCGCCGTAGTCCCGGTCGAACACCACGACCCAGATCTGCGCGACCGCGACCAGCGGCGTCACGAACGGCACGAGGAACGCGATCCGGTAGAACCCGCGCATCCGCACCTTGGCGTTGTCCAGGAGCACCGCGACGACCAGCGCCAGCACCATCTGCACCGGGACGATCAGCAGCCACAGCACCGCGGAGTTGCCGAGCGACGACCAGAACGCGTCGTTGCCGAGCAGGTAGGTGTAGTTGCCCAGGCCCACCCACTCGGCGGCGCCGGAGCCGCGCCAGCTCGTGAACGACAGCCGCAGCGTGAACACCATCGGGTAGACGCTGAAGGCGACGAACAGCGCGACGAACGGCAGGACGAAGACGTAGGGGGCCACGGCCCGGGGCAGGTGCGGGCGGCGCCTGCCCCGGGTCGTCGCGACGGCGGCAGCGGTCACTGCCGGTCCACGAGGTTGCTCTGGATGTCGGCGGTCGCCTGCTCGATCACCTGGTCGGGCGTGAGCTCGCCGTCGAGCATCCGCTGCACGTCCGTGCCGAGGTAGTCGACGGCGCCCGCCCACCACGACGGCGTCGGGGCTCCGCCGGGGATCTGCGCGCCGGCCTCGACGGCCGTCGTCCACAGGTCCTGGTCGCCCAGGCCCGCCACCGGGCCGAACAGCGGCGCGGACGGGTCGGCGGCCGGCAGGTACGCGGGGATCGACGTGGCCAGCCCGTTCGGGTAGGTGTCGTTCGGGCCCCACACGGCGGAGTAGCCGGCCTCGTCGAACATGAGGAACTCGTAGAACAGCCACGCGAGGTCGGCGTTCTCCCCCGCCTTCGGCAGGACGAACGACGAGCCGCCCATCGCGCCGGACCGGGCGCCGCCCTCCTCCCAGGCCGGCAACGGCATGGCGCGCCAGTCGCCGGTGGTCTGCGTGAGCTGCTGCTCCGGGGCGAACGAGAACCAGATGGCCCACGGGTAGAACACCTGGCGACCGTCCTCGAGCGGGCCGACGTCGCTCGGGGACAGGTACTCGGCGCGCGTGCCCAGCCCCTCGGACTGCACGGTGTCGAGCCACCCGAGGATCTGCCGGTACGCGTCGGAGTCGAGCCGCAGCTCGCCGTCCTCGTCCGCGATCGACGTGCCGAGCTGGCTCGCGTACATCTCGAGCTGGAGCTGCCCGAGGAACGCGCTCTGCTCCAGGTGGATCGGCTGCGCGTCCGGCACCGCCTGCTGGTACTGCCGCGCGGCATCGAGCAGGTCGTCGTAGGTCTCGATCTGCGTGGCGTCGACCCCGGCGGCCTCGAGCGCGGTCGCGTTGTAGAACAGCAGGCCGGGGTCGAGGTCGAACGGCACGCCGTAGATGCCGCCGTCGAGCGAGTTCACGTCGACCTTCTGCGGCGCGATGTCGTCGACGTACGGCGCGAGGACGTCGCTGAGGTCCCACAGGTAGTCCGCGTACCCGGCGACCTTGGCGTCGTCGAGGAACACCCCGTCGGGGACGTCCGTCTCGGTGATGAGCGTGTTCTGCAGCTTGGCGTCGATGTCGACGGCCTCGTGGTGGACCACGACGTCCGGGTAGACCTCGTTGAAGTCGTCGATGACGGCGTCGAAGACCTCGAACAGGTCCCCGGAGCGGTCCCAGATGGTGATCTCGCCGCTGGGGCTGCCGGTCGGCGCCTGGAGGCGGTCCGGGTCGGCGGACGTGGTGCCGGACCCGCCGGCCCCGTCGTCGGACCCGCCCGAGATGGACGGCCCGCAGGCGGCGAGGACGGTGGTGGCGGCGAGCAGGCCCGCGGCGATCGCGAACGGGCGGGGGCGCGTCCGGGCCGCGGGGGCGGTCCGCGGACGGCGGTGGGTCGGGTGCATCGGCACTCCCTCGTGCGAGCAGGGGTGCGGCGGCTCCGCACCTCTTTGCCAACGTGTGCAAACTAGCGCGGCTTTGCACACGATGGCAAGCCCCTATGCTGGGGCTCGACCGACGAGGGGGTGCCATGGCCGCGACACTGCGGGACGTCGCCGAGCACGCGCAGGTCTCCGTGCGCACGGTGTCCAACGTGGTCAGCGGCTACGCGCACGTCAGCGAGAAGATGCGCCGTCGCGTGCTCACCGCCATCGAGGAGCTCGACTACCGGCCGAACCCCGTCGCGCGCACCCTGCGGACCGGCCGCACGGGCGTCCTCGCGCTCGTCGTCCCCGAGATCGACCTGCCCTACTTCGCCGAGCTGGCCCGCGAGATCATCAACGCCGCCGCCCGGCACGGGTACCGCGTGATGGTCGACCAGACCGGGCACGACCACGAGCGCGAGCGCGAGCTGCTCACCGGGGCCGACCGCACCATGCTGTTCGACGGCGTGCTGTTCAGCCCGCTCGTCACCCGCGCCGAGCTGCTCGAGATGCAGCCCGCGACGACCATGCCACTGGTGCTGCTCGGCGAGCACGAGTTCGACGGCCGGTACGACCACGTCGCCATCGACAACGTGCAGGCCGCCCGGGACGCCGTCGCCCACCTGCTCGCCCGGGGCCGGACGCGCGTCGCCGCCATCGGCGCCCAGCCCGAGGAGTCCTACGCCACGCCCCAGCAGCGGACCACCGGGTACGAGCGCGCGCTCCGGGGCGCCGGCCTGCCCGTCGAGCCCGAGCTGATGCGGCCCGCCGCGCACTACCGCCGCGCCGACGGCTACCGCGCCACGGAGGCCCTGCTCCGGCTGCCGGACCGACCCGACGCGATCTTCTGCTACTCCGACCTGCTCGCCACCGGCGCGATGCGCGCGGTGTTCGACGCCGGCCTGCGCGTCCCCGAGGACGTCGCCGTCATCGGCGTCGACGACATCGAGGAGGGCCGCTACTCCCGGCCCACGCTGAGCACGGTGTCCCTGGACACGCCGTTCATCGCGCGCGAGGCCGTCGCCCGCATCACCGCCCGCATCGGCGACCCGGACACGCCCGCCGTCGAGGTCACCGCCCCGCACACCGTGCTCGCGCGGGAGAGCACGGGCGGGCCCGACGGAGCGGACCGGGACGTCCGGGACGCCCGGGCCTGAGCGGCGAGGGCCGGACGTCACCGCACGGCGGCGCCCCGCGACCCCGCTCGACCCCCCGAAGGGCCCTGGTCCCGCCGCCGGGCCCGGTGCCACGATGACGCGCATGGAGCCCCGCGCCCGCACCCGCACCCTCGCCGTCGCCGGCCTCGCGGCGGCCACCCTGCTGCTGCTCGCGGCCTGCGCGGCCGGCGTCAATCCGGAGGTCGGCACGCCGCCGCCCGGCTCCGAGGCGCCGGCCGGGTTCTGGCTGGGCCTGTGGCACGGCGTCATCCTGCCGGTCACCTGGATCGTGTCGCTGTTCACCGACACGGTGACGCCCTACGAGGTGCACAACAACGGCAACTGGTACGACGTCGGGTTCGTGCTGGGGATCTCGATCGTCTTCGGCGGGCCGCTCGGCGCCCGCCGCTCACGCCGGCGCTGATCGGCACCGGCCCCCGGCCGGGACCCGCGCCCGCTCTCAGGCGCGGGCGTGCGCCCCGTCCGCCATGCGCCGCAGCGTGGCCGTGAGCTCCGCCGCGGGCAGCGGGCGGCTGTGGAAGTACCCCTGCGACCGGTCGCAGCCGAGCCGGCGCAGCACCGCCAGCGTCTCGGCGTCCTCCACGCCCTCCGCCACGACGTGGAGCCCCAGGTGGTGCCCGAGCTGCACCGTGCCCGCGACGATCGCGCGGGTGCGCGGGTCGGCCGTCAGCCGCGCGGTGAACGAGCGGTCGATCTTCAGCTCCTCCGCCGGCAGGTCGTTGAGGTAGGCCAGCGAGGAGTAGCCGGTGCCGTAGTCGTCGATGCTGACGCCGATGCCCTGCGCGGCGATCCGCTGCGTGACCCGGATCGCGAGCTGCGGGTCGCGCATGAGGCTGGTCTCGGTGATCTCGACGACCAGCCGGTCCGACGGCAGGCCCGCCGAGACGAGCGCCTGGTCGATCACGCCGAGCAGCTGCGGCTCCTCGAGGCAGGACGTCGACAGGTTGACCGCGACCCGCAGGTCCAGGCCCTCGTCCCGCCAGCGCACCGCCTGGGCGGTCGCCTGGCTCAGCACCTGCCACGTGACGAGCTGCATCACGCCGTGCGCCTCGGCCAGGTCCAGGAACGCGACCGGCGGCAGCACGCCGTGGGTCGGGTGGTCCCAGCGCACCAGGGCCTCGACGCCGACCGGCTGGCCCGTCGCCACGTCCACCTGCGGCTGGTAGTGCAGCACCAGCCGCCCGTGCTCGCCCCCGGTGGTCGTGAGCATCGCGCGCAGGTCCTCGAGCAGCTCCCGCTCGGCCCGGGCCCGGATGTCGGCCTCGTGGTCGAACACCCGGATGCCCCCGCCCGCGCGCTTCGCCAGGTACATCGCGGCGTCGGCCCGGCGCAGCAGCTCGCCCTGGGCGCGGCCCTCCAGCGCGGTGCAGGCCACGCCGATGCTGGACGCGACGTGGATCGTGCGGTCGGCGACGTCGACGGGCTCGGCGACGGTGGCCGCGAGGCGCTGCGCGACCCGCACCGCCGCCGGCGCGTCGGAGCCCGGCAGCACGACCGCGAACTCGTCGCCGCCCAGCCGCGCCAGCAGGCCGCGGCCGGCCACGGCCTCGTCGAGCCGGGCGGCGACCGCCACGAGCACCGCGTCCCCGACGGCGTGGCCGAAGCGGTCGTTGACGTCCTTGAACTTGTCGAGGTCGACGATGAGCAGCGCGGCGCCGCCCTCGCCGTCGGACGCGTCCGCGACCGCCTCGATCAGGGCGCGGCGGTTCGCGACGCCCGTCAGCGGGTCCGTCCGCGCCTCGATGCGCGACGTGGCGAGCTGCGACAGCTCGCCGACGAGGTGGAACACCCGGCCGCTCGCCGCGAACACCCCGAGCGCCGCCAGCAGCGCCACCGACCGGTCCGCGCCGGCCGTGAACACGTCGAGCAGCAGCAGCACGACCCCGGCGACGATGACGACGATCGAGCCCGTCGTCGTCGCCCGCGACGACGCGTACCGGCGGGCGCTACGGGAGCGCGGCAGCATCGACGCCACCGCCAGCGCCACAGCGAAGCCCGTCCACGCGAGCACCACGCCGGGGCCCACGCCCGGGGCGTCCTCGCCGAGCCGCAGCGCCCGGAGCAGACCCCCGATCTCGATCAGCGCCAGCCCGGCGATCACGCCGACCAGCGTCAGCGCCCGGGCGTCCCGGCGCAGGTCCGCGATGGCGGACACCGTCAGCGCCGTGCCGAGCATCACCGTCATGACCGCGAGCCGCACCAGGTGGCCGACGAGCGCGACGACCGGCACCGCGGCGGCCGCGCCGTCCGGGAGCTGGCGCACCACCCACAGCCCGAGGGCCAGCGCGCACAACGTCGAGCCGATCGCGTTCAGCCAGTCCCCCGGGTCGGAGACCGCGGTGCGGAGCCGGTTCCAGCGCACCAGGCCCTGGTACGCGACCGCCGACGCGAGGACCGCCCCGGCCGTCAGGCCCACGCCGTCGAGGTCACCGGGCAGCGCCCGCACGGCCAGCTCGACGACGAGCCCGACGGCGACCACGGCGGCGGACCGGGCCGCCCAGCGCCACACCTGGGCGTCCGTGCCCGTGAGCTGCCGGACCCGGGCGCGCAGCGCGACCGCCGCCACGGCGGCCGTCACCGCCCCCGCGGCCACGCCGGCCACCGGCGGAGCGGAGACGGCGGCGGCCACGGCGACGAGCGTCAGGACCGCGAGGGCACGCACCGCCCAGCGCAGCCGCGGCGCGGCGTCGGCCGCTGCGCCGAACCGGTGCGGGGATGCGCGGAACATGCCTTGATCATCGGCCCCGGGGCCCCGGCCTGGAGCGCGGGCCGCAGCGATTCACCCGGTCCTCGCGGGTGATCCGGGACACGTCCGGGACGACCGAGGCGTGGGCACTCCGGCGCCTCCGGCAGGTCCCGGGGTACCGTGGGGTGATCCGAACGATCGAGCGCCTCGCTCACGCCACGGCTGGGAAGCCGACCGACCCCCACCGTTCGGAGACCCCGTGCCCGCATCCCCTCCCGTCGCCACGCGCACCTCGGCCGCCCAGAGCGCCGTCACGGGCTCCTACCAGGAGCTCTCGCAGCAGGTCCGGGAGGCCGGGCTGCTGACGCGCACGACCGGCTACTACGTGGGGCTGCTGGTCGGCCTCGGGGTCGCCCTCGCCGCGCTCGTCGCCGGGTCGGTGCTGCTCGGCCACTCCTGGTTCCAGCTGATCGTCGCCGGTGCCCTCGGCATCGTGCTGACGCAGTTCGCGTTCGTCGCGCACGAGGCGTCCCACCGCCAGGTGCTGGCGTCCGGCCCGGCGAACGACCGGCTCGGGCGCGTGCTCGCCAACGGCGTGGTCGGCATCAGCCACTCGTGGTGGATGTCGAAGCACTCGCGGCACCACGCCAACCCGAACCGCGTCGGCAAGGACCCGGACATCGCCCCGGACACCATCGTGTTCCTGGAGCAGGACGCGGTCGGGCTGGGACGGGTGAAGGCGGCGCTGGCGCGCGTGCAGGGCTGGGCGTTCTTCCCGCTGCTGACGCTCGAGGGTCTGAACCTGCACGTCACGTCGATCCGCTCGCTGCTCACCGCCGAGCGCAGCCGCTCGCGGACCCTGGAGCTCGCGATGATCGCCGCGCGGCTCGCCGCGTACGTCGCGCTGGTGCTGTGGCTGCTGCCCGTGGGGCTGGCCTTCGCGTTCCTCGGCGTGCAGCTCGCCGTCTTCGGCGTCTACATGGGCGCGTCGTTCGCCCCGAACCACAAGGGCATGGCGATCATCCCGGAGGGCAGCCGGCTGGACTTCCTGTCCAAGCAGGTCCTCACGTCCCGGAACATCACGGGCGGGCGGTTCATGAGCGCCCTCATGGGCGGGCTCAACTACCAGGTGGAGCACCACCTGTTCCCCAGCATGCCGCGGCCGCACCTCGCGCGGGCCCGCCTGCTGGTGCGGGAGCACTGCTCCCGCCACGGCGTCCCCTACACGGAGACGTCCCTGCTGCGGTCGTACGCGATCGTCGTGCAGTACCTCAACCGCGTCGGGCTGGCCGCGCGGGACCCGTTCGACTGCCCGATCGTCCGGCGGTACCGGGCGGTCTGACCGCCTCGGCGCCGGGCCGTCACCCCGCGGGGTGACGGCGGGTGGTCCCGGCCGCCGGGCGAGGCCCGGCAGCCGGGACGCCGGTCACGCGAGCGGCCGGATGTTCGACGCCTGCGGGCCCTTGGGGCCCTGGGTGACGTCGAACTCGACCTGCTGGTTCTCGTCGAGCGAGCGGTAGCCGCCGGTCTCGGCGATCGCGCTGAAGTGCGCGAACACGTCCGGACCGCCGTCGGACGGGGCGATGAACCCGAAGCCCTTCTCGGCGTTGAACCACTTCACGGTCCCGTGGGTCATGATGTCTTCTCTCCTTCGAAGCGAGGCGACGCGACTGCGACGCCTCGAGCCGCGCCCCGAGGGGCACGGACAGTGGTGGCCGTGGAGCGTGCGCTGCACGGCGGCGGCCGGGGGGCGGACGCCCGCGAGCAGGGCGACGGCGCCCTGCCACGACGGGGCGACGCCCAGGGCGCGCGAG
>JACXUT010000315.1 GCA_014763765.1 Micrococcales bacterium
GTCGTGCGGTCGGGGCCGGTCACCCGGCGAGGATCCGGGACAGGTAGCGGGCGACGGCACGCACCGTCGCGATGGTCCCGGGGTAGTCCATGCGGAGCGGGCCGACCGATCCGATGCGGGCGACAGCGGCGCCGCCGCCGTCACCGGGCCCGCCGTAGCCGGTGGTGACGAACGAGGTCTCCACCAGGCCCTCGTGCTGCGTCTCCCGGCCGATGCGGACGGCCACGGCGGCCTCGTCCTCGGCCATCTCGGTCAGCAGCCGCAGCAGCACGACCTGCTCCTCCAGCGCCTCCAGCACGGGGCTGATGGTGCGGGCGAAGTCCTGGCCGCCGCCCCGCACGAGGTTCGCGGTGCCGGCCAGCACCACGCGCTCCTCGCTCTCGCGGGCCAGCGTGTCCTCCACGACGGCGACGACGGCGCGCACCAGCGGGGCCGCGACGGGCTCGAACTCGTCGGACAGCCCGGACAGCACGGCATCCAGCTCGGCGAGGCGCCGGCCGGCCGCCGCCACGTTGAGCCGGACCCGCAGCCGGGCCACGACGGCCTCGTCCAGCGGGTCCGCCAGCTCCAGCGTGCGCTGCTCCACGCGGCCGTGGTCGGTGATGATGACGACGAGCAGGTGCCGGTCGCCGACCGGGACGAGCTCGACGTGCCGCAGGGCCGTGCGCCGCAGCGACGGGTACTGCACGACGGCCACCTGGTGGGTGAGCTGGGCGAGCAGCCGGACGGCGCGGTCGACCACGTCGTCCAGGTCGGCCGCGTCCTCCATGAAGGTCTCGATGGCCCGCCGCTCCGGGGTGGACAGCGGCTTGACGGTCGCGAGCCGGTCGACGAACAGCCGGTAGCCCTTGTCGGTCGGCACCCGGCCGGCGGAGGTGTGCGGCTGCACGATGTAGCCGGACTCCTCGAGCGCGGCCATGTCGTTGCGGATGGTGGCCGGCGAGACGCCGAGCGCGTGCCGCTCGACGAGCGCGCGCGAGCCGACGGGCTCGCGGGTGGCGACGTAGTCCTCCACGATCGCGCGCAGCACGTCCAGCCTGCGGTCCTCGCTCATCGCCACCTCCCGATGCCTGTCCGGCCGCCCGTCACGCCGGGTCCGCCGCGCCCCACGTCCGGCCCCCGCGCCGTCCGGCGGCCGCCGGCGACGCGCGGCCGGGATGGCACTCACCCGACGCGAGTGCCAATTCTACTCGGCCGCACGGGCAGGTGCCCTGCCGCCCGCGCCCACGGCCCCGGGCCCCGACGTCCCGCCGGTCGCGGCCGGGTCGCGGCGCCGCGCGACCAGGTCCACCACGCCGACCACGAGGGCCACCGCGACGAGCGCCACCGTGACGAGCAGCGCCCGGCCGGCGGCCACGCCGCCCTCGACGCCCGCGGCCAGCGCCGTGTAGTAGGTCGACAGCGCGACGGCCACGCCGAGCGCGGAGCCCACCCGCTGCCCGACCTGCAGCATGCTGCCCGCGACGCCCGCCCGGTCCACCGGGACGCGCGCGAGCGTGAGCGTCTGGTTCGGGGAGATGACCAGGCCGCTGCCGGCGCCCGCGACCATCTGCGTCCCGGCGACCACGAGCCCGACCGCCGGCGGGTCCACCAGGCGGATCGCCAGGTCGGTGCCGACGAGGCCCGTGAGCACGAGCACCAGCCCCACGACCACCAGCGCCCGCCCCCGCGTCGCGACCAGGCGGCCCGACTGCTGCGCCGCGACGGCCGACGCGATCGCGAACGGCATGCCCACCAGCCCGGCCTGCAGCGGCGTGAACCCCGCGATCTGCTGGAGGTACAGCGTGGTGACGAGGAACACGGCCGTGAACCCGGCGAAGTACGCCATGCCGAGCAGCGCGCCGTTGCGGAACGACGGCTCCCCCAGCACCCGCGGGTCGAGGACGGCCGCGCCGGTCCGCCGCTGGTACCCGCGCTCCCACGCGACCGTGGCCACGGCCAGCACCGCCGCCACCGCCAGCCACCACCAGCGCGCCGGGTCGTCGCCGCCCTCGCCCGTGGTGATGACGAACGGCACCATCACGGCCGTCGTGGTCACCGCGACCAGCGCCAGGCCCGGCACGTCCAGGCGCGGGCGACCCGAGCGCGCGGACGCGGCCGACGGCCCGGGGCGGCCGCGCGGCAGGAACCGCACGGCCAGCGGCAGCACCACCGCGATCACCGGGACGTTCACGAAGAACACCCACCGCCAGCCGTGCTCGGCCCCGAACGCCTGGATGATCAGCCCGCCCAGCAGCGGGCCGAGGGCCGTCGACACCCCGATCGTCGCGCCGAAGTACCCGAACGCCCGGCCGCGCTCGTACCCCGAGAACAGCTGCTGGATCGTGCCGACCACCTGCGGGTTCAGCAGGCCCGCGCTCGCGCCCTGCAGCAGGCGCATCGCCGCGAGCACCTCGTCCGACGGCGCCAGACCCGCCCCGAGGCTGGTCAGCGCGAAGCCGGTGAGCCCCACGAGGAACAGCGTGCGCCGGCCCCGGGCGTCCCCGAGCCGGCCCGCCGGCACCAGCACCAGCCCGAACGCCAGGGTGTACCCGGCGACGATGAGCTGGAGCTGGCTCGCGCCCGCGTCGAGGCTGCGCTCGATGGACGGCAGCGCGACGTTGACGATCGAGACGTCGAGCATCGTGATGAACCCGATCGCCAGGCAGACGCCGAGCGCCCGCCAGCGGTGCGGGTCGGGCTCCTGCCGTGCCGGTGCGCGCGGGCCGGGCTCCGGGGCCTCCGGCGGCCGGGCGGTGGGCGGCTGCGGGGCCGGGCGCTGCG
>JACXUT010000316.1 GCA_014763765.1 Micrococcales bacterium
CCGCAGCGTGGGCGTGGCCGAGCGTCGACGACGCCGGGCAGCCCGTGCCCGCGTCGCTCCACACGCGAAGGCAGTCCCCGTGACCGACCAGACACCCGTGCCCGACGACCTCCCTGGCGACGAACCGCCCGCCGGCGGGGCTTCTTGGTGGCGGCGGCCTCCTGGGCGGCGCGCAGGGCGGCTTGCCCGGCCGCGAGCTGCGCGGCTAGGCCGCCGACCTCGCCGGCGGGCGGTTCGTCGCCAGGGAGGTCGTCGGGCACGGGTGTCTGGTCGGTCACGGGGACTGCCTTCGCGTGTGGAGCGGCGCGGGCACGGGCTGCCCGGCGTCGTCGACGCTCGGCCACGCCCACGCTGCGGTGAACCGGTCGCCGACTTCGTAGGGCGCGCGGCGCGCGTCGACCCGCTCGGCGAGCTCGCGCATGGGCACGGTGTGGTCGGTCGAGCTGCAGGTGTCCATCCCGGTGTCGGTACGCAGCCGCGCCCGGGTCGTGGGCAGCTGGTTGAGGAAGGCGACGGGGCCGCCGGGGTCGGTGCTGACGACGTGCGTGGCGTGGTGCAGCCGTTCCAAGGCCCACAGCTCGGCGACGACGCCGGGGTGAAGCGTCCAGCACGGCTTGATCTCGCGGACGTCGAACGTCGCGATCAGCCACTCGGTGAACCGCTGCACGCGGATCAGGGCGGCCCACCGGGTGGCGTCGGGCGCGTCCTGCCAGGAGAACACCCCGGGGTCGGGGTGCCCCCAGAACTCCGCGAGCACCGCCAGGCGCCGCTTGACCTCGTCCTCGGGCTTGCCCCCTGCCGAGGCGGGCGCGTGCGGTTGCTCTCCGAGCAGGTCGTCGATGTCGTCGCGCGTACGGCGCGCCGGCCGGTCGTCGTCGGTCACCACGCGGCCTCCACCCCGAGCCGGGCGTGCACGATGCGTCCGGTGCTCATGCCGCCAGCCCCAGGGCCCGCGATCCGAGCACGTGGCCGGGGTGGGCGGCGTGCCAGGCCGCCGAGCGCGCGGTGCACGCCGCGTGCGGGCCCTGCCAGTACGCCGGCAGGTCGACGAGCACCGGCCGGATCCGGTCCTGGATGACCAGCGAGGTCCCGACCGGCAGGCGCCGCAGCTCGCTGGTGGTCAGGGTCGGTCGCCACTCGGTGTCCAGGGAGGTGTCCCTGGACCAGAGGTCTCGGGTGCCGAAGGAGGTGCGGGTGCGGGTGGTCTCCACCTCACCGAGGGACCGCGACAGCGCCCCGAGGTAGTCCTCGGACTTCCCGCCGCCAAGGATGACGTTTGTGGAGTTGTCCCACATCGTGGCTTCGGCGTGCTCGCCGTAGGCGGCAGCGGCCTGGTCCCTGGACTGGAACACCGTGACCAGCTGGATGCCCTCGCCGCCGCCGGCGGCCGACATCCGCACCGCGGCCGGCCACGGGTCGATGTGCGCGAGCTCGTCGGCGACGATCGTCAGCGGCGGGTCGAGCCGCCCGCCCGGTGCGGTCTGCGACAACCGCCGGGCGGTGTCGGTGACGTGGTCCAGGAACAGCGAGTAGAACCCGCCGACGGTGCCGGCGGTGGCCGCGCCGACGGTGGAGCCGCCGGCGCCGGAGTTCGCGTCGGTGCCGCGGGCGATCATGTAGCAGGTGCCCGCGGCACGCAGGAACGCCTCGGTGTCGAACCCGCGTCCGGGCGGCGGCACGAGCCGGTCGCGCACGGCCTTGACCGCGAGCCCGGCGAAGGCGTTGTCCACCCCGAACCACTTGTTCGCCCGCATCCGGGGGTCTTCCTCGCGGACCTGCTGGATGGTCAGGTGCCAGGCGTCACCCAGACCGCGGGTCTCCAGGATCCGCATGGCCTCGTCCGCCTTGGCCGGCGACCGCGACCAGGTGTAGACGTCGGCGATCGTGCGCCCGTCGAGCGCGGCCGCGTGCAGCAGCGCCTGCACGATCGACCCCGACGTCGTCGCCCACGGGGCGTTCTCCCCGGACATCCCGGTCGCGGCGACCAGGGTCCGGGCGCGGCGCTGGGCGACGGCGGGGTCCTCGCACCCCTCCAGGGGGGACCACTGCAGGGTGTGCGGGAGGTCGCCGACGCCGTCGAGGTTGAACACCTCGACCGGCCCGACCTGCGCGCGGCACGCCGCGGTCAGGCGCAGGTTGTCCGTGCGGGTGCTGGTCGTCACCACGGCGCCCGGTGCCGCGAGCACGAACGGCACGACGATCAGCGTGCCCTTGCCCGACCGGGCGGCGCCCAGGACGTAGACCGGTCGCTCCAGCGGCACCCAGCACGGCACGCTGCGCGAGGACCCGAGCGGCAGCGCGACCTGCTCGGGTCGCAGCAGGCGCCGGGGCGCCATCACCGGATCGCCCGGTCCGTGCTCGCAGCCGGGCACACCGGCAGGTCACCGTGCCGCACGGGCCGGGGCCCGCCGACGGGCCCGGTCATGGTGACCTCACGTCGCCGCGTGCGCGGGGGGTCGCCGGCGCGCAGGCGGGCTGCCAGCGCGGGCCGCACCTGCTCACCGAGCTCGACCACCTGGGCGGCGGCGAGCGAGGAGTCGGCGATCTCCCGGCCGGCGGCGATCTGCTCACGGGCCAGGATCTGGTGCCGCAGCCGCGCCGGGGAACGGCGGTAGCCCATCCACCACCGGACCCCGGCGACGTCGGCGGCGATCATGAGCAGCGCGAGGGCCGCCCCGACGACCGGGGCGCCGGGGCCTCCGAGCGCGAACGCCAGCACCCCGCCGGCCAGCCACAACCCCCACC
>JACXUT010000047.1 GCA_014763765.1 Micrococcales bacterium
GGGTGTGCAGCTCCTCCGCCAGGCGCCGGCCGGCGCCTGGCGGAGGAGCTGCACACCCTGCTCACGGAGCAGTCGCTGACCTGCGGGCGGCTGCGCATCGCCGCCCGGACGGATGCCGGCGAGGAGCTCACCCGCACCTGGCGGACGGACCTCGGCGGCCTCGGCGGGCTGTCCGCGGCGCGGATCACCGACCGGGTGCGCTGGCAGCTCGAGGGCTGGCTCACCGCGGCGGCGGTCGAGCGGGGCGGCCGGGCGGAGCCGGAGCACGACGAGGGGGCCGAGCCCGTCGGGCTCGTCGCCCTCGCCATCACCGCCGAGGACGTCGCCGCCGCCGGCGCCGAGCAGGGCCGGCTGTGGGGCGGCCCGTCCGGCGGTGACCTGCGGGCGCACCGCGCGCTCGACCGCGTGCAGGGCCTGCTCGGCGGGGACGGCGTGCTCACCGCCGCCCTGCAGGGCGGCCGGGACGTCCGCGACCGCGTGCACCTGCAGCCCTGGGGGGCGCAGGCTGCCGCGCCCCGGCCCGCCGACCGGCCGTGGCCGGGCCGCCTCCCGGAACCGGCACCCGCCACCGTGCCCGTCCGACCCGCGCCCGTGGAGGTGCTCGACGCCCGGGGGCGGCCGGTGTGGTTCGACGGGCGCCTCGTGATGACCGCGCCGCCCGCCCGGGTGCGGACCCCCGGGACCGACCGCCGCCCCGCCGCGGAGCACGAGGTCGCCGGCTGGGCGGGCCCGTGGCCGCTGGCCGAACGGTGGTGGGCACCCGACCGGGCGGAGCTGCGCGTGCACGTGCAGGCCACCCTCGCCGACGGGCGCGCCCTGCTGCTCGCCTGGCGCCCCGACGGCTGGACCTGCGAGGCCGTCTATGACTGACGCCCCCCGCTACGCGGAGCTGCACGCGCACTCGGCGTTCAGCTTCCTCGACGGCGCGAGCCAGCCGGAGGAGCTCGCCGCCGAGGCGCACCGGCTCGGGCTCAGCGCGCTCGCGCTCACCGACCACGACGGGCTGTACGGCGTCGTGCGGTTCTCCGAGGCCGCCCGGCGCGTCGGGCTGCCCACCGTCTTCGGTGCCGAGCTGCACCTGCCCGTCCCCGGGCTCACCGGCCCGGACGTGCTCGACCCGCCCACGGGCGTGCCCGACCCCCGCGCCCTGCACCTCCCGGTCCTGGCGCGGGGCCCCGACGGCTACCGGGCGCTGTCCCGCGCCATCGCCGAGGGCCACCTCGCCACCGGCACCAAGGGCGCCGCGGAGTACCGGCTGGAGTCCCTCGCCGAGCAGGCGGACGGACGCTGGCTCGTGCTCACCGGGTGCCGCAAGGGACCCGTGCGGCACGCCCTCACCGACGGCGGCCGGACCCCCGGCGTCGCGCCCCGTGGCCCCGAGCGGGCGCGCGCCGAGCTCGACCGGCTCGCCGCCCTCTTCGGCCGGGACAACGTCGCGGTCGAGGTCACGCAGTCCGGCGGGCCGTTCGACTCCGAGACGGCCGACGCCCTCGCCGCGCTCGCCCGGGACGCCGGGCTGCCGCTGGTCGCCACCGGCAACGTGCACTACGCCACCCCGCGGGACGCCGACCTGGCGATGGCGCTCGCGGCCGTGCGGGCCCGCTCGTCGATGGAGGACCTCGACGGCTGGCTGCCCGGCGCGCCCACCGCGCACCTCGCGTCCGCCGCGGAGATGCTGCACCGGCACCGGCGGCACCCGCAGGCCGTCGCGACCGCCGCCGCCCTGGGCGACGAGTGCGCGTTCGACCTGCACCTCGTCGCCCCGCAGCTCCCGCCGTACCCCGTGCCGCCCGGCCACACCGAGGCGACCTGGCTGCGCGAGCTCGTCCGCCGCGGCGCCCTGGAGCGGTACGGCCCGCCCGAGGCCGAGCGGGTCCCCGGCGCCTACGCGCAGCTCGAGCACGAGCTGCGCGTCATCGAGGACCTCGGCTTCCCCGGCTACTTCCTGGTGGTCTACGACCTGGTCGACTTCTGCCACCGCAACGGCATCCTCGCCCAGGGCCGTGGGTCCGCCGCGAACTCCGCCGTCTGCTTCGCGCTGAAGGTCACCGCCGTCGACGCCGTGCAGCACGGTCTGCTGTTCGAGCGGTTCCTCGCCCCCGAGCGCGACGGGCCGCCCGACATCGACGTGGACATCGAGTCGGGCCGCCGCGAGGAGGTCATCCAGTACGTCTACGCGAAGCACGGCCGCACGCACGCCGCCCAGGTCGCGAACGTCATCTCGTACCGCGCCCGATCCGCGGTCCGGGACGCCGCCCGGGCGCTCGGCTACGACGTCGGGCAGCAGGACGCGTGGAGCAAGTCGATCGAGCGCTGGGGCACGCTGCGAGGGCCCCAGCCGGTGCACCCGTGGTGGTCCGGCGAGAACCGGGTACCCGCCGACGCCGTGCCCGCCGACGCCGTGCCGGCGGGCACGGTGCCCGCCGGCGCGACGCCCGGCACCGTGCCCGCCGGCGCCCCTCCCCGGACGTCGGCGGCCGCCGCGCAGGACGCCGGCTACGCCGCGCAGCAGCGCGACCCCGACGGCGTGGTGTGGGGCTGGAACCACGAGCCCGGCACCCCGCCCGCGCCCCGGCGTCCGGCGGGGCACGACGACACCGACGGCCGCCCGGGGCAGCCCACCGCCGACGGCCACGACGTCGTCCCCGCGCACCGGCCGCCGCCCGCCGCGGACCTGGACGAGATCCCCGACCAGGTCGTCGACCTGGCCGACCGGTTCCTGCGCCTGCCGCGCCACCTCGGCATCCACTCCGGCGGCATGGTGATGTGCGACCGCCCGGTCATCGAGGTGTGCCCCGTCGAGTGGGCGCGGATGGAGGGGCGCACGGTCCTGCAGTGGGACAAGGACGACTGCGCGGACGCCGGGCTGGTGAAGTTCGACCTGCTGGGGCTGGGGATGCTCACCGCGCTGCGGCTCGCGTTCGACGAGGTGCGCAAGCAGGGCGGCCCGGCCCTCGACCTGCACGCCCTGCCGGACGAGGACCCGCTGGTCTACGACCTGCTGTGCGCGGCGGACACGGTCGGGGTGTTCCAGGTCGAGTCCCGTGCCCAGATGGGGACGCTGCCGCGTCTGCAGCCGCGGAGCTTCTACGGGATCGTCGTGGAGGTCGCGCTCATCCGCCCCGGGCCGATCCAGGGCGGCTCCGTGCACCCCTACATCGAGCGCTACCAGGGGCGCCAGCCCATCACGTACGCGCACCCGAAGCTCGTGAAGTCGCTGGAGCGCACCCTCGGCGTCCCGCTGTTCCAGGAGCAGCTCATGCAGATGGCGATCGACGTCGCCGACTTCACGCCCGCGGAGGCCGACCAGCTCCGGCGCGCGATGGGCTCCAAGCGCAGCATCGAGAAGATGGAGGCCCTGCGCGCCCGGCTGATGTCCGGCATGGAGCGCAACGGCCTGCCCGAGGACGTCCGCGAGGAGGTCTACGAGAAGCTCAAGGCGTTCGCCGACTTCGGGTTCCCCGAGTCGCACGCGTACTCCTTCGCGTTCCTCGTCTACGCCAGCGCGTGGCTCAAGGTGCACCACCCGGCCGCGTTCTACGCCGGGCTGCTCGCCGCGCAGCCCATGGGCTTCTACTCCCCGCAGACGCTCGTGGCCGACGCCCGCCGGCACGGCATCGAGGTGCTGCGCCCGGACGTCCAGCGCTCCGGGGTGCAGGCCGTCGTCGAGCGGGTCCGGCCCGAGCCTCCCGGCGGCGAGCCCCTCCTGACCCCCCGGCAGTCCGGGACCGCGCCCGTGCCGCGTGCGCCGGGCGCGGCGGCGGGGGAGGCCGTCCGGTCGCTCGCGGTGCGGGTCGGGCTCGCCTCGATCCGGTCCGTGGGGGAGAAGGTCGCCGAGCGGATCGTGGCCGAGCGGGACGCCCACGGTCCGTTCGCCGACCTGCGGGACCTCGTGCGCCGGGTCGAGCTCAGCACCGCGCAGCTCGAGGCCCTCGCGACCGGCGGCGCGCTCGAGCCGCTGGGCGTCACCCGGCGGGAGGCCCTGTGGGCGGCGGGCGCCCTCGCGCAGGAGGGACCCGACACCCTGCCGGGCGTCTCGGTCGGCGTGCGGGCGCCGACCCTGCCGGGCATGAGCCCCGTCGAGCTCGCCGTCGCGGACGTGTGGGCCACCGGCGTCACCGTGGACTCCTACCCGACGCAGTACGTCCGCGACGGCCTCGACGCGGCGGGCGTGCTGCGCGTCGAGCAGACCTACCACCACGACCCGGGCCGTCGGGTCGCCGTCGCCGGCGTCGTCACCCACCGGCAGCGCCCCGGGACGGCGGGCGGGGTCACGTTCCTGTCCCTGGAGGACGAGACCGGGCTGCTGAACGTCGTCTGCAGCACCGGGCTGTGGCAGCGGTTCCGCAAGGTCGCCCGCACCTCGCGCGCGCTGGTGGTCCGGGGGAGGCTGGAGCGCGCCGACGGCGCCACGAACCTCGTCGCCGAGCACCTGTCGCCGCTGTCCCTGCAGGTCGCCACGACCTCCCGGGACTTCCAGTGACCTCGCGACCCCGGTGGCCACCGGGGTCGGCGTGCCGACCTGCCTACACTGCGGCGATGCCCCTCCTCGGCCCGCTCGTCGCGTACCTGCCGACCCCGCGCGGACCCGAGGGCGAGGTGCGCACCGACCCGCTGGAGGACCTCGTCGACCGCGCGGTCCGCGCCGGCGTCTCGGGCGTCGCGGTGCTCGGCAGCACCGGCGGCTGGCCGTACCTCACCGCCGGCGAGCGGCGGATGGTCGTCGAGGCGGGAGTCGCCGCGGCGGACGGCCGGGTGCCGGTCGTCGCGGGCGTCGGGGCGTTCACCACCGACGAGGTCGTCATGCACACGATCGTCGCCGAGCGCGCCGGGGTCGACGCCGTGCTGCTGCCCACGCTGGCGTACCTGCCGCTGACCGAGGACGAGGTGCTGGGGCTCGTCGAGGACGTCGCGGGCGCCGCGCGGGTGCCCGTGTGGCTCTACCACAACCCCGTGAGCACGAGCTTCCGGTACTCCGTCGAGCTGCTGGCCCGCGCCGCGCAGACCCCGGGCGTCGGCGGGGTCAAGGACCGGGGGAGCGACGCCGTCGAGCTGCGCGACCGCGTGCGCGCGCTCAGCTCGGCCGTGCCGCCGCACGTCGAGCTCGGGTGCAGCGGCGACCTGCTCGGATACGAGGGGCTGCTGGCCGGTGCCCGCACCTGGCACTCGGGCCTCGCGGCGGCGCTGCCCGAGTGGTACGTCGCGGTCGCCGGCGCCGCGGCGGACGGCCGGGAGGACGAGGCCCGGGCGCTGATGTCCCGGCTCGCACCGGTGGCGGAGCTGGTGCTCGGCCTCGGCGGCGCACGCGCCGTGCACGCCGTGGCGACCCTGCGGGGCGTCGACACCGGCGAGCTGCCGGCGCCGCTGCGCCCGGTCGACCGCGACGGGGTCGCCGCCCTCGACCGGGCGCTCGAGTCCCTCGGGGAGCCGCCGCGCGCGTCGTCGCCGGACGCGTAGGACGACCCGCCGCAGGAGGGGCCGACGAGCCCGCGACGCCCCCGCAGCGGACGCTCGCGTCAGGCCGGCGCCGTCCCGTCCTGGCCGTCGCCGTCGACCGGCTGCACGTCCTCGGTGGCGTCCTCCGCGTCCATCGGCGGGTCGAGCTGGTGGAACCGCGAGTAGATCGCCCACACCACCGACACCAGCGGCACGGCGATCACCGCGCCGAGGATCCCCGCGGTGAGCGTCCCGCCGGTGACCGCCAGCGCCACGACCACCGGGTGCAGCGAGACCTGCTTGCCCATGACGAGCGGCTGCAGGACGTGCCCCTCGAACTGCCCGATCAGCGCGATGCCGATGCCGACGACCGCCGCCTGCAGGGCGCCGTTCGCGGCGAGCGCGACGATCATCGCGACGACCATCGCCGCGGGCGCCCCGACGAGCGGGATGAACGCGCCGATGAGCACCAGCACGGCGAGCGGCGCGGCGAGCGGCACCCCGATGATCGACAGCAGCACGAAGGCCAGCACGCCGTCGGTGACCGCGATGATCACGGTCCCGCGGGTGTAGCCGGAGAACGTGTACCAGCCGGCGCCGCCCGCGGTCTTCCAGGACTCCCGCACCGTCGCGGGCAGCTGGTTGACGAACCACGTCCACATGTCCTGACCGCGCGCCAGGAAGAAGATCGCGCAGAACACGGCCAGCGCCATCGCGGTGAACACCTCGACCACCGACCCGGCGGACGCCGCCGCCTGGCTGGCGAGATCGCCGGCGTGCTGCTGGATCCACTCGCGGCCGGTGTCGATCCACTCCGCGATCTGCTCGTTGGTGATCGAGACCGGCAGCGGCCCGTTCTCCAAGAAGTCGACGATCTGGTCGATGCCGTCGCCGAACTGCTGGGACAGGTCCTGCCACTGGTTCGCCACGGAGTAGCCGACGTAGAACACCATGCCGGCGAGCACGAGGAACCCCGACAGCAGCCCGAGCGCGGTCGCCAGCGGCCGGGGCATGACGCGGCCGTAGAAGTCGACGAGCGGGCGCAGCACAGCGGTGAGGACGAACGCGATGAACACCGCGACGAACAGCAGCTGCACCTGCGCCGTGGCGTAGAACACGACGCCGATGCCGGCGAGGAGGACCAGCAACCGCCACGTCACCCCGGCGGACGTCCGCAACCACCGCGGCACGCCGTCCCCGGGCTGCTGCCCGGCGCTCACCCGCCTCTGCCCGGCCACCCGCCGAGCGCTCGCGCCCGTGGAGGTGCCGGTCCGGGCGTTGCTCTGCTCCGCCATCGTGCGCGCGCCCCTTCCGGCCGTCGTGGCCCCGCGTCCGCCGTCCGGCCCGGCTCCGGGGCGCCACCGCCAGTGTGCCCCCACCTGCGGATGCGTGCCCGGCCGCCACTCCGTGCTATGTTTTCTGCCGCACCTGACGGGTCGTCGGGGCGCCGACGTGCGCACCGGTCCGACCCTCGGGAGACACCCTGTCCGGGTGGCGGAATGGCAGACGCGCTAGCTTGAGGTGCTAGTGCCCGTATAGGGCGTGGGGGTTCAAGTCCCCCTCCGGACACTCGTTGAGACAGCGACGACGAAGGCCCCGATCCCGCCAGATCGGGGCCTTCGTCGTGCGGCGGGCCGGTCGCCGATGGAGGGCAAGGCGCTGATCACCCCGCAGACCCCCGATGGCTGGCGGATCGTCACCATCATGCGTCGGTGAGCCTCGGCGTGGCTTCCGGTCCCAGGAGCCCGGTAGCTGGACGCCGCTGACATCCCGGGTCGAGCCCCCGAAGTCGGGCCTGGCGCGCGGCGTCGTCTCGCGGTACCGCGGGGTGCCGCTGTTCCGCGAACTGCCCTGGCGCGCATTCGCGGATGGGCACCACCTACCCAAGCCGTGCACGGGGCGCACCTACGCGTCTGATCGCCGGTGATACTGCTCGCCACTGCGTCGTCTGGCGCTCGCAGTGGGCACGGAGCAGGGGGTGGTATGGAACGGTGCGATACGCAGGACGACGGTCCGCTGCTGCACTGCTTTCCGCATGGCGGTGGCACCGCTGAGGCTTTCCGGCGGTGGCCGGCGTTGTTCTCGCCCGCCCGCGTCGTCGTCGGTCCGGGTGAGTGTGGTGCTTCGTCAGTCCACGAGATCGTGCAGCGGTGGCGCTCGATCACGCCCGATCGTTCCGGGGTCTACTACGGACACAGTCTGGGCTCGCTGGTCGCGTTCGAGGCCGCAGCCTCTGCGCTGCTGGACGGCCGGCCCGACCAGACCCCGACAGCGCTGGTACTCGGCGCCCCTCCGGATCCAGGCGCTGAGATGGCTCAGCGACTCGGGTCGATCGGGTCGCACGACACCGCGATCGCAGACCTCGTCGCGATCCTCAGGCGCTACCACCCGTCGACACCTCGGCTCCCCCTGCAGGTGCTCGTCCTCCATGGCGACGTGGACGTGATCGTCCGGGCGGACGAGGCGGCCGGCTGGGTGGCTCGGGGAGGTCCAGGATCGCAGCTCCTGAGGCTCGAGGGCGCAGGACACATGTTCCACCTGGCGCCGATGTCTGGCTGGGTCACCCCGATCCGAGGACTGCTGGATCGAAGGGTGCACGCGTGATGAGCGATGGTCCCGCGACCCAGGCCCGGGCGCGCCAGTTCCGACGCGCCGAGCTGGCGAGCTTCCTGCGTGCCCGGCGGGCCGAAGTACGTCCCGAGGACGTCGGCCTGCCCGGCGGACCACGTCGTCGCACGCCCGGTCTGCGTCGCGAAGAGGTCGCCGTCCTGGCGCAGGTGGGGGTGTCCTGGTACACGTGGATGGAGCAGGGGCGAGAGCTGACCGTCTCACCGGCGGTGCTCGACGGAATCGCCCGTGCCTTGCGGCTCACGCCCTCCGAGCGGACCTATCTCTTCGAGGTGGCCGGCGCGGCACCGCCGGTTGCTGACTCCGACCCGGACGAGCTGGCTCGGATCACGGACCTCGTGGAGTCGATGGCTCATCGGCCGGTCTACGCGGTTGATCGGTACTGGAACGTGCTCGTGGCCAATCGGCTGTCCCAGTACCTGTTCGGGATCGAGCCCGGCCACAACTGCTTGACGGGCTTCTTCACGAACGACGAGATCGCCCTGCGGTACCCGTTCCGTGAGATCGCAGGTTCGATGATGGTCGCGCAGTTCCGGGCGCACGCGGCGCGCTTCGCCGGCGATCCTGGGTTCGAGCACATCGTGGAGGCCCTCATGGCGTCCTCGGCCGAGTTCCGGGTGTTGTGGGACCGTCACGTGGTCGGCGTGACCCCCCACGTCGACCTCGTGTACGACCATCCCCACCTCGGCAGGTTGACCTTCTTGCCGACCGTGCTCACCTCGACGATCGGTGCCGGGCTTCGACTCTTCGTCTACGCACCCAAGCCGGGTACCCCGACGACCCAGGCCCTCGAACGGATGGAGTAGCGGGTGTCGAGCGAATGGGCACGTCCTGGCCGCGTGCACCAGGTGACCGTCGGTGAGGTGGTCGCGACCTACCTTCCCGACGGGCACGTGGAGCTGCATCCCGACCGTTGGTTCGCGCCGACGTCGACCGGCCGTGAGCTCGAAGCTCGTCCCGAGCTGATCTCATCCCGAGGCATGCTGGTGGGGTCGATCGGGGCGCTGCTCCTTGAGGGGCCCGACTGGCGCTTGTTGGTGGACGCAGGTCTGGGACCCGCGCACGTGCCGGCTGAAGCGACCCACCCCGCGCTCGGGGCCATGCACGGAGGCGAGCTGCGCAGCCACGCTGCGCGCCTGACGGGCGTCGATGCGGTCGTCTTCACGCACTGGCACGACGATCACGTGGGCTGGGCCCGCGCGGGCTGGCCCGGTTTCGCTGGTGTGCGCGCCGTCCCGCACCTGATCGGCCAAGGGGAGATGGCGCCGGCGCACTGGCGGCGCGTCGTGGAGGGCGAGGAGGTCGCCCCGGGCGTCCGGGTGCTCAGGACGCCAGGGCACACCCCTGGACACCTGTCCCTCCTGGTCACGAGCGGTCATCGCCGGCTCCTTGTGCTGGGCGACGTGATGCACAGTCCGGCGCAGGTCGAGCACCCGTACCTCGCGTCGTGCTTCGACACGGACATCCATGCCTCTGGATCGTCCCGGTCCCGCGTGCTCCACGAGCTGGCCGTACCCGGAACTGTCGGTGCGGCGACGCACTTCGCCGACGTCCCGTTCGGCACTCTCCGTGAAGGACGCTGGGCCCCTGTGACGGACATGCTGGTGGTGCCGCCACCAGGATGACCGCTCCCACCTGCGGGACGGTCTGGATGCCGGTGGAACGTGGTCCGAGGGTGGATCCATGTCCACCACCACAGCTCCGCGGTTGACCCGGAGCGAAGTCCTCGTCCTGGTCGTGCTGCTGGCCGCACAGTTCATGTTCGCCCTGGACTTCTCGATCGTGACCGTCGCGCTGCCGGTCATCGGCGAAGACCTCGACATGGGGCCCGGGGCGCTGACCTGGATCGTCACGCTGTTCGCGCTGTCGGCTGCGGGCCTGATGCTCCTGATGGGCCGCATCGGTGACTACTACGGGCGCAAGCGGCTGTTCCTGATCGGGATGGCGCTCCTGACCGTCGGATCCCTTGTCGGCGGACTGGCGAACAGCGCGACGGTGATCTACGTCGCCCGTGTCGTGCAGGGCGTCGCCACCGCCGTCACGGCGCCCTCAGCCCTGGCGCTTCTCACGACGTCGTTCCGTGAGGGCCCGGCGCGAAACCGCGCACTCGGGCTGAACGGAGCGCTGCTGTCGCTCGGGTTCGCGGCTGGATCCGTCCTCGGGGGCGTGCTCACCCAGCTGTTCGGATGGCGCTTCACCTTCTTCATCAACGTCCCTGTCGGTCTCGCGGTGCTGGCGGTCGCGCCCTTCGTCATCCGGAACTCCTCCGAGCCGACGCGCCAGCGCCTCGACATCCCCGGTGCGATCACCCTCACGGGCGCCCTCCTCAGCCTGGTTCTGGGGCTGACCCGGGCCGAGGACCACGGGTGGTCCGACTCCGGGACCGTCGCGCTGCTGGCAGCCGCAGTCGTGCTCGCCATCGCGTTCTGGATGATCGAGTCCCGATCGCCGCACCCGCTGGCCGCCGTCACGATCCTCAAGCGCCGCTCGGTCGCGCTGGGCAACCTCGGCGGACTGGCGACGTTCTCCATGGAGAGCGGCAAGGTCTTCCTGCTCACGATCTACCTGCAGCAGGTCCTCGGCGCGTCGGCGCTCCAGACCGGTGTGGCGTTCACCGTGCTCGGAGCGGGTGCGTTCACCGGCGGCGTCGTCGCTGCGCGCGTGATCAACCGGATCGGGGCTCGATCGACCCTCGTCCTCGGCCTGCTGGTGCAGGCGGTGACCGTGATGTCGTTCCTCGCTCTCGGGCACGACTTCGGGTTCGGGTACGGCCTGATCCTCATCATGACCGCGATCGGCGGGTTCGGGCACGTGCTGGCGATCGTCTCCTACACCGTCGCGGTCACCTCGGGCCTGCCCGACTCCGAGCAAGGGCTCGCCACCGGCTTGACGGCGATGACCCAGCAGGTCGCGTTCACCCTCGGCACGCCGGTGCTCGCGGCGATCGCCATCGGCGCCGGCGCGACCGCCGCGGCGACCGTCGGCGAGAGGCTCACCGGAGTGCACACCGGACTCGTCGCCAGCGGGGTCATCCTGTTCGTCGTCGCAGCCCTCGTTGCCGGCCTGTACCGGGTGCCGCGCAGCGGTTCGGGGCAGACCGCGTCGGAGCCCGCGGACGTGGCGGTCCGATGAGTGCTCCATCGGCGGATGGGCCTTCGATCGACGATCTCCTCGGTCCTCGCCACGGCCGGTTCTTCGGCGATGGGTACCGGCGCACCGCACCACGGCTGCGGGACCTGCGCGTCGACCACCGTTCGACGGAGTCCACACTCTCAGGTTCGGCCGGGGTCCACGCCTCTCACGCCTGGTCGGTCAAGGACGGTCGACGGCAGCGCCCGCACCTGGCCACCACGGACGTGCTCGCCCTGACGGCTCAGTGCGTCGGCGCGTTGCTGGCCTTGAGGTTCGACCCCGCTACTGCCGCAAGGTCACTGGTCACGGACGTGCAGCTGGTCGCGGGGAACGAGCCTCATGAAGAAGACCTCGAGGAGTTTCCGCTGGTCGCCGAGCTGCGCGTCGAGTCGGAGCACACGTCGTCGGTCACCTTCACGGCGCACGTGGGCTCGATGACCGCGACCGGCACGTTGACCCGCCCGGCTGCCGTGCCGAGCATGGCGAACCTCGCCGCCTCGGCGAGCGAGACGCTGGCGCTGTGCCGTGGCCCGTACGGAACGGCACTGCCCGCGAGGTCGCAGAACCTCGTCTCCGTGCGCACCGACGGCTCAGCGGCTCGAGCGCTGTCGCTGCTCGCGTGCTCGGCGCACGGCTCCTCGGAGCACGTCGGGCTGGAGGCCGCCTTCCAGCCCGCGTACACCCTCGTGGACGTCTTCGTCGCCACGCTCCAGCTCGGTCAGGTCCTGCTGTACGACCTGGACTCGATCTCGCGCGCGTCCAGCAGCACCTTGTGGATGCGCACCACCCGCCTGCAGACGACGGGCCCGCTCGAGATCGGGACCGACCCGATCGAGATCGACGTCGCGCTGCAGCGCGCTCGCCTGATCACGAAGGACGACGCCACCTGGCGACTCGCCGACATCGTCGGTCACCTCGGCCCGTACCGGTCACGGGCGTCCGTCGCCCACCAGATCCCCTCACCGACCCGCTGAGCGATACCGCTCGCAGCCGCAACGAACCCGCGCGCGAGAGCGCGGCTTCTCGAATCCGAAAGGACCCGCAGATGAGGCTGGCTGTCTCTGGCACCTACTCCACCGGGAAGACGCTCACCACGATGGCGCTGTCGCACTACACGGGGATCCCTCGTAGCGCGGCGATGACCATGCGCGAACTGCTGCCCGTCTCCGTCCCGGGCAAGACGCTCGAGGAGTGCACGGGCGCCGAGATCCTGATGCTCATCACCCGACGCAACACCGAACGAGCGGTCAACGAGTCACACCTCGGGAACGACTTCATCTCTGACGGGTCGTCCCTCCACGAGTGGATCTACGGGACGGTGCGCGTGCTCGTGGGTATCAACCCCTCGGCCAGCACGACCCTGGACGACGTCGAGCGCACGCCCGAGCTGGAGTTCTTCGAGGACGTCATCACGCAGCTCGGTGTCCCTGCGAAGCAGCACGCCAAGGGCGGCTACGACGCGTTCGTCCGGCTTCCCGTCGAGTTCCCGATGGTCGAGGACGGCCACCGGCCGGTCAACGAACGGTTCCGGATCCTCGCGGACTCCATGATCCAGGACGAGGTGGACGCCCTCGGGATTCCCACCTTCACCGCGGGGGGCAGCGTCGAAGAGCGGCTGATCGCGATCACCGAGCACTTCGACCTGCCGCGCGTGGTCAGCGTCGACGAAGCCATCCGGCGAGCGAACGAGGACTACGCCGCGATCGACACCCGCGGTGAGCTGGAGCGAGAGCGTGCCGTCGTCTAGCCGGCAGGCGGTCCTCGCGGGCTGGGGTGCCTACGCCCCGCCGCACGTCGTGACGAACGCCGACATCGAGCGCGAACTCGACACCACCGACGCCTGGATCACCACGCGGACAGGGATCAGGGAACGCCGCTGGGCGGACGACTCCACGTCCACCGGAGACCTTGCGGTCCGCGCCGGCCGCGCTGCGCTCGAGTGCGCGGGTGTCGTCGACGTCGACCAGGTCATCGTGGCGACGACGACTCCCGACCACCCCTGCCCGGCCACCGCGCCCTGGGTCGCGAACGAGCTCGGTCTCGGGGGCGTCCCCGCACACGACGTCAACGCGGTCTGCTCGGGGTTCCTGTACGCGCTCAGCGGTGCCCGGGACGCGATCCTCGCCGGCTCCGCAGACCGCGTCCTGGTCATCGGTGCGGATCGCTTCACCACGCTGGTCAACCCCACCGATCGGGCCACTCGAGTGCTCTTCGGCGACGGTGCGGGTGCGGCGGTGCTCCACGTCGGTGGCGGAACGCAAGGGGTCCTCGGGGACATCACCCTCGGCTCGGACGGCTCGAACAAGGACCACATCGTCGTGCGCGCCGGCGGCGCTCGTCTGCCTCTCACAGGCCAGACCGCCAGCGCAGACCGGTACTTCGCGATGGCCGGGCAGGAGGTCTTCCACGCGGCCGTGACGCGGATGGTCGAGGCTGCGCGACGGGCGCTCGAAGTCGCTCGCTGGACGACGGACGACGCGACCTGGCTCGTGGCTCACCAAGCCAACCGGCGGATCCTCTCCGCGGTCGGACGCGCCCTGAACCTGCCCGAGGATCGGGTGCTGCTCGATGTCGAGCACTTCGGCAACACCTCTGCGGCGTCGATCCCGATGGCGATCAGCCACAACGCCCATCGGTTCCGAGCCGGCGACCACCTTGTCCTGGCCGCGTTCGGAGGCGGGACGACGTGGGGCGCCACCACCCTCACCTGGCCCGACGTTCCTGGCCGGCTCACACACCACATCACGCCCCGAGTCGAAGGAGTATCCGATGTCCTCCCTCAGCAGCAGCGTTCCTGACGAGGCCACGATCGCCCGTCGTATCGTCCGCGACATCCCGGAGGTGCCGAGCAGCTTCTCCCTCGACCTGCCGTTCGACGACGCCGAGATCGACTCCCTCGTCCTCGCCGAGGCCGCTGCTGTGGCCACGCTCGTCTACCACGTGCCTGTCCACGACTGGGAGCTCCGCGAAGCCGGGACGATGCGCGAGGCCGGTGTGCTCATCAAGGAGCGCATCGCCTCGACCCTGGCGACGATGTGACCGATCGTCGGCCGGCGCGCATCGCACTCATCGGGCCCTACGGAGCGGGCAAGACGCGGGCACGTCCGGCCGCTTGCGGTGTGTCCGGGGTCGTGCGGTCGATGCTCGCCGACCGGGGCCGCGGGGTCACCTCCTCACCGCAGCACCCCGCTGCGCATCACCTCCGCGTACCAGCCCGCGCTCGCCTTGGGCGTCCGCGCGAGGGTCGAGCGGTCGACGTGCACGATGCCGAACTTCTTGCTGTACCCGTACGCCCACTCGTAGTTGTCGAGCAGCGTCCACAGCAGGTACCCGCGCACGTCGGCGCCCTGCTCGACGGCCTGGTGGACGGCGGCGAGGTGGGAGCGCAGGTACGCGATCCGGTCGGGGTCCTGGACGACGCCGTCGATGACGTCGGTGTCGTCGTACGCGGCGCCGTTCTCGGTGATGACGAGGTGGGCGCCGGCCGGTCCGGTGACGTCGCGGTGCAGGGCGAGCAGGAGGTCCCGGAACGCGCCGGGGTGGTTCTCCCAGTCCATGGCGGTGCGGTCGGCCCGGGTGCGGACCCAGCGGGCGCCGCGCGCGGTGAGCCACGGGGACACGACGGTGCGGGCGGACGCCCCGGAGGGGGAGACCGCGCCGGAGCCGTCGGGCGCCCCGACGACCCAGGAGTTGTAGTAGTTGACGCCCAGCACGTCGACGGGCGCGGAGATGGTCGCCAGGTCGCCGTCGTGCACCAGGTCGTCCGGCCACAGCCCGGCGACGTCGGACAGGAACCCCTCCGGGTAGGCGCCGTGGAAGACCGGGCCGGTGAAGACGCCGTGCTGGGCGTCGGCGACGCGGCGGGCGGTGTCGACGTCGGCGGGGTCGGACGGGTCGAGGGGGGAGTACCGGGAGAAGTTCAGCGTGAGGCCCAGCCGGGCGCCGGGGTCGGCGTCCCGCAGGGCCCGGGTGGCGAGGCCGTGCGCGAGGTTGAGGTGGTGCACGGCCCGCAGCGCGGCGACGTCGTCCTGGATGCCGGGCGCGTGCTGACCGCCGGCGTACCCGAGGAACGCGGAGCACCACGGCTCGTTGAGGGTGGTCCAGGTGCGGACCCGGTCACCGAGCGCGGCGTGCAGGTCGAGCGCGTACTCCGCGAACCGCTCGGCGGTCGACCGCTCCGCCCACCCGCCGCGCTCCTGGAGCGCCTGCGGCATGTCCCAGTGGTACAGCGTGGGCCACGGCTCGATGCCGGCGGCCAGCAGCTGGTCGACGAGGCGGTCGTAGAACGCGACGCCCTGCGGGTTGACCGGGCCGCCGTCGGGGCGGACGCGCGCCCACGACGTCGAGAACCGGTAGGTCCGGACGCCGAGGTCCTGCATGAGCCGCACGTCCTCGGCGCTGCGGTGGTAGTGGTCGCACGCGACCTCGCCGTCGTCGCCGTTCTCGACGGCACCGGGGACGCGGGCGAACGCGTCCCAGATGGAGTCGGTGCGGCCGTCGGAGTGGGCGGCGCCCTCGATCTGGTACGCCGCGGTGGCGACGCCCCACGCGAAGCCGTCGGGGAACCGGCGCGGGCCGAGCGGGTCCGGCGCGGGCCACGGCGACGGCGGCAGGGCGGTAGCGGCGCCGGGGCCGGCCGCGGCGACCCCGGTCACGCGCCCGCTCCCGTCGCGACCGCCACCGCGCCGGCCAGCGGCTCGCCCACGGGCTCGCCCAGCAGCTGCCCCGCGTGCCGCAGCACGCGCGGGTCGAGCACCGCCTCCGCCTCCAGCGGCACCCCGGCCGTGAGCGTGAACACGGCCTCCTCGCCCGGCAGCAGGCTGACCAGGGAGGCGTCGACGCGCGCGTCGGGGTGCGCCCGGTCGGCGAGCACGGTCACGTCGCGCACGTAGGAGCGGGCGCGGACGGTGACGACGGCGCCGCCGGGCGTGGTGCGGACGTCGGCCTCGAGCGCGTCCGGGTCGAGCGCCTGGTCGACCACCTCCGCCAGGTCGTGCACGACCCGCGCGAAGCCCGGGACGTCGACGGTGACGACCTCCCGCGCGGGGTCGTCGGACGTCAGGACGTCGCCCGGCACGGCGACCCGCGCGACGCCGCGCGCCGGCACGGTCACCGGGAGCGTGGCCCGCGCCACGACGTCGCCGTCCAGCCGCACCCGCTGCAGGACCGCCTCGCCGGCGTACGCCTCGTCGGTGTCGTTGTGGAGCACGAGCGCGTGCGTGACCTCGCCGCCGCCCGCGGCCTCGTACCGGTCCGCCGGGCCGGCGGCCAGCGAGCCCACGAGGGGCGCGGACAGCGGGTCCGCCGGCTGGACGGTCGCGAAGCGCGGGGCGTACACGTCGCGCAGGGCGTACCAGAGCGGCTTGCGGCGCTCGCCGTGGTCGACCGCCGCCCAGGACACCACGGGCCAGTCGTCGTTGAGCTGCCACACGACCGTCCCGGTGCAGTACGGCGCGAGGGACCGGAAGTGCGCGATGCCGAACCGCAGGGCGTGCGCCTGGTTGAGCTGCGTCGCGAAGTGCCAGTCGTCGATGGTGCGCGGCTCGGGCAGGTGCCCGCGCAGGCCGCGTGCCAGCTTGAGGTTGCCGTTGTTCGCCTTCTGGTGGACCAGCAGCTCGGCGCCGTCGGGGTCGAGCGGGGCGTCGTGGACGACGTCGAACAGCGTGGTCCACGCCGCCGGCCCCTGGAACCCGAACTCGGCCACGAAGCGCGGCAGCCACTCGGTGTACGCGCGGTAGTCCTTCTCGTTCCAGACGTCCCAGACGTGCACGGTGCCGTCGGTCGGCAGGTTGGGGGACAGGTGCGCGTCGGAGGAGTAGGGGCTGCCGGGGATGTACGGCCGGGTCGGGTCGAGCTCGGCGAGGATCTCCGGGAACATCCGGCGGTAGTAGTCGTCGCCCCACGTGCGGCCCTGGAGCGTCCCGCGCCAGCCCCACTCGGCGTACCCGACGAGGTTCTCGTTGTTGCCGTTCCACAGCACGAGGCTGGTGTGCCGGCTCAGGCGGGTGACGGCCTCGCGGGCCTCGGCCTCGATCTCCTCGGCCAGCCAGGGCTCCTCGGCGTAGGCGGCGCAGGCCAGCAGGAAGTCCTGCCAGACGAGCACGCCCTCGCGGGTGCAGATCTCGTACAGGTCGTCCGCCTCGTACATGCCGCCGCCCCAGATGCGCAGCAGGTTCATGTTCGCCTCGACGGCGTCGGCGACGCGGCGCTCCAGGCGGTCCCGGTCGACGCGGGTGACGAACGCGTCGTCGGGGATCCAGTTGGCGCCGCGCACGTGGACGGGCCGGTCGTTGACGAGGATCTCGAAGGGGTGGCCGTGGGCGTCGGCCTCGGTGCGCAGCCGGACGGTGCGGAACCCGAGCGCGTGGGTCCACCGCGGTCCGGGCTCGCCGGTGGCCCCGCCCAGGACGGAGACCTCGACGTCGTACAGCGGCTGCGCGCCGTGCCCGCGGGGCCACCACAGCTCGACGTCGGGGACGGCCACGGTGACGGCGCCGGACCCCCGGACCGCGGCCGTGGCGGTCGCGCGCACCCGGCCGTCGCGGGACACGGTGACCCGCACGGGGCGCGTGCGGGGGACGCCGTCGTCCACGAGGTCCACGTGCGCGGTGAGCAGCCCGGCGTCGCCGGCCACGTCCACGAGCGGGCGGACCGCGTCGATGCGGACGTCGCTCCAGCCCTCGACGGCGATCGACTGCCAGATGCCCGACGTCGCGACGTCGATGCCCCAGTCCCAGCCGAAGTTCGACGCCGTCTTGCGCAGCGCGTTGTACGGGTGGTGGTTGACGTGGAACAGCGGGCCGCCGTTCTCGCGCTCGCGACGCTCGGCGGCGGGGACGGGGGCGTCGAAGGTGACCTCGATGCGGTTCTCGCCCTCGACGAGCAGGTGGTCGACGCCCCAGCGGTAGGAGCGGTTCTGGTTCGCGGTCTGCCCGACGACGGTGCCGTTCAGCACCACGGTGGCGAGGGTGTCGAGCCCGAGGGCGACGAGGTCGTGGCGGTCCTCGCCGTCGGGCGCCCAGGTGAACGTGCGGGCGTAGCGCCAGACCGTGGAGCCGATCCACTGCTGGGCGGCCTCGTTGCCGGCGTCGAACGGCTCGTCGATCAGGCCGGCCGCGAGCAGGTCGAGGTGGACGCACCCGGGGACCGCGGCGGGGACGTCCCGCCCGAGCAGGTGCGGCGGGACCTCTCCCGACAGGGCCGTGACCGTCCAGGGGCCGTCGAGGCTGAGGGAGGGCATGCGGGGTCCTCTTTCGCTGAGCGGGGAGCCGCGTCGCTGCGGCCTCCTCCACTATCCCCGGACTTTGTTAGGCGAGTCAAGTAAGGCGGGGCGGGGCGTCGGCGCCACGGCTCAGCGCGGCGAGAGCGCCCGCTGCAGCACGAGGGACGCCGCCCCGACGGCCGCGGCGTCCGCGACCTGCCGGGACAGGGCCACCCGCACCGGGTGGCGGTCGGCGGCGAACGCCTCGTGGGCGAGGCGCTGCTCCAGGTGGCGCAGGTACACCGTCCCGGCCACCGCGAACGCCGGCCCGGCGAGCACCACCGAGTCCAGGTCGAGCAGGTCGGTGAGCGCGAGCACCGCGTCCGCGAGGTGCTCGGCGGACTCCTCGATGAGCTCGAGCGCGACCTCGTCGCCCTGCACGGCGGCCGTCGCCACGGCGTCGAAGTCGTTGTCCCAGTCGCCGCCCGGGTCCAGCCGGATGCGCGTCGCCGTGCCGGTGGCGACCAGCGCCCGCGCCCGCTCCGCGACCGACCGCGGCACGACGACGTCCTCGACGGCCCGCCCCCGCCACACGCTGCCGCGTCGCACGTTCAGGTGCCCGATGGCGCCGGTGTTGGAGCTCGCGCCCCGCAGCACGGCCCCGTCGAGCACGATGCCGGCGCCGACGCTGGCCCCCATGTGGATCGTGCAGTGGGCGCGGGAGTCGGCGCTGGTCCCGCCCCAGAACTGCCCGAGCGCGGCGGCGCTGGCGTCGTTGTCGACCACCACGGGCAGGCCGGTGAGCCGCTCCAGCTCGGCGCGCAGCGGGTGGCCGCCCCAGCCCGGCAGCGAGCGCGACCGCAGGATGAGGCCGCGGTCCACGTCGAGCAGCCCGGGCGTGGCCAGGCCGATCCCGACGATGCGGGCGGCGTCGACGCCCGTGGTGACGAGCAGCTCGCCGATGACTCGGGCCACCTGCTCCAGCACCTCGCCGGGCTCCCGGTCCCGGGCGCCGCGGACCCGCGCGCGGCCGATCATCGCGCCGACCGCGTCGACCACCGTCACCACGACCCAGTCGGCCGCGAGCTGGACGCCGAGAGCGCAGATCGCCCGCACCTCGAGGGTGAGCAGCACGCGCGGCTTGCCGCCCGTGAACTCGCGCTCGCCGGTCTCCCGCAGCAGCCCGTCGTCCAGCAGCGAGCGCACGACGTGCGAGATCGTCGCCTGCGTCAGGCCGGTGAGCTCGGCGAGCTCCGCCCGGCTGGCCGACCCGCGCAGCCGCAGCGCGTCGAGGACGGCCCCCCTGCTCGCGGGGTGCCCGCGGACCTGGCTCATGGGCTCCTCGGCTCCCTCGCGGCGGACGCGACGCGCGGCGCCGCTGACGCAGGCGATGATCGCACAGCGCCGCCGCCCGGACGGGCGACCGGCCATACTGCCCTCATGCAGCCCACCCGGACGCCGCCCGCCGCCGGCGTCGTCGTCGGCGCCGTGGTCCGGCGGACCCGCGGGCACCGCGGCCTCGCCCCGTTCCACACGGCGCTGTTCGACGGCATGGAGCACGTGCTCGCCGAGCACGGCGGCCACCTGCTGGTGCACCTGGTCGCGACCGCCGAGGAGGAGACCGCCACCTACGAGCGGTGGGCGGCTGCCGGGACCGTCTCGGCGGTGCTGGTCAGCGACCTGGTGACGGACGACCCCCGCATCGGGCTCTGCCGGGACCTCGGCCTGGCCGTGGTGCTGCTGGGCGAGCACGACCGCACGGACGTCACGCGCATCGACGTCGACAACGACGCCGCGATGGGCGCGGCCGTGGACTTCCTGGTCCGCCTGGGGCACACCCGCATCGGGCGGGTCTCCGGGCCTCCGGAGCTGTTCCACACCGCGATGCGAACGCGGGCGTTCGCGCGGCACGTGGCCGCGGCGGGTGCGCACGGGACGACCGTCGAGGGGGACTACAGCGCCGACTCCGGCGCGGCGGCCCTGCGCGCGCTGCTCGCCGAGGACCCCGGCGTGACCGCCGTGATGTTCGACAACGACGTCATGGCGGTGGCCGCGCTCGACGCCGCCGCGGCGCTGGGCCGGCGCGTGCCGCAGGACCTGTCGCTGCTCGCGTGGGACGACTCGCCCGAGTGCCGGCTGGCGCACCCGCCGCTGTCCGTCGTGGCGCGCGACATCCGCGGGCTCGGGCTCCGGTCGGCCGAGGTGCTGCTGGCGCCGGAGCCGGTGCGGGTCGTCCAGGCCCGGGGGGTGCTCGTCGTCCCCCGCGGGTCGACGGCCCCGCCC
>JACXUT010000048.1 GCA_014763765.1 Micrococcales bacterium
CGAGGTGCGTGCCGCCCGCCTGACCGGCGGCCGTGGAGTGCCCTCCCGTCGGAGGCTCCTACGAGGGGACGGAGGGCTCCGCAGACCACCTCGACGGCACGCGGGCACCACCGATCCACGTGCGGAGCCTCCGACGGGAGGGCACTCCACGGCCGCCGGTCAGGCGGGCGGCACGCACCTCGCCGGGCAGGCGGGCGGCACGCACCTCGCCCGTCAGGCGGGCGGCACGCCCCGCCGCCGGCGTGCCAGCGCCACGCCGGCGGTCCCGAGCACCAGCGTCACCCCCACCGCCGTCGCCACGACCGCCGCGGTCACCGCGGGGGCCGAGCCCTCCGCCAGCACGGTCTCCTGCTGGCGCCCGCCGACGGTCCAGGTGCACGCGGAGCGCGGCGGCAGCAGCGACGTGGTGATCTCGGCGCCGTCCTCGCCGGCGGTGGCCGCGGCGACGCACGACCCCTCGTCCGCGAGCCCCGTCCGCAGCGTCCCGGTGACGAGCGCGATCCCCTGCACCAGCAGCACGACGAGGCCGACGACCGCCAGCGCCGCCCCGCCTGCGAGGAGCGCGGCCCTCGCCGTGCTCGTGCGGCGCCTCACGACTCGGCCCGCTCGGCGACGACGGCGGCGGCCCGCGCCACGGCGGCGAGCGTCGCCCGCGCGGCCGCGGGGTCGACGACGGCCTCGCGGCCCGGCACGGCCGGCCCGGCGGGGGCGAGCAGCACGACGTCGCGCAGCCCGGCGCGGTCGAGCCCGACCCGCTGCCAGCCGTGCAGCACCGCGTCCGCGACGCCCCGCACGTCGGGCCCGGCGCACTGCGACGTCGCGGGCTGCGGGACGCCCGCCCACAGGGACACGCCGGCCTCGACGTGCTCGGCGACGGCCTCCCACGACCGGTCGTCGAGGGCGGTCGTCTCGATCCCCAGGCCGTCCGCCCCCGCGCCGCGCGCCGCCCCGAGCACGGCCGCGCCGGGGCCGACGTGCACGACGACGCGGTCGGCGCCGGCCGCGCGCAGGACGCCCACGACGCGGGAGAGCCGCTCGGAGACCACCGGCGCGGGCACGGCACGCAGCCGGGAGTACCCGGAGAACGACGGCAGGACCCCGGCGACCACGGGGGCGAGCAGCGGCTCGTGCAGCAGCACCGTGGGCCGCGCGCCGGGGACGGCCCGCGTCACCGCCGCGAGGTGCTCCGCCGTGCCGGCGGCGAGCGACTCGGCGATCTCCTCGAGGGCGCCGTGGTCGCCGACCGCCCGGTCGCCGCGCGCGAGGTAGACGGAGGCCGCCAGCGTGAGCGGTCCGCACACGGGGACGACCAGCGGGCCGGACCAGCCGTGGGCGGCGACCGCGAGCGCGTCGAGGTCCTCACGACGGGCGGCGGCGAGCCGGGTGGCGTCGGCCCCGGGACGGTCGGCGAGCCGCCAGCCGTGCGGCCCGAGGTCGGCGGGCAGGTCGACCAGCAGCCCGAGCGCCTGCGCGGCCGCGGTCCCGTAGGGCCCCCGCTCGCCGAGCCGCACGGTCCACGGCAGGCCCGTGACGCCGTCCGGCAGGTCCGCGAGGTCGCCGAGGACGGTCTGCTGCGCCTCGAGGGGGTCGGTCCCGGGCCACGCACCGGTGCTGCTGACCGCCGTCACGCGCGCCCCCCGGCCGGGACCGCGCGTGCCGGGACCGCGCGGTGCGCCCGGTCGACGGTCGCCTGCCCGAGCACCCGGTCGCCGTCCGCGCCGCCGTAGAGCACCGCGGACTGCCCGGGCGCGACACCGCGCAGCGTCCCCTCGACCTGCACCTGCGCGCCCCCGTCCACCGCCCGCACCCGCGCGGGCACACCCTCGCCGTGCGCGCGGACCTGCAGCGTGCACGCCGTCCACGCCGCGGGGGCGTCGCCGAACCAGACCGCGTCGACCGCGTCGAGCGCGGCGACGGACAGGTCCTCGGCCCCGCCGACGACCACGCGGTTGCTCACCGGCTCGATCGCCATGACGTACCGCGGCCGGCCGTCGGGGGCGGGCCGCCCGAGCCGCAGTCCCTTGCGCTGGCCGACCGTGTACCCGTACGCCCCGTCGTGCTGCCCGAGCACGGCACCGTCCACGTCGACGACCTCCCCAGGGCGCGACCCGAGCCGGGACCGCAGGAACCCCTGGGTGTCGCCGTCCGCGACGAAGCAGATGTCGTAGGAGTCGGGCTTGGCCGACACGCCCAGGCCGCGCGCGGCCGCCTCGGCGCGCACCGCGTCCTTCGACGGCGCGTCCCCGAGCGGGAACAGCGCGCGGGACAGGCGCTGCGGCCCCATGACGGCCAGCACGTACGACTGGTCCTTCGCCCGGTCGGCCGCGCGCCGCAGCACCGGCGTGCCGTCCCCGTCACGCTCCGCGCGGGCGTAGTGGCCGGTGCAGACCGCGTCGAAGCCGAGCGCGAGCGCCTTGTCGAGCAGCGCGTCGAACTTGATGTGCTCGTTGCACCGCACGCACGGGTTCGGCGTCCGCCCGGCCTCGTACTCGGCGAGGAAGTCCGCCACGACCGTGTCCTCGAACCGCTCGGACAGGTCCCACACGTAGTACGGGATGCCCAGGACGTCGGCGGCGCGCCGGGCGTCGCCCGCGTCCTCGATCGAGCAGCAGCCGCGCGATCCGCTGCGCAGCTGCGCGCGGTCACGGGAGAGCGCCATGTGGACGCCGACGACCTCGTGGCCGGCGTCGACCGCGCGCGCCGCGGCCACCGCCGAGTCCACCCCGCCGGAGAGCGCGGCGAGCACCCGCATCAGGCGACCCCCGCCCGCGGCCGGCCCGCCAGGCCCGCGGCCTGCGCCCGCTCGACCGCGCCCGGCAGCGCCGCGAGCAGCGCGTCCACGTCGGCGCGGGTCGACGGCCACCCGAGGCTGAACCGCAGGGCCCCGCGGGCGTCGCCCTCCTCCAGGCCCATCGCCAGCAGGACGTGGCTCGGCTGCGGCACGCCGGCCTGGCACGCCGAGCCGGTGGAGCACTCGACGCCCGCGCTGTCGAGCAGGTAGAGCAGCGAGTCGCCCTCGCAGCCCGGGAAGGTGAAGTGCGCGTTCGCGGGCAGCCGTCCGGCGGCGTCGACCGGACCGCGCAGCACCGCGCCGGGCACGGCCTCGCGCACACCGGCGACGAGCGCGTCGCGCAGCGCTCCGAGACGCGCGGCCGTCTCCGGCCGCGCGGCCACCGCGCGCTCCACCGCGACCGCGAACGCGGCGATGGCGGGGACGTCGAGCGACCCGGACCGCACGCCGCGCTCCTGCCCGCCGCCGTGCAGCACCGGCACGAGACCCAGGTCCCGGCGGGCGAGCAGGGCGCCGACGCCCACCGGGCCCCCGACCTTGTGACCCGAGACGGTCAGGGCGTCGAGGCCCGACGCCGCGAAGTCCACCGGCACCTGGCCGACGGCCTGCACGGCGTCCGCGTGCACCGGCACGCCGTGGGCGTGCGCCAGCGCGACCACGTCGGCGAGCGGCTGCAGCGTCCCGACCTCGTTGTTCGCCCACATCACCGAGACCAACGCGGTCGCGTCGCCGTGCTCGGCGAGATCGTCGCGCAGCACGTCGAGCCGCACGCGTCCCTCGTCGTCCACGGGCAGCAGCACGATCTCCGCACCCGCGTGCTCGGCGAGCCAGAACGCGGGGTCGAGCACCGCGTGGTGCTCCACGGCCGACACCAGCACCCGACGCCGCGCGGGGGCCTGCGCGGTGCGCGCCCAGAACACCCCCTTGACGGCGAGGTTGTCCGCCTCGGTGCCGCCACCTGTCAGCAGCACCTCGCTCGGCCGGGCCCCCAGGGCCGCGGCGAGGCGCTCGCGGGACTCCTCGACGACGCGGCGCGCCGCCCGCCCGGCGGCGTGCAGCGACGACGGGTTGCCGGTGCGGGACAGGTGCTCGACCAGGACGGCGGCCGCCTCCGGGAGCACGGGCGTCGTGGCCGCGTGGTCCAGATACGCGCTCACCCGCACGAGTCTACGAACCCCTTTGGCAGGATGTGCGCGTGAGTCACGACGCGACGACGCCTCCACTGGCCTTCAGCGGCCAGCGCCTGGACTGGCGCGACCTCCCCCGGGGGGTCCGCAGCCGCATCCAGGAGCTCGCCGGCGCCCAGGTCACCGCCGAGACCAGTGCGACCACCGGCTTCAGCCCGGGGTTCGCCGCGGTGCTGGAGCTGGCCGACGGCCGGGGGGTGTTCGTCAAGGCGGTCTCGCCCGAGCAGAACCCCGAGTCGCCGGAGCTGGCGCGGGCGGAGGTGCGGGCCGCCGCCGCGCTGCCGCCGCACGTCCCCGCGCCCCGGCTGCTGTGGTCCGGCGACGACGGCGAGTGGGTGCTGCTGGGCTTCGAGGTCGCGCCGGGGCGGCCGCCGCTGCTGCCGTGGCGGTCCGACGAGCTCGAGGTCGTGCTGCGGGCGCTCGACACGCTGGCGGAGTGCGAGCCGCTGCCGGGTCACGAGCTGCGCCCGACCGCCGAGATGCTCGCGGGCGACTTCACCGGCTGGGAGCGGATCGCCGAGCGCCCGGCGGACGAGCTGGACCGGCTCGTCGCGACGGCCGGCGAGGCGGGGCCGTGGCTGCTCGGGCACCTGGACCTGCTCGTCGCGTGGGAGCGGGACGCCCTGGCGGCGTGCGCCGGGAGCGCCCTGGTGCACGGCGACCTGCGCGCGGACAACGTCCTGGTCGACCACGACCACGACGGCGGACGGGTCTCGCTCATCGACTGGCCGCACGCCGGCACGGGGGCACCGTGGCTGGACCTGGCGTTCATGCTCCCGAGCGTCGCGATGCAGGGCGGCGGGTCGCCCCAGGAGATCTTCTGGTCGCGCCCCGTGGCGGCCGGGGTCGACCCGGAGCGGCTGCGCGCCGTGGTCGCCGGGCTGTCCGGCTACTTCGCGCACTCCGCGCTCCAGCCGGCCCCGGTCGGCATCCCCAACCTGCGGCGGTTCCAGGGCGCCCAGGCCCGCGCGGCCGTGGAGTGGCTGCGCGCGCTGGCGTAGGCCCCCGGCCTCAGCCCCGGCGGAGCCGGCGCAGCTCCTCGGTGAGCTGCGGCACCACCTGGAACAGGTCCCCGACGACGCCGTAGTCGGCGATCTCGAAGATCGGCGCCTCCGGGTCCTCGTTGACGGCCACGACCGTGCCGGACGCCTGCATGCCGCCGCGGTGGTGGACGGCGCCGGACACCCCGAAGCCGAGGTACAGCCGCGGGGAGACCGTGACGCCCGTCTGCCCGATCTGCGCCTCGTGCCCGATCCAGCCCTCGTCGGTCGCGACGCGCGTGGCGCCCACCGCCGCGCCGACCTCGTCCGCCAGCGCCTCCAGCGGGCCGAAGTCCCCGCCCGTGCCCCGCCCGCCCACGACGACGACGTCCGCGGACGACAGGTCGGGGCGGTCGGAGGGTGCCTGCGCGGTGCGCTCGACGACGCGCACGCGGGTGGCGCGGTCGGTCACGGCCACGCTGAGGGGGCGGACCTCGGGCGCGAGCGGCGCCTCGTCCTCGACGTGCGAGGAGATGACCGCGCCGGCCTTGAGCAGCACGACGGCCACCTCGGTGAGCACGGCGCAGCGCGTCGTCCACGTCCCGGCCAGCACGGTCTTCGCCGCGACGACGCGTCCGGCGGCGTCCCGCTCGACCGCCGCGGCGTCCGTCACGACGCCCGCTCCGGTCGCGAGGGCGACGCGGGCGGCGGCCTCCTTGTTCTCGAACGTCGAGAGCGCGAGCAGCACCGTCGCGCCGGCCGCCCGGACGACGTCCGCGACGGCCTCGGCGAGCACAGGCGTGAGCAGCGGGTCGGCGTCGCCCGTGGTGACCGCGTGCACCACCGACACCCCGTGCCGGCCGAGCACCGGCAGGGCCGGGTCGAGCGGCTCGTCCCCGACCCACACGCCGTGCACGGCCCCGCCCGGGCCGGCGAGCTCCCGCGCCGCCGTCGCGAGCTCCAGCACGCTGCCCCGCAGCGCGCCCGTGTCCGCGTGGTCGAGCAGCACCAGCACCGTGGCCATCAGAGGACCTCCCCCGTCGCGGGCGTCGTGCGGACCAGGTCGCGCTCCAGCAGCCAGGCGGCCAGGTGCCGGCCGGCCTCGCCGTCGTCCGTCACCAGGACGCGGTCCGTGCGGGGCGGCCGGGGCGCGGCCTCGACGACCTCCGTGCGGGCGCCGGCGGCCCCGACCGTCGCGGGGTCGACCCCCAGGTCGGCGAGGGTCAGCACCGTCACCGGCTTCTTGCGGGCGGCCATGATCGCCTGGAAGTTCGGGTAGCGGGGCTCGTTCGCCCGGTCGGTGACCGACACCAGCGCCGGCAGGGGCGCCTCGAGCACCTCCGTGGCGTGGTCCAGGTCCCGGCGCACCGTGACGGTGCCGTCCGCGAGCGCCACCGACGACGCGAGCGTGAGCTGCGGGAGGTCCAGCAGGTCCGCCAGCGCGGCCGGCACCAGCGAGGTGAGACCGTCGAGGCCCGCCATGCCGGTGACGACCAGGTCGGCCTCCCCGAGGTGACGGACGGCCGCGGCCAGCACGGTCGCGGTGCCGATCGCGTCCGACCCGGCGACCGCGTCGTCCAGGACGTGCACCGCGGCGTCCGCCCCGAGCTGGAGGCCGCGTCGCACGGCGTCCTCGGCGTCGTCCGGGCCTGCGGTCACGACGACGACCTCGGCGTCCCCGCCGGCGTCGCGCGCCTGCTCCGCCAGGACGACGGCGGCCTCGACCGCGTTCTCGTCCAGCTCGTTCAGCGTGCCGTCACCGCCGTCGCGCACGAGCCGGCCGTCGGGGCCGAGGGCTCGCTCGGACTGGATGTCGGGCACGTGCTTGACGCACACCACGATTCTCACCTCCGGAACGTTACCCGCCCGGCGCGGGCGGCGGCGCCGGGGCACGGCCCGCGGCGACGGCGCCCGCGCGGCCACCTCACCCGGCGGCTGCGCAGGTCCGCGGCCCGGGCGCGCCACAATGGGGACGTGGTGCACTCCCCCGACCGCCCGACAGCCGGCCCGCCGCCGCGTCTCGGCGTGCACGTCACGGACGACGGCGCCGACGTGGCGGTGCTCGCACCCCACGCCGAGGCGGTGGATCTCTGCCTCCTCGACCCCGACCCGTCGTCGCCGTCGGGCTGGGCGGAGCGGCGCGTCCCCCTGACAGGCCCGGACCTCGGCGTCTTCTCCGCCCGGGTGCCCGGCCTGCGTCCCGGGCAGCGCTACGGCCTGCGCGCGCACGGTCCGTGGGACCCGGAGGCGGGGCTCCGGTACAACCCCGCGAAGCTGCTGGTGGACCCGTACGCGACCGGGCTGGCCGGGGAGGTCGACCACGGCCCGGCCACGTACGGCCACGAGGTCGACGACGCCCTGCGCGGCGACCCGTACGGCCCCGCCGACCCGCGCGACTCCGTCGCCCACGTCCCGCACGGCGTCGTCCTGGACCGCCGGCCCGGCCACCGCGGGGCCGGCGACGCCGTCGACCCGGCGGCCAACCGCCCGTACACGCCGTGGGCGGACACCGTGGTCTACGAGGCGCACGTGCGCGGGCTGACGCTGCGGCACCCGGACCTGCCGCCGCACCTGCGCGGCACGTACGCCGCGCTCGGGCACCCGGCGGTCGTGGGGCACCTGCGGGCGCTCGGCGTCACGGCGCTGGAGCTGCTGCCGGTGCACGCGTCCTCCTCCGAGCCGCACCTGGTCGACAAGGGCCTGACGAACTACTGGGGCTACAGCACGCTGGGCTTCTTCGCCCCGCACGCCCCGTACGCCACCGCCGCGGCGCGGGCGGCGGGTCCCGCCGCGGTGCTCGACGAGCTGCGCGGCGCCGTGCACGCCCTGCACGAGGCGGGCATCGAGGTGCTGCTCGACGTCGTGTACAACCACACCTGCGAGGGCGGGCTCACCGGCCAGCACCTGTCGCTGCGCGGCCTGGACTCCGCGGTCTACTACCTGCACGACGGCGGCCGGCCGGCGGCGCTGGCGGACGTGACGGGCACCGGCAACACGCTCGACTTCCGCCGCCCGGAGGTGATCCGGCTGACGCTGGACTCGCTGCGGTACTGGGCGCAGGAGGTCGGCGTCGACGGCTTCCGGTTCGACCTGGCGGTCACGCTCGGTCGCGGGCACGGCGGCTTCGACCCGGACCACCCGTTCCTCGTGGCGGCCGCGACCGACCCGGCGCTGCACGGCCTCAAGCTCGTCGCCGAGCCCTGGGACGTCGGCCCCGGCGGCTGGCGCACCGGGCAGTTCCCGCCGCCGTTCGCCGAGTGGAACGACAAGTTCCGCAACTCCGTGCGCTCGTTCTGGCTCGCGGACCCGGCGCGCGCCGCGCACGGCCTGCCGGAGCACCGGGTGCGGGACCTCGCCACGCGGCTCGCGGGGTCCGTCGACCTGTTCGGCCACACCGACCCGCCGCTGGTGCGCGGGCCGCAGGCGTCGGTCAACTACGTGACCGCCCACGACGGCTTCACGCTCGCCGACCTCGTCGCCTACGAGCACAAGCACAACGAGGCGAACGGCGAGCAGAACCGCGACGGCTCGGACGACAACCGGTCGTGGAACCACGGGGTCGAGGGCCGCGTCGGCCCCGACTCCGTGGCCTCCGACATCGTGCCGCTGCGCCGGCGCTCGCTGCGCAACCTGCTGGCGACGCTGCTGCTCGCCGCGGGGACGCCGATGATCACCGCGGGCGACGAGATGGGCCGGACGCAGCGCGGCAACAACAACGCGTACTGCCAGGACTCGGACCTGTCCTGGGTGTCCTGGGACCTCGCCCCCTGGCGACGCGACCTCCTGGCGACCGCGCGCCACCTGACGGCGCTGCGGCACGCGCACCCGGCGCTGCGCAGCACCCGGTTCTTCACCGGGCGAGCACCCTCGGGCGCCCGCCCGGACCTCACGTGGTTCGACCCGGGCGGGGTGGCGTTCACCCACGAGCGGTGGCACGACGGCGACCTGCGCACGCTGCAGATGCTGCGGGCGGCGGAGGGCGACACCGTGCTCGTGGTGGTGAACGGCTCGCTCGACCCGGTCGACGTGGTGCTCGCCGACGACCGGCCCACGCTGTGGGAGCTCGCCTGGGACTCGACCTGGGAGCACCCCGACGAGGTCCGGACCGCCGCGCTCGACGGCGTCCTGCACCGCGAGTCGGGGACGCGGGTGGTCGTCGAGCCGCTCAGCCTGCGGGTCTACGTGGCCTGACGCCCGGGGAGCCCCCGCCCGGTCCTGCGGGCGGGGGCTCCTCGGCGGTGCGGGCCGGTCGCGTCAGCCGGCGTTCGCGACCAGGCCGACCTCGGCGACGGACGCGAGGCCCGGGTGCCGCGGGACGACGCGCACGCTGTACCCGAACGGGCCGGACGCGTCGAGCAGCACGTCGCCCGCGAACGCGTACCGCCCGCCCTCGTACCTCTCCGCGAGCGCGAGCGGGTCGACCGTGAAGCCGTGCAGCTCGTCCGACTCCGTGACCTTGCCGTGCACGACCTGCACCTCGACGTCCTCGGGCGCGAGGTCGCCGAGCGACACGTACGCCTTGACGTGCAGGGCGTCGCCGACCTGCGGCACCTCGCCGACGCCGCCGGACTCGACGTGGTCGACGCGGACGTGCTGCCAGCCGGCCCGCACGCGGCCCTTCCAGGCGGCCAGCTCGCGGGCCCCCGTGAACGCGGCGTCGCCGGCGAGCTCGCGCCCGGCCACCGTCGCCGGGGCGTAGAGGCGCTCGACGTAGTCCGCGACCATGCGCGTCGCCTGCACCTTCGGGCCGAGCGTGGCGAGCGTGTGCCGGACCATCTCCAGCCAGCGCAGCGGCAGCCCGCGCTCGTCCCGGTCGTAGAACCGCGGCGCCACCTGGTGCTCGATGAGCTCGTACAGGGCGGCGGCCTCGAGGTCGTCGCGGCGGTCCGGGTCCTCGACGCCGTCGGCCGTCGGGATCGCCCAGCCGTTCTCGCCGTCGTACCACTCGTCCCACCACCCGTCGAGGATGGACAGGTTGAGGCCGCCGTTGAGCGCCGCCTTCATGCCGGAGGTGCCGCACGCCTCGAGCGGGCGCAGCGGGTTGTTCAGCCACACGTCGCAGCCCGGGTAGAGGGTCTGGGCCATCGCGATGTCGTAGTTCGGCAGGAACACGATGCGGTGGCGGACGCCGGCCTCGTCGGCGAACCGGACGAGCTGCTGGATGAGGCGCTTGCCCTGGTCGTCGGCGGGGTGCGACTTGCCGGCGATGACGAGCTGCACCGGGCGCTCGGGGTGCGTGAGCAGGGCGCGCAGCCGCTCGGGGTCGCGCAGCATGAGCGTGAGGCGCTTGTACGTCGGCACGCGCCGCGCGAACCCGATGGTCAGCACGTCGGGCGACAGCACGTCGTCGACCCAGCCCAGCTCGGCCGGGGACGCGCCCCGCCGGGCCCACGACCCGCGCACCCGGCGCCGGGCGTCCGCGACCAGCGAGGCCCGCAGCGTGCGCCGCAGCTCCCACAGCTCGGCGTCGCCGATCGCGTCGGTGAGCCACCCGGTGCCCGACGCGATCTCGTCGCCGGTGAGCCGCTCGGCCGCGAGGTCGGACAGCCGGCGGTCCACCCAGGTCGGCGCGTGGACGCCGTTGGTCACGGAGGTGATCGGCACCTCCACGTCGTCGAAGCCCGGCCACAGGCCGTTGAACATGCCGCGGGAGACCTCGCCGTGCAGCAGCGAGACCCCGTTGGCGCGCCCGCCGAGGCGCAGGCCCATCACGGCCATGTTGAACATGAGCGGGTCGCCGCCGGGGTAGTCCTCGGCGCCCAGCGCCAGGACCCGCTCCACCGGGACGCCCGGCGCCTCGTTCGCCCCGCCGAAGTACTGCTCCACGAGGGACGCCTGGAACCGGTCGATCCCGGCGGGCACGGGGGTGTGCGTGGTGAACACGGTGGCGGCCCGCACGGCCTCCAGCGCCTCGTCGAAGCCCAGGCCCGCGCCGCCGACGAGCTCCCGGATCCGCTCGACCCCGAGGAACCCGGCGTGCCCCTCGTTGGTGTGGTAGACCTCCGGCTCCGGGGCGCCGGTCAGCCGGGACCACAGCCGCAGCGCGCGCACGCCGCCGACGCCGAGCAGCAGCTCCTGCTGCAGCCGGTGCTCGCCGCCCCCGCCGTACAGCCGGTCGGTGACCTTGCGCGCGGCCTCGTCGTTCTCGGGCACGTCGGAGTCGAGCAGCAGCAGCGGCACCCGGCCGACGGTCGCCGTCCAGACGTGCGCGTGCAGCGTCCGGCCGCCCGGCAGCGGGATGGTGACGACGGCGGGCGTGCCGTCGTGCTCGCGCACCAGGGTCAGCGGCATGCCGTCCGGGTCGAGCAGCGGGTAGGTCTCGACCTGCCAGCCGTCGCGCGTCAGCGCCTGCTTGAAGTAGCCCGCGCCGTACAGCAGGCCCACCCCGACGATCGGCACGCCCAGGTCGGACGCGCTCTTCAGGTGGTCCCCGGCGAGGATGCCGAGACCGCCCGAGTACTGCGGCAGCACCGCGGTGATGCCGAACTCCGGCGAGAAGTAGGCGATGGCCGCGGGCAGCGAGGGGTCGGAGGCCTGGCGGCGCTGGTACCAGCGCGGCGCCTCGAGGTACTCGTGCAGGTCCGCCGTGGCGGCGCGGACGGCCGCCACCACGTCCGGGTCCGCGGCGAGCTCCGCGAGCCGCTCGGGACGCAGCGCGCCGAGCAGGGCCACGGGGTCCCCGTGCACCTCGTCCCAGAGCGCCGGGTCGATGCGGGCGAACAGGTCGCGGGTCGGCGCGTGCCAGGACCAGCGCAGGTTGTGGGCGAGCTCGTCCAGGTCGGCGAGCTCGGCAGGCAGCGACGTGCGGACGGTGAATCGGCGGATGGCTCTCACGGTGCACGAGCGTACGCAGGGGCGGGGCCGTCGGAACAGCACCTCGGTCCCACCAGGTGCGGATGGCGGCACGTCGGGCCGTCCGGATGCCGGGCGGCCACCCCAGTGGATAGGTTCGGAACCGTGACGTCGACTCCCCCGCCGCGCCGGCCCGCGCCGCGCCGCGCCCGCGCGCGCCAGACCCCCGCCCAGGCCGAGCTGGTGCCCGCCGAGCAGCCCGGGACCGCGGTGCACGCCGCCCCGGCGACCGCCACCACCGCGGCGGCGCCCGCCGCGCCGGCCGCCCCGGTCACGACGGCCGACCCGGTGCACGCGCCGGTGGGGCGGATCCCCGTCGTCGACGTGTCCCCCGTCGCGGAGGCCGGGCGCTGGCCGGCGAAGGCCGTCGTCGGCGAGGCCGTCCCCGTCCGGGCCACGGTGTTCCGCGAGGGCCACGACGCGTGCGCGGCCACCGCCGTGCTGGTCGGGCCCGACGGCCGGGACCGCGCGCGGGCGACGATGGTCGACATCGCCCCGGGCCTGGACCGCTACGAGGCCCGCCTCGTGCCCGACGAGCCGGGCGCCTGGGGCTTCCGGGTCGAGGGCTGGTCGGACCCGTACGGCACGTGGCTGCACGACGCGCCGCTGAAGGTCGGCGCCGGCGTGGACGTCGAGCTGGTGCTCGAGGAGGGCGCGCGGCTGCTGGAGCGCGCGGCGTCCCGGGCGTCCGACGACGCGGGCGCCGCGCTCCCCACGGACGACGTGGCGCTGCTGCGGGACGCCGTGACCGCGCTGCGCGACGAGACCCGGCCCGCGGCGGCCCGGCTCGCCGCGGGGACCGCGCAGGAGGTCCGGTCCGCGCTCGCCGCCCACCCGCTGCGCGAGCTCGTGAGCCCGTCCCCGACCTACCCGCTCGTCGTCGACCGCCCCCTGGCGCTGGCCGGCGCGTGGTACGAGATCTTCCCCCGCTCGATCGGCGCGACGTACGACGAGGCGACCGGGACGTGGAGCACGGGGACGCTGCGCACCGCCGCGGAGGACCTGCCGCGCATCGCCGACCTGGGCTTCGACGTCGTCTACCTGACGCCGATCCACCCGATCGGCACGACGCACCGCAAGGGCCGCAACAACACCCTCGACGCGCGCCCGGGCGACCCGGGCTCGCCGTACGCGATCGGCTCCCCGGACGGCGGGCACGACGCGATCGACCCCTCGCTCGGCACGTTCGACGACTTCGACGCCTTCGTCGCCCGCGCCCGGGAGCTGGGGCTGGAGGTCGCGCTCGACCTCGCGCTGCAGTGCTCCCCGGACCACCCGTGGGTCACCGAGCACCCCGAGTGGTTCACCACGCGCATCGACGGGACCATCGCGTACGCCGAGAACCCGCCCAAGAAGTACCAGGACATCTACCCCCTGAACTTCGACAACGACCCGGAGGGCATCTACGCCGAGATCCGCCGGGTGCTGCAGGTCTGGATCGACCACGGGGTGACGGCGTTCCGCGTGGACAACCCGCACACCAAGCCGCTGTCGTTCTGGCAGCGGATCCTCGCGGACGTGCGCGCGTCGCACCCGGAGGTCGTGTTCCTGTCGGAGGCGTTCACGCGGCCGGCGATGATGCTCAACCTCGCGCGCGTCGGGTTCCACCAGTCGTACACGTACTTCACCTGGCGGAACACCAAGGAGGAGGTCGCCGAGTACCTCGCGGAGGTCTCCGGCGAGCAGGGATCGTGGATGCGGCCGTCGTTCTGGCCCACCACGCACGACATCCTCACGCCGTACATGCAGACGGGCGGCGCGGCCGGGTTCGCCGTGCGGGCGGTCCTCGCGGCGCTCGGCTCCCCCACCTGGGGCATCTACTCCGGCTACGAGCTGGTCGAGGACGTGCCGCGGCCGGGCGTCGAGGAGCAGATCGACAACGAGAAGTACGAGTTCAAGCCCCGTGACTGGGCCGCGGCCGAGCCGCTCGGCATCGCGCGCCTGCTGCGGTCCCTCAACGCGATCCGCCGCGCGCACCCCGCGCTGCTGCAGCTGCGCAACCTCACGGTGCACCCGACGTCGGACCCGGCGCTCGTCGCGTTCTCGCGGCACCTGCCGGCGGAGCTGTCGCCGACGGGGGCGGCCGACACCGTCCTGGTCGTCGTGAACCTCGACCCGCGCTCCGCGCACGACGGCGTGGTGGACCTCGACCTGACCGCCCTCGGCCTCGAGCCGGACGCGCGCTTCGTCGCCCACGACGTGCTGTCCCAGGAGGTCTACGCCTGGGACGCCCACCCGTGGGTCCGGCTCGACCCGTACAGCCGCGTGGCGCACGTCGTCCGGGTGGAGCGGGTGTGACCCCGGCCGGGCCGACCGGGGCCGTCCCCACGGCGGTCGCCGCCACCGGGTCCGCGACGCCCGGGCCGACCGCCGGCCACGCGCCGCCCACCGGGCAGATCGCCGCGACCGCGCTGCCCCCGCGCCGTCAGCCCGCCGTGCCGCCCACGGAGGGCGGCGGCCTGCGCCCCGACCCCGAGTGGTACCGCACCGCGGTGTTCTACGAGGTCATGATCCGGTCGTTCTCCGACTCCGACGGCACGGGCAGCGGGGACCTGCGCGGGCTCATCCAGCGGCTCGACTACCTGCAGTGGCTCGGCGTCGACTGCCTGTGGCTGCCGCCGTTCTACCCGTCGCCGCTGCGCGACGGCGGCTACGACGTGTCCGACTACACCGCGGTCGCCCCGCAGTACGGCTCGATCGAGGACTTCACGGACCTGGTCGCGGCGGCGCACGAGCGCGGGATGCGGGTGATCGTCGACCTCGTCATGAACCACTCGTCCGACCAGCACCCGTGGTTCCAGGCCTCGCGCTCCGACCCGGACGGGCCCTACGGCGACTTCTACGTCTGGTCCGACGACCCCACCCGGTACCAGGACGCGCGGATCATCTTCGTCGACACCGAGACGTCCAACTGGACGTTCGACCCCGTGCGGCGGCAGTACTTCTGGCACCGGTTCTTCAGCCACCAGCCCGACCTGAACTTCGACAACCCGCGCGTCGTCGAGGCCATGCACGACGTCGCGCGGTTCTGGCTGCGGCTCGGCGTGGACGGGTTCCGGCTCGACGCGGTCCCGTACCTGTACGAGCGGGACGGCACGAACTGCGAGAACCTGCCCGAGACGCACCGGTTCCTGCGGGACCTGCGCGCGATGATCGACCGCGAGTTCCCCGGCCGGATCATGCTCGCCGAGGCCAACCAGTGGCCCGAGGACGTCGTGCACTACTTCGGCACCGAGGAGGAGCCGGAGTGCCACATGTGCTTCCACTTCCCGGTGATGCCCCGGATCTTCTACTCGATGCGGGACCAGCGGGCGACGCCCGTCGTCGACATCCTGGCCGACACCCCGCCGATCCCCGGCGCCGGCCAGTGGAGCACGTTCCTGCGCAACCACGACGAGCTCACGCTCGAGATGGTCTCCACCGAGGAGCGCGCGTCCATGTACGGCTGGTACGCCCCGGACTCCCGGATGCGCGCCAACATCGGCATCCGCCGCCGCCTGGCGCCGCTGCTCGACGACTCCCGCAAGGAGATCGAGCTCGCGCACGCCCTGCTGCTGTCCCTGCCGGGCAGCCCGTGCCTCTACTACGGCGACGAGATCGGCATGGGCGACAACATCTGGCTGCCCGACCGCGACGCCGTGCGCACGCCGATGCAGTGGACGCCCGACCGCAACTCCGGCTTCTCGACGGCCGACCCCGGCAAGCTGTACCTGCCGGTCATCCAGTCGCTCGTCCACCACTACAACAACGTCAACGTCGAGGCGCAGCTCGCGCAGACGACGTCGCTGCTGCACTGGGTCCGGGGCATGCTGGCCGTCCGCCGGCAGCACCCCGCCCTGGGCCTCGGGACGTTCGAGGTGGTGGGCGGCGACAACGACGCCGTCCTGGCGTTCCTGCGCCGCACGCCGACCGAGACCCTGCTGGTCGTGGCGAACCTCGCCGCGACCGCCCGGGCCACGACCCTGCACCTGCCCGCGTCGCTCGCCGGCGCGGGGCTGCGCGACGTCTTCGGGGGCGCCGCGTTCCCCGGCGTCGGCGCGGACGGGACCACGACCTTCACGCTCGGATCCCGCGACTTCTACTGGCTGGCGGTGACGGAGCAGTGACCGACCGACGGGTGACCCACGAACCCCGCGACGACGCGCTGGCCGCACTGCTCGCGCCCTGGCTGCCGGGGCGGCGCTGGTTCCCCGTGAAGGGGGCGGACGCGCGGGTGTCGGCGGTCGGCGGGCTGAGCCTGCGCGACCCCGAGGACGCCGCCGGGAGCGTCGAGGTGCGGCTGCTGCTGCTGCGCGCCGAGGGCGGCGGCTCGGGCGCGGTGCTGCAGGTGCCGGTGGTGCTGCGGCCCGGCACGGCGGCCGGCGACGGCCCCGGGCGCCCGGACGGCCGCGGGGACGACCCCGCCGTGGTGGGGCACCTGCCGGACGGCACGGCCGTGCTCGACGCCGCGGGGCTGCCCGAGTTCGAGCGCGCGTGGCTCGCCGCGGCCGACCGGCCGGCGGACGTCGACGCGGTGCCGGCGGCGGCACTCGGGGTGCCGCGCGTCATCTCCGGCGAGCAGTCCAACACCTCGGTGATCCTGCCCGGCGCCGGTCCGGGCGGCACCACCGCCATGCTCAAGGTGTTCCGCGGGCTGTCCGACGGCGACAACCCGGACGTCGACGTGCCGCGCGCCCTCGCAGCCTCGGGCTGGCCGCACGTGCCCCGCCCCCTCGCCTGGATGGGCGCCGAGTGGCAGGACGGCGACCGCACGGCGCACGGGCACCTCGGGGTGCTCAGCGCGTTCGTGCCCGGCGCGACGGACGGCTTCGAGCTCGCGTGCGCGATGGCGCGGCGCGGCGAGTCGTTCGGCCCGCTCGCCGAGGAGCTCGGCGTGGTGGTCGGCCAGATGCACCGTGCGCTCGCCCGGGCGCTGCCCGCCCCGGCCCCGGACCTGGACGCCGCCACGGCCGGTGCCGCCGCCACGGCCGGGGCCGCCGTCGCGGACGCCCTCGTCGAGCGCTACGGCTGGGCGCGCGGCGTCGTGCCGCAGCTGGACGCGTTCGAGACGCAGGTCGAGGCGCTCGCCGGGCGCACCCGGCTGCTGGCCGAGGTGCCGCCGCGGCAGCGCGTCCACGGCGACCTGCACCTCGGGCAGGTGCTGCGGGGCGACGGCACCTGGTACGTGCTCGACTTCGAGGGCGAGCCGCTCGCCCCCGTCGCCCAGCGCACCCGCCCCGACCTGGCGCTGCGGGACGCCGCCGGCATGCTCCGGTCGTTCGACTACGCCGCCGCCGTCGGGGGCGGGCCGCAGGCGTGGACGGAGGTCGCGCGCACCGCGTTCCTCGCGGGCTACTCGAGCCAGACGCAGGACCTCGACCCCGGCACGCGCGCGCACCTGCTGCGCGTCCTGGAGCTCGACAAGGCGCTCTACGAGGCCGTGTACGAGGCCCGAAACCGCCCCGACTGGCTGCCGATCCCGCTGCACGCCGTCGAGCGGCTCATCGGCTGACGACGGCGCGTCCCCGCGGGCACGAGGTCTCCCTGCGGGAACGCCCCGGGGGTGGTTGGGTAGGCACATGGAACGTCCGGCTGCTGACACGTCGCCCGTCACCGTCGACCCCGGCACGCTGCACGCCGTGGCCTCCGGGACCCACCACGACCCGCACGCCGTGCTCGGCGCGCACCTCACGCCGAGCGGCCTGGTGGTGCGGACGCTGCGCCCGCTCGCCGACGCCGTGGTCGTCGTCACCGCGACGGGCAGCACGCCCGCCGAGCACGAGCAGGACGGCATCTGGGTGGCGGTGCTGCCGGAGTCCGCCGTCGTCGACTACCGCGTCGACGTGACCTACGGCGACCGCACCACGCGCGTCGACGACCCGTACCGCTACCTGCCGACCGTCCAGGAGCTCGACCGCCACCTCATCCGCGAGGGCCGGCACGAGCAGCTGTGGACCGTCCTCGGCGCGAACGTGCACCGCTACCCCGGCGCGCTGGGCGACGTGGAGGGCACCGCCTTCGCCGTCTGGGCGCCGAACGCGCGCGCCGTCCGCGTCATCGGCGACTTCAACCACTGGCAGGGCGCCACGCACGCGATGCGCTCGCTCGGCGAGTCCGGCGTGTGGGAGATCTTCGTGCCGGGCGTCGGAGCGGGCGCGCGCTACAAGTTCGAGATCCTCGGCGCCGACGGCGGCTGGCGGCAGAAGGCCGACCCGCTCGCCAAGGGCACGGAGGTCCCGCCCGCGACCGCCTCCGTCGTCGTCGAGTCGGCGTTCGCCTGGCGCGACGAGGACTGGCTGGGCGCCCGGGGCTCCCGCGACCCGCACAACGGGCCCATGAGCATCTACGAGGTGCACCTGGGCTCGTGGCGGCAGGGCCTGTCGTACCGCGACCTCGCCGCCCAGCTCACCGAGTACGTGCTGGAGCTCGGCTTCACCCACGTCGAGTTCCTCCCGGTGTCCGAGCACCCGTTCGGAGGCTCCTGGGGCTACCAGGTGTCCTCCTACTACGCCCCCACCTCCCGCTTCGGCCACCCCGACGACTTCCGGTACCTCGTCGACACGCTGCACCGCGCCGGCGTCGGCGTCATCCTCGACTGGGTGCCCGCCCACTTCCCCAAGGACGAGTGGGCGCTCGCGCGCTTCGACGGCACACCCCTGTACGAGCACCCCGACCCGATGCGCGGCGAGCAGCCCGACTGGGGCACCTACGTCTTCGACTTCGGACGCAACGAGGTCCGCAACTTCCTCGTCGCCAACGCCACGTACTGGCTCGAGGAGTTCCACGTCGACGGCCTGCGGGTCGACGCCGTCGCCTCCATGCTCTACCTCGACTACTCCCGCGAGCCCGGCCAGTGGCGCCCGAACGTGCACGGCGGCCGCGAGAACCTCGAGGCCATCGCGTTCCTCCAGGAGGCCAACGCCACCGCCTACCGCCGCACCCCCGGGGTCGTCATGATCGCCGAGGAGTCCACCGCGTGGCCCGGCGTCACCACGCCCACGTCCGGCGGCGGGCTCGGGTTCGGCCTCAAGTGGAACATGGGCTGGATGAACGACACGCTCCGCTACCTCGCCGAGCTGCCGATCAACCGCCGCTACCACCACCACGAGGCGACGTTCTCGCTCGTGTACGCGTTCTCCGAGCAGTTCGTCCTGCCGATCAGCCACGACGAGGTGGTGCACGGCAAGGGCTCCGTCATGCGCAAGATGCCCGGTGACGACTGGCAGCAGCGCGCCGGCGTCCGCGCCCTCCTGGGCTACCAGTGGTCCCACCCCGGCAAGCAGCTCGTGTTCATGGGCACCGAGTTCGCGCAGGGCACCGAGTGGGCCGAGTCCCGCTCGCTCGACTGGTACCTGCTGGACCACGCGCCGCACCGGGGAGTCCAGGCGTGCGTGCGGGACCTCAACGCCTTCTACCGGTCCCACCCGGCGATGTGGGCGCTCGACCACTCCCCGCAGGGGTTCGAGTGGATCGACGCCAACGACGCGGACCGCAACGTGCTGGCCTACCTGCGCCGCGACGACCGCGGCGGCGTCGTCGCCGTCGTCGTGAACTTCGCCGGCGTCCCGCACGAGGACTACCGCCTCGCGCTGCCCCAGGGCGGCACGTGGGTCGAGGCCATCAACACCGACGCCGAGGAGTACGGCGGCTCCGGGGTGGGCAACCTCGGGCAGGTGCAGGCGCGTCCGGAGCCGCACCACGGGCGGGCGTTCTCGGCGACCCTGCGGGTGCCGCCGCTCGGGGTGCTCTACCTCGTCCCCGCCTGAACCGCCGGCGCCCCTGGGCCTGCTGACCGAGCCCGCACGGGCCCGGACCGCGGCGAGAACTCCGTAGGCCGCAGCGGACGCAACTCGCGCGACCACGCCCACGCCCACGCCCACGCCCACGCCCACGCCAGCATCCCCCTGCCTGCGATCAGTGCGAGCCTGCCCGGCAACAGGCCCGGCCAGCGTCCACCGCAGGACCCCGCGCTCGCGAGCCGGGGCCGTCCGTCGAGACTGCTGTAGATGCGGGGTTGCACGACGTGAACCCCGCGACAACTGCAATGTCAATGCGGCACGTGCGAGGACCGCGAGCGATCCGCCCGCGCGCCGGACTTGCGTGTGACGGGTCGGGTCTGCTGGCTCGAGCGGACCTGCTGGCTCAAGCGGTCCTGTGTCCGGCGCGCAGGACTGCGGGCTCACGCGGTGCGGTGCGTGCGCGGATCAGGAACGCGCGGTCCCACGCTTGCGCGCGGTCCCACGATTGCGCGCGGGTGCGCGTGCGCTCGCGTCGCCTCACGCGGGCGTTCATGTCGGGTGGGGAAACAGAAGAAGCCACCCCAGCGATGGGGTGGCTTCTTCTGAATGATGTCCGGCGGCGTCCTACTCTCCCACACC
>JACXUT010000317.1 GCA_014763765.1 Micrococcales bacterium
GTCAAGCGGCGCCTCCGTGCGCTCACGGCGGAGCGGCTCGACGGGCTGCCCGCCGACGTCGACGTCGTGGTCCGGGCGCTCGCGCCCGCCGCCGCGGCCCGCACCCGGGTCCGTCGCGGTTTGACCCCCGTGCGCGGGCGTCGTAACGTTGACCAGCCTTCCTGATGGCTCCTGCTGGCGTGCCCCGACGTCGGCCGCGTCGACGACGTGGGTACCGGAGCAGTCGAGCACGGGCACACAGACCTGGCCGGACGTCCGGCCGATGCACCGAAGTACTTGGAGACCATCGTGAGCAAGCGGACCTTCCAGCCGAACAACCGGCGTCGCGCCAAGACCCACGGCTTCCGTCTGCGCATGCGGACCCGTGCCGGCCGCGCGATCCTCGCCGCCCGCCGGCGCAAGGGTCGCGCCGAGCTGTCGGCCTGACACCACCGCCGACGCGGTGCTGCCCGCCGCGCACCGGATGCGACGGTCCGCCGACTTCGCGCGGGCCGTCCGCACCGGAGCACGTGCCGGGCGGAACACGCTCGTGGTGCACCTCGTGACGCGAACCGACCCCGGACCTGGTCCGGCGGTCGGTTTCGTCGTGTCCAAGGGGGTGGGCAATGCCGTGACCCGGAACCGGGTCAAGCGGCGCCTCCGTGCGCTCACGGCGGAGCGGCTCGACGGGCTGCCCGCCGACGTCGACGTCGTGGTCCGGGCGCTCGCGCCCGCCGCCGCGGCCCGCGGCTGGCGGTCTGGCGGATCCTGCGCTGCAACCCGTGGAACCCGGGCGGCGTCGACGACGTTCCACCGGCGGGGTCGCACCGTCGACACCCGCACGGCGCGGTCGCCTCCGCGCACTGATCACCTGGAGAGTTCCCCGATGAGCTGGTTCGACGGCCTGCTGTACCCGATCATGGTCGTGGTCGCCTGGATCATGGTCCAGTTCCACTCGTTCTTCGACTGGATCGGGCTCGACCCGGCGGGCGGGACGGCGTGGGCGCTGTCGATCGTCGGCCTCGTGATCGTGATGCGGATCATCCTGATCCCGCTGTTCTTCAAGCAGATCAAGGCGTCCCGCGGCATGCAGATGCTCGCGCCGGACATGAAGAAGATCCAGGCGAAGTACAAGGGCAAGACCGACCCGGCGTCCCGTGAGGCCATGAGCCGCGAGACGATGGAGCTGTACCGCAAGCACGGCACCAACCCGTTCTCGTCGTGCCTGCCGATCCTGGCCCAGTCGCCGATCTTCTTCGCGCTGTTCCGCGTGCTGAACTCGCTGCCGCAGCTCGCCGCCGGGGACTACCCGCGCGCCAACCTCGGCCCGCTGAACCAGCAGCTGGCGGCCCAGGCCGAGAGCGCGACGATCCTCGGCGCTCCGCTGTCGGCGACCTTCATGAACGCGACGCAGTTCGGCGACGCGGCCACGAACGTGCGGATCGTCACCATCCTGCTGGTGGTCGCGATGTCGCTCACCACGTTCACCACGCAGCGCCAGCTCACGATGAAGAACATGCCGCCGGCCGCCCTCGAGGGCCCGATGGCGCAGCAGCAGAAGCTGCTCATGTACGTCTTCCCGCTGATCTTCGCCTTCTCGGGCGTGAACTTCCCGATCGGTGTGCTGATCTACTGGACCACCACGAACCTGTGGTCGATGGGCCAGCAGTTCTACACGATCCGTCGCATGCCGGCGCCGGGCTCGCAGGCCGAGGCCGCGCTCAAGGCGCGACGCGCCAAGCGGGCGGCCGCCAAGGGCGTGTCGATCGAGGAGGACGGCGACGTCCTCACGATCGAGGAGCGCCCGGTCAGCGGTCAGCGCCAGCAGCCCGTCCGCAAGGACCGGGCGAAGAAGCGGCCCCCGGCCGGAGGCACCGCGCCTCGCCCGACGGTCACGCCGTCGGCCGGTGCGGGCACCACGTCCGGCGGCAGCCCGGCGCGGCCGGCCGGTGCGAAGGCCTCGGGTGCGGGCACGGCCGGCGGCGCCGGCACCGCGCCTGCGGCGAAGAAGAAGCGCACGGGCTCCGGCGGGTCCGGTAGCAAGGGCGGCACGGCCGCGGGTGGCAAGGGCTCGCCGTCGACCGGCGCGTCCGGGTCCGCCCGCCCCGACGGCTCGACCGACGACTGAGACCTCGCGCCCCCGGCGCGCCCCTGTCCCCAGCAAGGAGCTGACATGACGACACCCACCGACGCCCCCGACGAGGCCGGCGCGGGCTCGCGCCTCGAGGAGGAGGGCGAGATCGCTGCCGACTACCTCGAGGAGCTGCTGGACATCGCCGACCTCGACGGCGACATCGACATCGACGTCGACCACGGTCGTGCGGCGGTGGAGATCGTGGCCGAGGAGGGCGGCGAGCGCGCACTGCGCCGCCTGGTGGGCCAGGACGGCGAGGTGCTGGACGCGCTGCAGGAGCTGACGCGGCTCGCGGTGCAGGCGAAGACCGGCGACCGGAGCCGGCTCATGCTCGACATCGCCGGCTACCGTGCGGCGCGCAAGGCCGAGCTCGTCACCGTCGCCGAGCGAGCCATCGCGGAGGCGCGGGAGAGCGGCGCCCCGGTGTCGCTCGAGCCGATGAACCCGTTCGAGCGCAAGGTCGTGCACGACGCGGTCGCCGCCGCGGGCCTCACGTCCGACTCGGAGGGCGTCGAGCCGGCGCGGTACGTGGTGGTCAAGCCCGCGGAGTGAGCGCGATCGGACCCGGCGCGGCAGCGGTCGGAGTTCGTCAGGAGGCGATGAGAGGCCGGTCCCGTTCGGGACCGGCCTCTCGTGCGTCCTCCCGGCACGCTCTGAGAGGCTCTGGACGAAGCGCTGACACGGAGCTGCGGGTGGCGGCATGTGTGTGTGCGGCGGGTTTCAGTCATGTCCAGCGGTCCGGCTCCTGAGCCCGGTCGGGGCGTGTGGTCGGGTGCGGGGGCGCCGTCCGGCGCGTCGGTGTCGCTCGGAGGCGGGCACTGGGGCGCCGGACGGCGCCCCCGCACCCGACCACACGC
>JACXUT010000318.1 GCA_014763765.1 Micrococcales bacterium
GGAGGGTCGGGCTGTGACCGGGACGGGGACCGCGGGAGCGCCGGCGGCGCCCACGGATCCGGCCCGCGCCGGGGCGGCCGCGGGCCGGCGCGGACCGGTCGTGCGGGTGAACCGTCGCGCGGTCCTCGTGTGCGCGGTCGCGCTGCTCGCCGTCCTCCTGCTCGCGGTGGTCACGGTCTGGCTGGGCGAGCTCGGGATCAGCCCCGCCGAGCTCCCCGCCGTGCTCGCCGGTCAGGGGTCGCGCGCGCAGGAGTGGGCGCTGTGGTCCAACCGCGCGCCGCGGCTCGGGGTCGCCGTGGGCGCCGGGGCCGCGTTCGGCGTGGCGGGCTCCGTGTTCCAGAGCGTCACGCGCAACCCGCTCGGCAGCCCCGACGTGATCGGCCTCGGCTCCGGCGCGGCGGCCGGCGCGGCCGCGGCGACGCTCGTCTGGCCCGGGGTGCTGCCGGGCCCGGTGGGTGCCCTGCTGGGCGCCGGGCTGGCCGTCGGGGCGGTGCTGCTCGGCGCCGGGCGCGGGGTGCGGGCGCCGCTGCGGATGGTCGTCGTGGGCATCGCCGTCGGCGCGATGAGCCTGGCGTTCGTGCAGCTCGCCCTGGCCCGGGCCACGGCCGAGGAGGCGCAGACCGTCGCGGCGTGGCTGAACGGCAGCCTGCTGTCCCGGCGGGCCGAGCACGTCGCGACCATCGGCATCGCGCTCGCGGTGCTGCTGCCGTGCGCGCTCGCGCTGACCCGCCGGCTGCAGCTCGTCGAGATGGGGGACGACGCCGCCACCGCCCTCGGCGTCGACCCCGGCCGGACCCGTGGCCTCGCGATCGCGGTCGGCGTCGCGCTGACCGCCGCCGCCGTCAGCGTCTGCGGACCCGTGTCGTTCATCGCGCTCACCGCCCCGCAGATCGCCCGGCGGCTCACCCGCTCCACCGGGCCCGGCATGGTCGCGGCCGCGTGCACGGGCGCCGCGCTGCTCGTAGCCGCCGACCTGCTCGCGCAGCACGCGCCGTGGGGCGTGCAGTACCCGGTCGGCGTGCTCACCGCGCTGCTCGGCGGCTCGTACCTGGCGTACCTGCTGGTGCGCGAGTGGAGGAAGGGAACCGCATGACCGGCACACCCGCACCGGCGTCGACGCCGGCGACGCCGCCGCTCGCGACGGACGCCGTGACGCTCGCCTACGACCGGCTGGTGGTCGCGCGCGACCTCACCGTCGCCGTGCCCGCCGGGTCGTTCACCGTGATCATCGGGCCGAACGGCTGCGGCAAGTCCACCCTGCTGCGGGCGCTCGCCCGCACGCTGCGACCCCGCGCGGGCCGGGTGCTGCTGGACGGCGCGCCGATGGGCTCGCTGCGCAGCCGCGCGATCGCCCGCCGGCTCGCGCTGCTGCCGCAGGGCCCCATCGCGCCCGAGGGCATCACCGTCGGCGACCTCGTCGCCCGCGGCCGCTACCCGCACCAGGGTCTGCTGCGCCAGTGGTCCGCCGACGACGCCCGCGCGGTCGAGGCCGCGATGGCCGCCACGGAGGTCACGGAGCTGCGGGACCGCGACGTCGCGGACCTGTCCGGCGGGCAGCGCCAGCGCGCCTGGCTGGCGATGGCCCTCGCGCAGGAGACGGACCTGCTGCTGCTCGACGAGCCGACGACGTTCCTCGACATCGCCCACCAGTACGAGGTCATGGACCTGTGCGCCCGGCTGCACGAGGAGGGGCGCACGCTCGTCGCCGTGCTGCACGACCTCAACCAGGCGGCCCGGTACGGCACGCACGTGATCGCGATGCAGGACGGTCGCGTGGTGGCGCAGGGCGCTCCCGCCGAGGTGATCACGGCCGGGCTGGTGCGGGACGTGTTCGGGCTGGCCGCGCGCGTGGTGCCCGACCCGGAGACCGGCACGCCGATGGTCGTCCCGCGCCGCCGGGACGCCCACGTGCGGCACAGCACCGACCGCCCCTGACGACCCCCGCGCCTGCCCCTGCAGGACCCGCGCCCGCGCCCGTCCTGCGTCCGCTGCTCATCGACATGGCAGTAGGTGCGGGGTTCGCAGGCGGGAACCCCGCACCTACTGCAACGTCGACGCGGTCGGTCGGGTCGAGCGTGGGCGCGGTCGGGCGGGCGGGCGTGAGCAGGTCAGGTGCGAGCGGTCCGGGCGGGCTGGTCGGGTCAGGTGGCGGCGAGGACCACGACCGGTTCCGACGTCGGAGCCTCCGAACCGCCGGCGGGCTCCACCGTGAGCGCGAGGGCGTCGCCCGGTCGCCACGCGTCCGTGCTGACCTGGAACGTGCCGCCGGGCGCGGCGGACGTCGCGTCGGGCAGGGGCTCGCCGTCGCGCATCACCCAGAGCTGGTAGACGCGCCCGTCGCCCGGCTGGTCGACGCCCGTCGCGGTGAGCAGCGCGCCGTCCGCGGTGAGGACCGCCACCGCCGTGCCGCCCGTGGTCAGCTCGGCGCCGGCCACCTGGGCCCCGGGGACGGCCAGGGCCGCCGCGATCCTGTCGGCGCGGGCCTGCGCCTCCGCCGCCCGCTGCGACTCGCGCCAGGCGATCGTGCTCGGGACGGCGACGAGCGCCAGGACGGCGAGCGCCGTCACGAGGGTGCGCCAGCGGCGCCGGGTGGCGGGTCGTCCCGGGGAGCCGGGGCGTCCGGTCCGGGCCGGGGGCCGGGTGGAGCCGCCG
>JACXUT010000049.1 GCA_014763765.1 Micrococcales bacterium
GGCGTGGGTCGGGACCGGGCGGGCCGGGGCAGCGGCCGCGCTGCCGGACCGGGCGTTCGTGGGCGTGGCCCTGGACGAGGCCGCCGGGCGGCTCGCCGGGCTGCTGCTGGACCGGCGCCCCGACCTCGTCGTCACGTACGAGCCGGGCGGCGGCTACGGGCACCCGGACCACGTGCGGGCGCACGAGGTCACGATGCGAGCGGTGGAGCTGGCGCAGGCCGCCGACCCGGCCGACGCGGACGGGTGGCGGCCGGCCGTCGCGTGGGCGGTGCAGGACCCGGACGCCCTGCGCGCCGGGTACGCCGCGCTGGCCGAGGACCCCGTGGTCCACGCCGTGCTCGCGGCCCACGCCGGCGCCGACCCGGCGACGCGCAGCGGCCCGCTCGTGCTGCCCGACCCTGACGGCCCGCTGCCGTCGGTCGCCGCCGCGGGGCGGCCCGACCTCGTGGTGGACGTCGTGCCCGTCCGCGACCGCCTGCTCGGCGCCCTCCGGGCCCACGCGACGCAGGTGCAGGCCGTGCGGCCGCTCGACCACCCCGCGGCCGCCGCCTGCCTCGCGCTGTCGAACCTCGTGCTCGCCCCGGTGCTGCCGCACGAGGGCTACCGCTGGGCCCCCGGGGGCGCCCCGGCGGCGGGGCTGCGCGTGCCGCCGGGCGTCACGCGCCGGTCCTGACGCCGCGAGCCCGCCCGCCCGGGGCCGGCCCGGTCCGCGCCCGGTGCCGTCCCGGTCCGCGCCCGGTGCGACGCGCTGCACGCGGCGGACCGGCGTGACGCGCCGCACGCGGCGGACGTAGCCTGACGCCCGTGCCGCCCCTCACCTCCCGCCTGGTCCTGAGCACCCTCGGCGCGCTGCTGCTCGGCGTCGTCGCCGGCGCGGTCGGCACCGTCCTGCACCGCTCGACGCGCCCCTGGGGCCTGGTCGTCGGCCTGCTGCTCGTGCTCGCCGTGTCCGTGGCCGCGCGCGCCGGCGGCGGGCGGATCGCGTCGACGGCCCTGCTGGCCGGCGTGTTCCTCGCGGTGCAGGTGCTGTCGGGGAGGGGCCCGGGCGGCGACGTGCTGGTCCCCGCGGCCGGCGCGATCGGCTGGGTCTGGGCGGTCGGCGCCCTCGTCGTGGCGCTGGGTGCGACGCTCGCGCCCTCGGCGTGGTTCGCGGACGTGCCGCTGCGGCGCAGGCCGAGCACGCCGTGACCGACGCGACCGTCGACCCGCTCTACGGCGACGGCGACCCGGGCGGCGGCGCGGCGACGGACGCGTTCCGGGCGGCCATGGGCCGGCTGCCCGCGGGTGTCGTCGTGCTGGCCGTGCGCTGGCGCGGGCTCGACCACGCGATGACCGCCAGCGCGGTGACGTCGGTGTCGCTGGAGCCGCCCATGCTGCTGTTCTGCGTGCACCGGGACGCGCGGCTGCGGGAGGCGCTCGACGACGTCGACACCTGGGCGGTGAGCGTGCTCGCGGACGACCAGGCGCCGGTCGCGGACTGGCTCGCGTCGCCGGGCCGGCCGAGCATCGGGCAGCTCGACCGGGTGCCGCACGTGGCCGCGCCGCGCTCCGGTGCCGCGTGGGTGTCGGGGGCGGCCGCGTGGGTGGAGTGCCGGACCGTCCAGGTCGTCGCGGCGGGGGACCACGACGTGGTGCTGGGGGAGGTGCTGACCGCGCGGGAGGGCGACCCCGGGTCGGGCAGCCTGGTGCACCTGCGGCGTCGCCTGCGGCCCGTCCGCTGACCCGCGGGATCGAATCGTTGCGAAGTCGTGATCTCGCCAGGCGGGCGAACCGTGGCACGCGCGACGGCGGCGTCAGGGGGCGCCCGTAGAATCGGCGCCTGGCGGTGGGCGCACGGAGCGCACCCGCGGGGTCTCGCGAGGGGGAACCGGATGGCGAAGGGCAGCGCGGAGGGCACGGAGCCCGCGGTGGACTCCGAGGGCCCCGACGACGGTGCGTGGTCGCCGCTGGACGACTTCGACGCCGACCGCCCCCGACGCCGCTGGCTGCGCACGGTGCTGGTCGTCGTCGGCGTGCTCGTGGTGCTGGGCGGCGGCTACGTCGGCGCCGCGTACGCGCTCGCCGACCGCGTGCCCCGCGGGACGACGGTCGCCGGCGTCGACGTCGGCGGGATGACGACCGCCGACGCGGAGCAGGCGCTGACCGACGGGCTCGGCTCCCTGGCCACCGAGGCGGTCCCCGTGACCGCGCAGGACATCACGGGCTCCGTGGACCCCGCCACCGCCGGGCTGGCCCTCGACGTCGAGGCCACCGTGGAGCGGCTGACGGGGGCGGACCTGCGCCCGCAGCGCCTGTGGCTGCACGTGGTGGGCGGGCAGGCCGAGCCGCCGGTGACCCGGGTCGACGACGCGGCGCTCGACGCCGCGCTGGACACGCTCGGCGGCTCGCTGAGCCTGGCGCCCGTCGACGGCTCGGTCGTGTTCGCGGACGGCGACGCGCACGCGGTCGACGCGGTGGACGGCTGGTCGCTGGACGCGGACGCCGCCCGGCAGGAGCTCGTCGACACGTGGCTGACGGCCGCGCGCCCGCTCGAGCTGCCCACCGAGGTCGTCGAGCCGGACATCACGCAGGAGGAGACGGACGCGGCGCTGCAGGACGTGGCGTCGCGCGTCGCGGCCGCCCCGGTGGGCGTGGAGGTCGCCGGCCAGACGATCGAGCTCCCCGTCGACGTGCTCACCTCGGTGTCGTCGATGGTGCCGGAGGACGGCGACCTCGTGCTGCGGATGGACGGGGCGGCGCTCGTGGACGCCGTGATCGCCCGCAGCACCGACCTGCTGACAACGGCGTCGGACGCCCGGTTCGACCTGTCGAGCGGCAGCCCGGTGATCGTCCCCGGGGTCCCGGGCACGACGCTCGACCCCGACGCGCTGGCCGAGGCGGTCGCGAAGGCCGCGGTGGCGGACGACCGCGCCGCGACGGTCGAGCTGGTGGAGTCGGACCCCGACCAGACGACGAAGGCGCTCGAGGACCTCGGGATCACCCAGGTCGTCGCGGAGTTCTCGACCCCGCTGACCAGCGAGCCGCGCCGCACGCAGAACATCGCCGCGGGCGCCGCCGCGATCAACGGCACGCTGGTGCGCCCGGACGAGATCTTCAGCCTCACGGACGCCCTCGGCCCGATCGACGCCGCCCACGGCTTCACGACGGCCGGCGCGATCGTCAACGGCGAGCACACCGACGCGTGGGGCGGCGGGCTGTCCCAGCTCTCGACGACGACCTACAACGCCGCCTACGAGGCCGGCATGGAGGACATCGAGCACAAGCCGCACTCCGAGTGGTTCCAGCGCTACCCGGCCGGCCGCGAGGCGACCATCTACACGGGCACGCTCGACATGCGGTGGAAGAACAACACCCCGCACGGCGTGCTGGTCCAGGCGTGGGTCGCGGACGGGCGGACCTGGGTGCGGCTGTGGGGCACGCCCTACTGGGAGGTCACCTCCGAGTCCGGCCCGAAGACCAACGTCGTGCAGCCGACGACGGTGTACTCGCAGTCCCCGACGTGCGCGCCGCAGTCCGCGGGCAACCCCGGGTTCCGGATCACGGTCACCCGGACGATCAAGCTCAACGGCGAGGTCGTGGCGGTCGAGCCGTCGACCTGGACCTACAAGCCGCAGAACCAGGTGGTGTGCGGTCCGGACCCGGCTTCGGCGCCGCCGGCCGGCTAGCGGGCCGCCCGGGTCGCGGCGACCGCGTGCCCCGGTGGTCGGTCGCCCCGGCGCCGGCCCCGGGGCCGGGTCACCGGCGCGGACGCCGCTCGGGCGCGGGCGGCACGACCTTCCCGATCGCGATCTCGTCGGCGGGCACCCGCACGTCGCCGCCGCGCCGCGTGCGGACCGTCACCCCGTCGGGGTCCACCGCCAGCAGGTCGCCCAGCACGTCGGTGTAGGGCTGGGGCTCGCCGGGTGGCAGCCGCCGCCGGACGACGACGCGCTGCCCGGGGCGCCAGGCCCGCCACGGGGTCGCCGGGTCGCTCTCGTCGTGTGTCACCAGCGTCTCCGTCCCGTGGCTGCGCCGCCCGAGCGCAGGTGAGCGATACTAGGACGAACCATCTGGACCCGACCTGCGACCGCGCCGGCCCCGGCCGAGCCGCGCGCGTGGAGGACGCACCGTGACGTATGTGATCGCCCAGCCCTGCGTGGACGTCAAGGACAAGGCCTGCATCGAGGAGTGTCCGGTCGACTGCATCTACGAGGGGAAGCGGTCGCTGTACATCCACCCCGACGAGTGCGTGGACTGCGGCGCCTGCGAGCCGGTGTGCCCGGTGGAGGCGATCTACTACGAGGACGACGTCCCCGAGCAGTGGAGCGAGTACTACAAGGCGAACGTCGAGTTCTTCGACGACCTCGGCTCCCCGGGCGGCGCGGCCAAGATGGGCATGATCGAGAAGGACCACCCGATCATCGCGACGCTGCCGCTCCAGGTGCACGGCGAGTAGAGCGCGTGGGCCTGCTGACCGGCGCCCTGCCGGACTTCCCGTGGGACACGCTCACGCCGTACGGCGACCGGGCGCGGGCGCACCCCGGCGGGATCGTGGACCTGTCCGTCGGCACCCCGGTGGACCCGACGCCGGAGGTCGTGCGGCGTGCGCTGGCGGACGCCGCGGACGCGCCGGGCTACCCGCAGACGTGGGGGACCCCGGCGCTGCGCGAGGCGGTGGTCGCGTGGTTCGCCCGCCGCCGGGGCGTGCCGGGGCTCGACCCCGCGGGCGTGCTGCCGACCGTCGGCTCCAAGGAGCTCGTGGCGCTGCTGCCGGCCCTGCTGGGGCTGGGTGCCGGTGACCTGGTCGCGCACCCGGCCGCCGCGTACCCGACCTACGACGTGGGCGCGCGCCTCGCGGGCGCCGAGCCCGTCGCCACCGACGACCCGGCGGCGCTGCTGGCGGGCCCGGAGGGCGACCGGGTGCGGCTGGTCTGGCTGAACTCGCCGGGCAACCCGGACGGCCGGGTGCTGGACGCCGCCGCGCTGCGGGCCGTCGTGGACGCGGCGAGCGCCGCGGAGCGCCGCACCGGCAGGCCCGTCGTCGTGGCGTCCGACGAGTGCTACGCCGAGCTGCCCTGGGACGAGCCGTGGGCCTCGCAGGGCGTGCCGAGCGTGCTGGACCCGCGCGTGACGGGCGGGGACGTCACGGGGCTGCTCGCGGTGTACTCGCTGTCCAAGCAGTCGAACCTCGCGGGCTACCGGGCGGCGTTCGTCGCCGGCGACCCGGCCGTCGTGGCGGACCTGCTGGCCACCCGCAAGCACGCCGGGATGATCGTGCCGGCGCCGGTGCAGGCGGCGATGACCGTCGCGCTGGGTGACGACACCCACGTCGCGGAGCAGCGCGAGCGGTACCGGGCGCGGCGCTCGGCGCTGCGGGCGGCGCTCGAGGGCGCGGGTCTCGTGGTCGACGGCTCGGCCGCCGGGCTGTACCTGTGGGCGCGGCCGGCGGGCGCCTCGGTGGGCGCGGACGGCGCTGACCCCTGCTGGGCGACGGTCGGCCGGCTCGCGGACGCGGGCGTGCTGGTCGCGCCGGGGTCGTTCTACGGCGCGCCGCAGCACGTCCGGGTGGCGCTCACCGCGACCGACGAGCGGGTCGCCGCCGCGGTCGGGCGACTCGCGACGCTCGCCGCCCGGTGATCCCGGGGATCTCCTGCCCTGTGACCCGAGTCACACGCCACCAGGCCGCCGCCGGGATGGTCGAGCCCCCGGACGGGAAGTAGCGTCAGGGCAGGCCGACGCCACCCCCGTGGCGCGCCCGCACCGCAGCGGCCGCCCTCCGGCCCTGATCGACCTCGCGGACCGGACCGAGGTCCACCCGCACACCGCCCGAGGAGGAGCGCCATGACCGACGTCGCCACCGAGCCCGTCCAGCTGGTCGTCAACGGCACCCCGCACGACCTGCCCGTGGTGCGCGCCACCGAGGGCAACGACGGCGTCGTGGTGTCGTCGCTGCTGCGGGACACCGGCCTGGTCACCGTGGACCCCGGCTTCATGAACACCGCGTCCTGCGAGTCGCAGATCACGTACATCGACGGCGACGCCGGCATCCTGCGCTACCGCGGGTACCCGATCGAGCAGCTCGCCGAGAAGTCCTCGTTCCTCGAGGTCGCCTACCTGCTGTTCAACGGCGAGCTGCCCACCGCGGACCAGCTCGAGGCGTTCGTGGAGCGCGTCAACCGGCACACGTTCGTGCACGAGAACTTCCGCACGTTCATGGGGACGTTCCCGTCGGGCGCGCACCCGATGGCGGTGATGTCGTCGGCGATCAACGCGCTGGCCACCTTCTACCCGGAGTCGCTCGACCCGTTCGACCCGGAGACGGTCGAGCTCGCGACCGTGCTGATCCTGGCCAAGACGCGCACGATCACGTCCTACCTGCACCGGACCTCGCGCGGCGAGCCGCTGCTGTACCCCGACTACTCGCGCGGGTACATCGAGGACTTCCTGCGGATGACGTTCGCCGTCCCGTACCAGCAGTACGACGTCGACCCGACCGTCGTGCGGGCGCTCGACAAGCTGCTCATCCTGCACGCCGACCACGAGCAGAACTGCTCGACGTCGACCGTGCGCGTCGTGGGCTCCAGCCACGCCAACCTGTACGCCTCGGTGGCCGCCGGCATCAACGCGCTGTCCGGCCCGCTGCACGGCGGGGCGAACGAGGCCGTGCTCAAGATGCTCGCGGAGATCCAGGCGAACGGCGGGGACGCCTCCGACTTCATGCGCCGCGTGAAGAACAAGGAGCAGGGCGTCCGCCTCATGGGCTTCGGGCACCGGGTGTACAAGAACTACGACCCGCGCGCGGCGATCGTGAAGGAGAGCGCCGACGCGGTGCTCGCGGCGCTCGGCGGCAACAACGAGCTGCTCGACATCGCGCGCCGGCTCGAGGAGATCGCGCTGTCCGACGAGTACTTCATCTCCCGCAAGCTCTACCCGAACGTCGACTTCTACACCGGGCTCATCTACAAGGCGATGGGCTTCGAGGAGCGCATGTTCACGCCGCTGTTCGCGCTCGGCCGGATGCCCGGCTGGATCGCGCAGTGGCGGGAGATGATGACGGACCCGCAGACGAAGATCGGCCGGCCGCGCCAGGTGTACTCCGGGTCGCCGGCGCGCGACTACCGCACCGTCACGGAGCGCTGACGACCGGCAACCGCTTCCCTGCGTTTCCGCAGGACGAATCGGTCAGAACGCCGGGGAGCGGGTCGATCCAGGGGGCATGTCGCCCACGTCGACCGCGCCCGAGCGCGGGACCCGGCGGCCCACCGACGTTGCGCGAGGGCGGCGCGCAACGGGGCCGACCGGTGTCGAGCGGACCTTCGGTCCCGAGGAGATCATCGTCTCCAAGACCGACCCCAAGGGGGTCATCACCTACGCGAACGACGTCTTCGTCCGCGTCAGCGGCTACGCCGAGCGCGAGATCCTCGGGAGCCCGCACAACCTGATCCGCCACCCGGCGATGCCGCGGGCGGTCTTCCAGCTCATGTGGGAGGTCATCCCGGCGGGGCGGGAGATCTTCGCGTACGTGGTGAACCTCGCCGCCGACGGCGGGCACTACTGGGTGCTCGCCCACGTCACGCCGTCGTTCGCCCCGGACGGCTCGGTGGTCGGCTACCACTCCAACCGCCGGTGGGTGCCGCCGGCGACCCGTCGCACCGTGGGTGACCTCTACGCCCGGATCCGCGCCGTCGAGGACGCGCAGTCCCGCACGCCGGACCGGATCGCGGCGGGTCGTGCCGCCCTCGACGCCGCGCTGGCCGACGCCGGCGCGACGTACGACGAGTTCGTGTGGTCGCTGGCCGCGGCCGACGACGCCTCGGACGCACCGGGCTCGGCCGTCGCGGGGGTCCGGTGAGGCGGGGCGGGCGTGCCGGGCGCGACGCCGGGGGCCACGTCGAGCCGGGCCTGGACGAGGAGACGCGGCGGTCGCTCGAGCTGATCGCCGCGTTCTGCGACCGGGTGGCCGACGGCGACCTGGAGGGCCGGCTCCCGGTGCTCGAGGGCGACCCGGCGGTGCAGCGGGCCCGCGCCGCGCTGAACCGGGTGGCCGACGTCGTCGACGCCTACGTGCGCGAGTCGCAGGCGTCGCTCACCGCGGCGGGCGAGGGCCGGTTCCACCGCCGGTTCCTCCGGCGGGGGATGCCCGGGGCGTTCCGCGACGGGGCCGTGCGGATCGACGCCGCCCGCGCGGGGCTCGAGGCGGCCGCGCAGCGCACCGCCCGCGACCAGGCGGAGCGCGCCGACCTCGCGGAGCGCATGGTCGAGGTCGCGGCCCGCGTCGCCGACTCCGCCCACGGGCTCGCCTCGTCGGCCGCGTCGCTCGCCGCCGCGGCCCGCTCCGCGACCGGCGCGGCCCACGACTCCCGGGAGACGGTGCGGGAGCTCACCGACACCTCCGCGCAGATCGAGGAGGCGGCCGGGCTCGTCAAGACGATCGCCAGCCGGACGCGCCTGCTCGCCCTCAACGCCGCGATCGAGGCGGCCCGGGCCGGCGACGCGGGGCGCGGGTTCGCCGTGGTGGCCGACGAGGTCCGCACGCTCGCCGACGACTCCGCCGGGCGCTCCGACGACATCGCGCGCCAGGTCGTCGCCGCGCAGGCCGCCGCCGAGGAGGCCGGCCGGGCGATCGGGCGCATCGACGAGATCATCGCGGGCATGTCGACGCAGGTCGCGGCGGTCGCCGCCGCGGCCGACGGCGGCGACGGGGCGGGGCTCGCCGAGCTCGCGGAGCAGCTGCGGGCGGAGATCACGAGCTTCGCCCAGCTGAGCTGACGCCGCGCCGGGGCTGACGCCGTGCCCGGCGTCAGGGCGCGGCGGGCAGCGTCAGCGCCACGGTCCCCGGGGCGAGGGCGTCCGGGCGCGCGCCCGCCTGCCAGCCGTCGCCCCCGCGCGACCACCGGGCGTCGCCGACCTCGACGGTCGCGACGTCGAGGGCCTCCGCCGCCGCCACCGCCCACTGCGCGACCGCCCAGCCGGAGCGCGCCGCGTCGCCGCCGGACCGCGCCGTCAGGCCCCCGGTCTCCAGCAGCACCACGGGACCGTCCTCGCCGTCGGCGGACCCGTCGGCGACGGCCGTCACGCTGCCGGCGAAGTCCCGCTGCACGCGCGCGGCGACCGCGTCGACGTCGCCCGGCCGGTCGGGGGCGCCCAGGTCGCAGTGCAGGGCGGCCGTGCTCCAGCCGGTGAGGGCCGACGCCCACGCCCGGGAGCGTGCCTCGTGCTGCGCGTAGGCGTCCGGGAACCCCGACCGCTGCACGGCCTGCGCGGCCTCGGTGACCGGCAGCTCCGTGTAGCCCGCCACCTCCACCAGGCCGTCGTAGAACCGGCCGGTGGAGTAGACGGGGTCCATGATCTGCTCGACGGTGCCCCAGCCCTGGGACGGCCGCTGCTGGAACAGCCCCACCGAGTCGCGGTCGCCGTAGTCGATGTTGATGAGCCGCGACTCCTGCAGCGCCGTGGCCAGCCCGATCGTGACGGCGCGCGCGGGCAGACCGCGGTGCTGGGCGGTGGCGGCGATCAGCGCGGCGTTGTCCGCCTGGTCGGCCGACAGGTCCCACGTGGCGCCGTCGACGGTGGCCGTGCACCGCCGGGACGCCGTGTCGTCGTGCGTGGCGTCGAGCGTCCAGACGACCGCGCCGACGGCGCCCGCGAGCACGGCCAGCGCGGTCACCGCCGCGCAGCCGAGCCGGGACCGCCGTCGCGCCACGGCGCTCAGTTCGCGTGCAGCGCGGCGTTGAGCGCGATGCCGGTCCCGGTCCGGGCCACGGCCTCCACCCCGCCGGTCAGGGAGTTGCGCCGCAGCAGGATCCCGTCGGCGCCGGACAGCTCGCGCGCCTTGACGACCCGCGGCGCGCCGTCGGGGCCGGCCTCGCCGACCAGCGTCACCTTGGTGCCGGCGGTCACGTACAGGCCCGCCTCGACCACGCAGTCGTCGCCGAGCCGGATGCCGAGCCCGGCGTTCGCGCCGAGCAGGGACCGCTCGCCGATCGAGACCCGCTCGCGCCCTCCGCCGGACAGCGTGCCCATGATCGACGCGCCGCCGCCGATGTCGCTGCCCTCGCCGACGACCACGCCCTGCGAGATGCGCCCCTCGACCATCGACGTGCCGAGGGTGCCCGCGTTGAAGTTCACGAAGCCCTCGTGCATGACCGTCGTCCCGGGGGCGAGGTGCGCCCCGAGGCGCACGCGGTCGGCGTCCGCGACGCGCACGCCCGACGGGAGCACGTAGTCGACCATGCGCGGGAACTTATCGACGCCGTAGACCGTCACCGGCCGCCCGGTCGCCGCCCGCAGCCGGGCGCGGGTCGACTCGAAGCCCTCGACCGCGCACGGGCCGCGGTCCGTCCACACGACGTTCGGCAGCGCGCCGAACACGCCGTCGAGGTTGATCGTGTTCGGGCGCACCAGGCGGTGCGACAGCAGGTGCAGCCGCAGGTAGGCGTCGGGCGTGCCGGCGGGCGCGGCGTCCAGGTCGACGACCGTCAGCACCGTCTCGGTGCGCACCCCGCGCGCCGGGTCGGTGCCGGCCAGGTCGGCCAGCTCCGGCGGGCACGGGACGTCGTCCGGTGCGGCGCCGAGCGCGGGCTGCGGGTACCAGGTGTCGAGGACGGTCCCGGAGTCGGCGACGGTGGCCAGGCCCCAGCCCCAGGCGGTGCGGTCGGTCATGCCACCAGCCTAGGGGCCGTCCGGGGGCCGCCCGGCGCCCGGCGGTAGGGTCGCGGCGTGACGACGACCACCCCGCTGGACCTGACCGCCGACCTCACGACGCTCACCGCGCGCGTGTGCGACATCGCCTCGGTCAGCGGGGACGAGGCGGCGCTCGCGGACGCGGTGGAGGCGGCCCTCGCTGCCTACCCGCACCTGGAGGTGCTGCGCGACGGGGACACGGTCGTCGCGCGCACCCACCTCGGGCGCGCGTCGCGGGTCGTCGTGGCCGGGCACCTCGACACGGTGCCGGTCGCGGACAACCTCCCCACCCGGCTGGAGGGCGAGGGCGGGGACGCCGTGCTGTGGGGGCGCGGCACCGTCGACATGAAGGGCGGCGTCGCCGTGCAGCTCGCGCTGGCCGCCTCGCTGACCGAGCCGACCCGTGACGTCACGTGGGTGTTCTACGACCACGAGGAGGTCGACGCCTCCCTGAGCGGCCTCGGCCGGGTCGCCCGGCGGCACCCCGAGTGGCTCGCGGCCGACTTCGCGGTGCTCGGGGAGCCGACGGACGCCGGCCTGGAGGGCGGCTGCAACGGCACGCTGCGCGCCGAGGTGCGGGTGACGGGCGTCGCCGCCCACTCGGCCCGCGCGTGGACCGGGGTCAACGCGATCCACGCCGCCGCTCCGGTGCTCGCCCGGCTGGCCGCGTACGAGCCCGCCTCGGTCGAGGTCGACGGGCTCGTGTACCGCGAGGGGCTCAACGCGGTGCTGATCGGCGGCGGCGTCGCGACCAACGTCGTGCCGGACCGCTGCGTCGTCACGGTGAACTACCGGTTCGCCCCGTCGCGCACCGTGGCGGAGGCGACCGCGCACGTCGAGGACCTGTTCGCCGGGTTCGAGGTCGTGGTCACCGACGCGGCCGGCGGCGCCCGGCCGGGGCTCGACGACCCCGCGGCCGCCGAGTTCGCCGCGGCCGTGCTCGGCGTGACCGGGGGAGCCCCCGCGCCCAAGTATGGCTGGACCGACGTCGCGCGGTTCGCCGAGCTCGGCATCCCCGCCGTCAACTTCGGGCCCGGCGACCCGCTGCTCGCGCACAAGGACGACGAGCGGCTCCCGGTGGCCCAGCTCGCGCTCTGCCACGACGCCCTGCGGGCCTGGCTGACGGCCTGACACGGGGTCACGCACCGTTCACCCGGTCGTCGCCCGCCGTCGCCGCACGTCCCGCCGCCACGCCCCGCCGCGGACCGTAGAGTCGGCTCCCATGAGCGACGACGGCCTCCCGGCACCCGGCTCCGGCTACCGCAAGGGGCCGGTGCTGCTCCGTCGCGGGCAGATCCCCGCGACGACCTCCGACCAGCGGCTGCTGTCCGGCGGCGACGGCGCCGACTGGCTGCACGGCGACCCGTGGCGCGTGATGCGGATCCAGAGCGAGTTCGTCGAGGGGTTCGGCGCGCTCGCCGAGCTCGGCCCGGCGGTCAGCGTGTTCGGCTCGGCGCGCACGCTGCCGGAGCACCCCGACTTCGTGCTCGGCGAGTCCGTCGGGCGGCTGCTCGCGGAGGCCGGCTACGCGGTGATCACCGGCGGCGGTCCCGGCATCATGTCCGCCGCGAACAAGGGCGCGTCCGAGGCGGGCGGGCTGTCCGTCGGCCTCGGCATCGAGCTGCCGTTCGAGCAGGGCATGAACCCGTGGGTCGACCTGGGCGTCAACTTCCGCTACTTCTTCGCCCGCAAGACGATGTTCGTGAAGTACGCCGAGGGGTTCATCGTGCTGCCCGGCGGCTTCGGGACGTTCGACGAGCTGTTCGAGGCGCTCACGCTCGTGCAGACGCACAAGGTGACCGAGTTCCCGATCGTGCTGGTCGGCACCGACTACTGGACCGGGCTGCTCGAGTGGCTGCGCGGGCCGGTGCTGCGGCGGGGGATGGTCCGCGAGGCCGACCTCGAGCTGCTGCGCCTGGTGGACGACCCGGAGGAGGCGGTGCGCATCGTCCGCGACCGCGGGGCCGAGCTCCGCGAGGCCGAGCGCGAGGCGGCGCGCGACGCGGCCCGGGCGCAGTCGGCGGCGGAGTCCCGGGTCGTCGCCGAGGGGGAGGCGGAGGCGGAGCCGGGTGGCCGCTGACGACGCCGCGACCCCGCCCGCCGCGGGGGCCGTCCCGGCCGCCGGCGCGCCCCTGCTGCTGCGTGGCCGCTGGTACGGCCCGGAGCGCCCCGTCGTGATGGCGGTCGTGAACCGGACGCCGGACTCGTTCTACGCCGCCGCCCGGTACGACGACGCGGGGGCGGACGCCGCGGTCGCGCGCGCCGAGGAGGAGGGCGCGGACCTGGTCGACCTCGGCGGCGTCCGCGCCGGCCGCGGGCCCGGGGTGGACGCCGCCGAGGAGATCGCGCGGGTGGTGCCGCTGGTCGAGCGCGTCCGCCGCCGGCACCCCGACCTGCTGGTGAGCGTCGACACGTGGCGGTCGGAGGTGGCGCGCGCCGCGGCGGACGCCGGCGCCGACCTGCTGAACGACACGTGGGCCGGCCACGACCCGGCCCTGGTGGAGGTCGCCGCCGAGCGGGGGCTGGGCGTGGTCTGCTCGCACACCGGCGGCCTCCCGCCCCGGACCGACCCGCTGCGGGTCTCCTACCCGCTGCCGGACGGCGCCCCCGCGGGCACCGACCCCCGGGACGGCGTCCTCCTGGACGTCCTCGCCACGCTGCGGGCGTCCGCGGCCCGCGCCGTCGGGCTCGGCGTGCACCCGGCGAGCGTGCTGGTGGACCCCACCCACGACTTCGGCAAGAACACCTGGCACTCGCTGCACCTCGTCCGCCGGACCGCCGCGCTGACGACGCTCGGGCACCCGCTGCTGGTCGCGCTGTCGCGCAAGGACCTGGTGGGCGAGACGCTCGGGCTGCCGCCGGAGGAGCGCCTCGAGGGCACGCTCGCCGCGACGTCGGTGGCGGCGTGGCTCGGGGCGCGCGTGTTCCGCGCCCACGACGTGCGCGCGACGCGGCGCGTCGTGGACATGGTGGCCGCGCTGCGCGGTGACGCGCCGCCGGCGCGGGCGGTCCGGGGGCTCGCGTGACGGGGCCGGGTGGTGGCCCCGACCTGCCCGCGGCGCCGCGTCCCCGCGCGCGGGTCCTCGACCCGCGCACCTGGCCGTGGTGGGCGCAGGTGCTCGGGGTGTACGCCGCGGCACGCGCCTTCTCCGCGGTGGTGCTGCTCGTGGTCGCCCGGCACCAGGCCGCCACCGGCTGGACCGCCGCCTCGCCGGGCTACGCGGACTACGCGGGGCTGATGTGGGACGCCACGTGGTACCGCCGGATCGCCGAGGGCGGCTACCCCGCGACGCTGCCGGTGGGCGCCGACGGGCTGGTGCAGCAGAACGAGTGGGCGTTCTTCCCGCTGTACCCCCTGCTGGTGCGCGGCGTGATGGCGGTCACCGGCGGGTCGTGGGCGGTCGTCGCGCCGACGGTGTCGCTGCTGCTCGGTGCGGGCGCGGTCCTGCTGGTGCACCGCACGGTGGTGCGCGGCGCACCGCGGGCGGTCGCGGCACGGCCCGGGCTGCCGCTGGCGACGGTGTTGCTGGTCAGCGTGTTCCCGACCTCGGTCGTGCTCCAGGTCGGCTACACGGAGGCGCTGGCGCTGCTGCTCGTCGCGGCCTCGCTGCTGGCCGTCGTGACGCGCCGCTACGGCTGGGCGTGCCTCGCGGTGCTCGCGCTCGGGTTCACCCGCGCGGTCGCCCTGCCGATGGCGGTCGTCGTCGCGGTGCACGCGCTGGTCCGGTGGCGGGAGTGGCGCGCGACCGGCCGGCGTCCGCCGGGGCGCGACGTCCTCGGCCTCGGGGCCCTCGCGCTGACCTCGGTGGTCTCGGGCTTCGCGTGGCTGGTGGTCTGCGGCTGGGTGACGGGGGTCCCGGACGCGTACCTGCGCACGCAGGAGGCGTGGCGCGGGTCGCCGACGACGGCACCGTTCGCCGGGTGGGCCTACGTGCCGCAGTTCTGGTTCGGCGACGCCGCGCCGTGGGTCGTGCTCGCGGCCGCCGCGGTCGTCGTGGGCAGCCTGGCCGCCCCGCCCACCTGGCGGCTGGGGCGGGAGCTGCACGCGTGGTCCGGGGCGTACCTGCTGTACCTCGCCGCGGCCGTGGAGCCCGGGAGCAGCCTCGCGCGGTTCCTGCTGCTGGCGTTCCCCCTCGGCGCCGCGACCGCCGGGGTGGTGACCCGACCGCGTGCCGCACGGTGGGCGTGGACGGGCGCGGTGACCCTCCTGATGCTCGTCCTCCAGGTGGTGTGGGTGTGGCGGATCTGGCGACTCGTCCCGCCCTCCGGGTGGCCGCCGTGACCGCGGGAGTGCGCGTGCGCAGGCGCTCCCTGCCTCGCGTGTCGCCCCGGTGAACTAGACTGACCGACGGACATCCGCTGATCCGCGCCCTGTCCGCACCGGCCCCGCCCGCGGCGGGACCAGCGCGTTCGGGTCCCGGGACGCACGACGCGAAGGAGAGCCCCGCATGGCCGCGATGAAGCCGAGGACTGGTGACGGTCCGCTCGAGGTGACCAAGGAGGGCCGCGGCATCGTGATGCGGGTCCCGCTCGAGGGCGGTGGTCGGCTCGTCGTCGAGCTCAACGCGACCGAGGCGCAGGAGCTGGGCGAGGCCCTCACCTCCGTCGTCTCCTGACGGCCCGGGGGCTCGCTCCGTCGTGGCACGTTCCGTGACGCACCCCGAGGTGCGCATCGGCCGCCCGGTGCCGGCGGTCGGCCTGGTGGGCGGTTCGCTCGCGTCCTCCGCGCTCCTGCTGGAGGCGGACGTCGACGCGGTGGCCGTCCCGGTCGCCCCGCCCGCGCCGGACGACACCGACCTCCAGCCGGGCCGCGGCACCGCCGACGCCGCCGCCCGCTACGGCATCGACCTCGCCGAGGTCGCCGAGCGTGCCGGGCTGACCGGCGCGCCCGGCGAGGCGTGGACCCTGCTCCTCCCGCGCCCGGTCGGCCGGGCCGGCGCGGCCCTGCCCTGGGACGGTCTGCCGCGCCGCCTCGTCCTCGTGGGCGTCGGCGGCGGCACCCCCGACGAGCTGCGGCGCGCCGGTGCCGCGCTGGCGCGTGCGACGCGCGGGCTGCGGCGCGTGCTGACGACCGTGGCGACCGAGCCCGGGGTCGACGGCCCGCGGGCCGTGCGGGCGTTCGCCGAGGGCTACCTGCTGGCCGCCTACCGGGTGCAGCGCATCGGCGCGCCCGCCCCGGCGAGCGAGGCGCCCGCCTCCGAGCTGGTGGTGGTCGGCCGCGACGGCGTCCGCGCCCAGGCCGCGCTCGACGAGGCGGTGCGCGGCGCGACCGCGACCTGGCTCGTGCGCGACCTCGCGAACACCCCGTCCAGCATCAAGGACCCGGCCTGGATGGCGGACCGCGCCTCCGCGCTGGCCCGCGCGGCCGGCCTGCGCGTCGACGTCCTCGGCCCCCGGGAGCTGGCCGCGCAGGGGTTCGGCGGCATCGTCGCCGTCGGGTCCGGCTCGGCGTCGACCCCGCGGCTCGTGACGGTCGCGTACGAGCCGCCCGCCGGGGGCGGCTCCCGGCGCACCCGGCACGTCGTGGTGGTCGGCAAGGGCATCACGTACGACACCGGCGGGCTCTCGATCAAGCCGCGCGAGTCGATGGTCCCGATGAAGACGGACATGGCCGGGGCCGCGGTCGCGCTCGCCACCGTGCTCGGCGCCGCCGCCGCGGGCGTCCCGCACCGCGTCACCGCCGTCCTGCCGCTCGCGGAGAACCACGTCGGCGCCGCGTCGTACCGACCGGGGGACGTCCTCACCCTGTGGGGCGGACGCACCGTCGAGATCGCGAACACCGACGCCGAGGGCCGCCTGGTGCTCGGCGACGCGCTCGCGTGGGCGGACGCGACGCTCGACCCGGACGTGCTGCTCGACGTCGCGACGCTGACGGGGGCGGCCAGCCTGGGGCTCGGCAAGCAGCACGCCGCGCTCTACGCCACCGACCCGCGCCTCGCCGGGGCGATCGAGACCGCCGCCGCCGAGTCGGGCGAGCCCGTGTGGTCCATGCCGCTCGTCGAGGACTACGCCGACGCGGTGCGCTCGACGGTGGCCGACCTGCGGCACGTGCCCATCGACCCGAAGCAGGGCGGCGGCTCCATCACCGCCGCGCTGTTCCTCCGCGAGTTCGTCGGCGCCCGCACCTGGGCCCACCTCGACATCGCCGGCCCGGCGCGGTCGACGGCGGACAAGCACGAGGTGACCGAGGGGGCGACGGGCTTCGGCGCCCGGCTGCTGCTGCGGTACCTCGCCGCGCTGCGCTGACCCGGTACCCGGGCGGGCCCGGGTGACCGGTCGGCCCGGGCGCCGTGCGGGGTCCGTCGCGGGACGGTCAGCGGCGGACGGCGACCAGCAGCCCGTCGCCGACCGGCAGCAGCGCGGGGAGCAGCCGCTCGTCCTCGCGCACGCGCCGGCCGGTCTCCCGGACGATCGTCGTGGCCTCGTCACGCCGCGCCGGGTCGGCGACCCGGTCGTGCCAGAGCGCGTCGTCGACGGCGAGCACGCCGCCCGGGCGCAGCAGCCGCACCGCCTGCTCCACGTAGGCGGGGTAGTTCTCGATGTCCGCGTCGACGAGCACGAGGTCGTAGGCGCCGTCGGTCAGGCGGGGCAGGACGTCGAGCGCCCGGCCCGAGATGGTGCGGGTGCGCGCCGGGCGCACGCCCTCCTCCGCGAACGCCGTCTTGGCGGCGCGCTGGTGCTCCACCTCGACGTCGATGGTGGTCAGCACGCCGTCACCGGGCATGCCGCGCAGCAGGTGCAGGCCGCTCACGCCCGCCCCGGTCCCGACCTCGACGACCGCGCGGGCGCGCGCCGCGGCGGCGAGGACCGTCAGCGCGGCGCCCGTGCCGGGGGCCACCGGCGTGCAGCCGAGCTGACCCGCGCGGTCCCGGGCGCGCAGCAGGGTGTCGTCCTCGGGCACGAAGCCCTCCGCGTAGACCCAGCTGGCAGCCTTGTCGGTGGCGATGGTGTCCTCCTGCGGACGGTTCGAGAGCGGCGGGTGTCGACGCAGGCCAGCCTAGTGGGCGACCGTCGCCCGGACGGGGCGGCCGTCGGCGACGCGCGGGGGCGGCGGGGCCCGGGGCGCCGTCCGTCCGCCGGGGAACCGCGGGAACGGTGCAGGGTGTGTGCGCGTTGTGCGTGAGCAGGAGGGGAACCGGTTCGCACGGGGACCCGCGCCCTGGGACACTGGGCACGCGCCGCGCCCGCGGCTCCTGAGACGAAGGACCTGGATGGCGACCTCGGTGCCCGAGACGGACTGGCAGCCCCCGACCTGGGAGGCGATCGTCCGCGAGCACTCCGCGCGCGTCTACCGCCTCGCCTACCGGCTGACCGGCAACCGGCACGACGCCGAGGACCTCACGCAGGAGGTGTTCGTGCGGGTGTTCCGGTCGCTGTCGACCTACACCCCCGGCACGTTCGAGGGCTGGCTGCACCGCATCACCACCAACCTGTTCCTCGACCACGCGCGCCGCCGGCAGCGCATCCGCATGGACGCGATGGGCGAGGACAGCGACCGGTACCCGACCACCGACGGGGGCCCCGAGCGGGCGTTCGAGCACGACAACCTCGACGTCGACGTCCAGCGCGCGCTCGACGAGCTGCCCCCGGAGTACCGGGCGGCGGTGGTGCTGTGCGACATCGAGGGGCTGTCGTACGAGGAGATCGCGGTGACGCTGGGCATCAAGCTCGGCACGGTGCGCTCGCGGATCCACCGGGCGCGCGCCCGGCTCCGGGTGTCCCTGGAGCACCGCGCGCCGCGCGAGCAGCGGACGCCCGAGGGCGCGGCCCGGGACGGGCGTGACCTGCCCGGGCGCCAGGCCGCCGGGGAGTCCGTGACCGCACCCGCGGGGGCGCGATGAGCGGCCACCTCGGGGACCGGGTCAGCGCCCTGGTCGACGGGCAGCTCGGCCCGGCGGCCACCGAGCGCGCCCTGGCGCACGTCGCCGGCTGCCCGCGCTGCGCGGCCGACCTCGCCGCCGCCCGGGCCGCCCGCCGCGTGCTCTCCGACGCCGACGACGTCCGCCCGGCAGGGGACCTGACCGCCCGGCTGCTCGCGCTCGGCTGCCAGGGGACCGCGGACCCGCGCCGCGACGCCGCCCCCGCCACCCCGCGACGGATGGACCCGTTCGTCCCGCCCGCCGGCGCCTCCCGCCCGTCCCCGGCGGTGACCGGGCTCGCGGGGCTGCTCGGCGCGGGCCGCGGCGTGCTCGGTGGCGAGGTCCTCGGCTCCCGTGCCGTGGTCGGTCAGCGCGCTGCCGCGGGCCGGGTGCTCGGCGGCGAGGTGCTCGGCGCCGGCGGCGTGCTCGGCGGGCGCGGCGTCCTCGGCGCCGGCACCGGGCAGGGTCGCCGGCGGTTCCGCGCCGCCGTCGGGTCCCTCACGGGGCTGGGCATGGTGGCCGTCGGCCTGTTCCTGCTCGGCGACCGCCCCGATGTCGCCCCCGTGACCGCCTCCCGCGACGCCATGGCGATGCTCGGGGACGCGGGAGCGCCCGCCGCGGTCACGGTGGCCGCGCCGCGCGAGCCGGTCGCGGGCGCCACCACGCAGGAGTACCTCGACTGGATGCGGGCGCAGGGCTGGACCTGCCCGACCGAGGTCCCGGACGGCTGGGCGGTGACCTCGGTGCGCGAGCGTGACGGCGGCAGCACGCTCGAGGTCGCGCTGTCCGGGCCGGCCGGCGACGTGGTCGTCACCGAGCAGCACGGCCAGCTCGACACCGGCGTCCTGACCGCCGCGGACCGGCTCGACGTCGCCGGCCGCACGGTCTACGTGCTGTCCACCGCCCCGTGGCACGCCGCCTGGCAGTCCGGCGACACCGTGGTCGAGGTCGTCGCCGCCGGCACGGGCCCGGACGTCTCGGCGGTCGTCGCCCAGTTCCCCGGCGGGGAGTTCGACACCGGGCTGCCCGCCCGCCTGACCCGCGGCTGGGACACGCTCACGACCGCCGTGCACCTGCCGTGACCGCGCACGACGAGCACCGCGACGCGCGCGACCGGCCCGAGCCGTACGGAGAGGACCCGCAGGTGGGGGAGCAGCAGCCGGAGCCGCCGCGGAGCGAGCCGGGACCGGTGCCCGGCCCGCCGGGGACGTCGCCGGCCGGCGACCCCCCCGCGGCCGCCGCGTCGCGCCCCGCCGACCCGTTCGCCGCTCCGCCGGCCGCTCCGCCCGGGTGGGAGGCCCCCCGCCCGTGGGGTCCGCCGGACGGCGCGGCGAAGGG
>JACXUT010000319.1 GCA_014763765.1 Micrococcales bacterium
CGCCGGGGCCGGGCGGGCCGCGGCGGGCTTGGCGCCGCCACCGGCCGGGTAGGTGTCCCGCAGCTTGCGGACCACCGGCGGCTCGATCGTCGAGGACGCCGAGCGCACGAACTCACCGAGCTCGTTCAGCTTGGTCATGAGGGTCTTGCTGTCGACTCCGAGCTCCTTGGCGAGCTCGTAGACGCGGACCTTGGCCACATCTCTCCCTGTCTCGGCCCGCCCAGGACAGGGTGGACCGTCGTTAGTGCTGGGTACTCATCGCTGGGTACTCATCGGTGCGTGCTCATCGGGCAGCCATCGGCTCTTCGACCCGCTTTCCTGTTCGACGGTGCACATGCCACCGGGCAGGCGCCCGGCGGCGACGGTCGTGCCTCACCCCGCCCCGAGGTGCTCCCCGACCGCGGACGTGTCCAGCGGCCCCGCGAGTCGCAGGGCCCGCGGGAACGCACGTCGGCGCTCGGCGAGCTCGAGGCAGTGAGGATCGGGGTGCAGCCACGCCCCCCGGCCCGGCAGCGCGCGACGCACGTCGACGACGAGCACGGTCTCACCCGTGCCCGACGCCGCCGCGACCACGCGCAGCAGAGCCGACCTCGGTCCGGCAGTCCGGCACCCCACGCACGTGCGCACCGGGCCCACGACCACCGGCGCGGCGACGTGCGCTGCGGGGTGTCGGGGGTGGCGCCTGCTCGGCGAGGAGAGCCGGGCGTCCGGCCCAGCCGCGTCCAGTCTAGCGCGCGAGGTCACTCTGCTCGACCGGCGGCACGCGGGGCGGTCCCCGCGGAGCCCTCCGGCGCGCCGCCCGCGGCCTCGCCGGGCGCCGCCCCGGCCCCGGCCGGCTCCTGGGCGTCGGACCGGATGTCGATCCGCCACCCGGTGAGCTTCGCCGCCAGCCGCGCGTTCTGGCCCTCCTTGCCGATCGCCAGCGAGAGCTGGTAGTCCGGCACCACCACACGGGCGGCACGCGCGGCGGGGTCGACGACCGTCACCGACAGCACCCGCGCCGGCGACAGGGCGTTCGCGACCATGCGGGCCGGGTCGTCCGAGTGGTCGACGATGTCGATCTTCTCGCCGTGCAGCTCGGCCATGACGGCGCGCACCCGGGCACCGAGGGGGCCGATGCACGCACCCTTGGCCCCGAGCCCGGGGACGGTCGAGCGCACCGCCATCTTCGTGCGGTGGCCCGCCTCGCGCGCCAGGGCCGTGATCTCGACGTGGCCGTCGGCGATCTCCGGGACCTCCAGCTCGAACAGCTTGCGCACGAGGTTCGGGTGGGTGCGCGACAGCGTGATCTGCGGGCCCTTCGCGCCGCGGGACACGTCCAGCACCAGCGCGCGGATGCGCTCGCCGTGCACGTACTGCTCCGTGGGCACCTGCTCGTGCGCGGGCAGCACGGCCTCCGTGCCGCCGACGTCGACGAGCACCACGCGCGGGTCACGGCCCTGCTGGATGACGCCCCCGAGGACCTCACCCTCCTTGCCGCGGAACTGCCCGAGCACCTGGTCGTCCTCGGCGTCGCGCAGCCGCTGGACGATCACCTGGCGGGCCGTGGCCGTCGCGATGCGCCCGAACCCGGCCGGCGTGTGGTCGAACTCCGGGCCGGTCACCGTCGTGGTCGGCGGCACGGCCGTCGCGGCGGCGTCAGCGTCCACGTCGGAGGCGTCGGGCGCGGGCACCACCGTGCGCTCGCGCGCCCACACCGTCACGTGCCCGGACCGGCGGTCCAGCTCGACGCGGGCGTCCGGGTAGGCGTCCGGGGTCCGGTGGTAGGCCGAGAGCAGCGCCTGCTCGATGGCCGAGACCAGCACGTCCAGGCTGATGTCGCGCTCGCGCTCGATGAGCCGCAGCGCCTGCATGTCGATGTCCACGTCAGTCCTCCCGGCCCGTCGGCCCGTCCGCCGCGCCGTCGCCGGCGCCGTCCTCGCCGCGCCCGCCGTCCTTGACGAGCTCGACCTCCACCCGGCCCTCGCGCACCCGCTCGAGCGGGACCCGCACCGGGTCGCCGACCTTCGCGGGCCGGCCCTTGACGCCGGGGGTCACGGGGGTCACGACCACCGCGTCCCCCTCGGCACCACCGGCGTCGACGACGTCCACGAGCCGCCCGGCGAGCACGGTGCCGTCGGCCAGCCCGAGGACGACCAGGCGGCCGATCGCCCGGACGTAGTGCCGGCGCGCGGTGAGCGGGGCGTCGGCCCCGCGGGTCGACACCTCGAGGGTGTACCGGTCCGGCAGGCCGTCGAGAGCGTCGAGCGCCTCGGACACGGTGCGGGACACCGCGGCGACGCCGTCCAGGTCGACGGCCTCCTCGGCGTCCTCCACCGCGTCGACCACGACGCGCACCACCGGGCGGCCGGCGTCGCGCGCGAGCTCGACGTCCTCCAGCCACAGCCCGGCGGCGGCCACCACCGGCTCGATGGTCTCCCGGATGCGCTGCGCGCTGACGGGCGCGGGCATGTTGACCTCCTGTGTCGGTCCTCGGCGGGGTGCGGCCTCGTCGCGCGCACGCCGACACCGGGGACGTCGACGCTGTGTGGTTGTCGGTCCTGCACGGTGGAGCGGCGCGCGGCGGACCGCGTGCTGCGACCAGCGTACTGACTCCGGGGC
>JACXUT010000320.1 GCA_014763765.1 Micrococcales bacterium
TGGCTGCGACGTGGCTCGGGCCCCGGCTGCGGACGGGCGGGGTACCTCATCCGCCCGTCCGCAGCCGGGGCCCGAGCCACGTCGCAGCCACGCGCAGCAGGTCCGCCCGGCCCTCGACGCCGATCTTGCGGTACGTGCTGAAGACGTGGTTCTCGACCGTGCGCACGCTCAGGCTCAGCTCGGCCGCGATCTCGGACGTCCCCAGCCCGACGACGACCTGCCGCAGCACGTCGAGCTCGCGCGGCGACAGCTCCAGGGCGTCCAGGTACGGCGAGAAGACGCCCGGGGCGTGCCGCGCGACGTCGAGGGACGCGGCCCACGCGGCCTCCACCTGCGCGACGGCCTCCGTGGCGAGCCCCCGCTGCTTGAGCACCCGCGCCCGGGCGACGCCCGCCCGGACCTCGTACAGGACCGCGCCGCAGCGCCCGAACCGCGTGGCGGCCTCCGCGAGCGCCGCCTCGTCCTCGTGACCGAGCGCCACGGCGTACTCCACGAGCGCCTCGAGCAGGCCGCCGTCCACGCGGGTACCGAGCTCGGCGACGACCCGGGCCCGCGCGCCGTCGGGCCGGCGCTCGAGGGCCTCGACGGCGAGGAACAGCGCCGCGGTCAGGTACCCGCCCGCGAGGTGCGCGTCCACCGCCGCCCACAGGCCGTCGGCGTCGCCCTCGGTGAGCGCGACGAGCGCCTCCCCGGACGCCATCAGGGGCAGCGGCCCCGCGGGCTGCCGGGTCGCCGCCGCCTGGCGCGCGATGCCCGCCGCGTACGCGTCCTCCCCGCGCCACAGCGCCGCGAGCACGGCGACCGACAGCAGGCCGACGTGGTAGTGCCGCTGCAGCGTCCCCACGGAGGTCACGGTGAGCGCGGAGGACAGCCAGTCGTCGAGGGCGGCGACGTGCCCCCCGACGGCCATGCCCAGCGCCGTCACGTACGCCAGCGGCCGGAACGAGGCCGGGTCCGACGCGAGCTGCCCGAGGTCGGCCGGCGGGGTCGTCCACGTCGCGGGGTCGGGCTGCTCGGCGGCCAGCACCCGGGCCAGGCCCTCGCACGCCTGGTGGTGCCGGTGGAAGAGCGGCAGCTCCGGCACGGCCGCGGCCAGGAGCGACCGCGCCGCCGCGGTGCGACCCCGGGCCAGCTCCGTCTCCACCGCGACCCCCCGGCTGGCCTCCGCGTTGAGCGGGCTCCGGTCCTCCGCAGCGGTGGTGCGGGGCGGCTTCGGGACGCGGTCGAGCAGCAGGCCGAGGTGGGCGGCGGTGGCGCGCAGGTAGGCGCCGTGGGACGGCACCGCGAGCTCGGCGTCCGCGAGCACCCGGCGGGCGTCCGCCAGCCGCCGGCGGCCCACGGCCAGGTACACCGCGTACCAGGCCTCCAGCTGCGCCCGGTCCGCGTCGCCCCCGATCTCCCGCGCGGTGCCGCGGTAGACCTCGACCACCTGCTCGTCGACGCCCGGCCCGGTGCGCACCGGCGAGGCGAGCGTCGCCTCGAGCAGCCGGGCGCCCGCCGCCGGGGCCCGGTCCTCGGCCCAGGCCTGCTGCAGCCGGTCGCGGACCTCCTCCCAGTGGTCGGCGAGCCGCGTGCTGACGACTGCCTCCGGGCTGTGCACCCGCGCGCCGCCCGCCGCCCGGAGGGGGTGCGGGACGGCCGGCACCTCGTCGGCGAGCCGCGCCTCGATGTCGAGCCGCAGCGTCGCCGGGCAGTGGGCGACGAGGTGCTCGCCCAGCAGCGGCGGGTACAGGCCCATCGCGCCGCTGCCCGAGCCGTCGAGCGCCCCGACGAGCCCCGCCCGCTGCAGGTCCAGCAGCCGGGCGTCGTCGACGAGCGCCCGCACGCGCCGGACGTCGAGCGGGCCGGCGACGGCCAGCAGCGTCAGCTCCTCGACCGTCCGCGCGTCGAGGCCGGTCAGGTAGCCGTCGAGCGTGTGCGCCAGCTCCGGCGACCACAGCGGGGCGGTCGCGCGCCACACGGCGCCGTCGTACGTGAGCGTGCCCGCGCGCCGGCCGACGGTGACGAGCGCGCGCACCAGCCCGGGCAGGCCGCCCGACTTGGTCGCGAGGCGGGCGACGGTCGACGAGTCGACGGGGCCGCCCAGCAGCTCCTGCGCGCAGGCGTGGACCTCGCCGAAGCGGAGCGGGGCGAGCGGGAGCCGGATCCCCGGCTGCATCCCGGGGAGCACGGCGACCACCGCCTCTTCCCGCTCGGTGCCGAGCCGCCGGGTCACGAGGGTGGGCGCCGGCACGGTGGTGCGCAGCGCGGCGACGACTCCGGCGCTGGCGGCGTCGAGGCCGTCGAGGTCGTCCACCACGACGACCGCCCCCCGCCCGCGGACGCGGGGCCGCAGCGCGGCCAGCACCTCGCCGACGCTCGACGCACCGCCGCGCGGCAGCTCGAAGCCCGCCGCGGAGATCCCCCCGAGCGGGCGGTCCCGCAGCGCGGGGACCCCCGTCAGACGCAGGACGGGCACGCCCTCGTCGTGGAGCGTCTGCTCGACCAGGTCCGCGACGTGCGAGCGCCCGGAGCCCCGGTGGCCGACGACGTCGACGCTCACGCCCTCGTTCAGGTACCCGACGACGTCCGCGACGACGCCCACCCGCCACCCCC
>JACXUT010000321.1 GCA_014763765.1 Micrococcales bacterium
CCGCCCACCCGGCGGGTACGTCCCCGGAGCCCCGCACCGCCGCCGCACCCCGGGCGGCCGACCCCGACGGAGGGCAGGCATGACGAGCCTCGACGACCACGGCGGCAGCACGCCCGGCAGCACCGGCACGGCCGGCACGGCCGGCAGCGCCGGCACGCCCGGCAGCGCCGGCACGACGGGCGCGACGCCCCCCGGCACCGTCCCCGCGGGTGCCCCCGAGGCCGTCGTCGCGGCGGCCCGGCCCGGCCGCGTCCGGCCCCGGCGGCTGCGCGCGACGACGGCGATGCGCCGCTCGGTGTCCCAGACCCGCCTGCACCCCGCCGAGCTGGTCCTGCCGCTCTTCGTCAAGGAGGGCCTCGCCGAGCCGCAGCCGATCGCGTCGATGCCGGGCGTCGTCCAGCACACGCGCGACTCCCTGCGCCGCGCGGTGGTCGAGGCCGCGGCCGCGGGCGTCGGCGGCGTGAACCTGTTCGGCGTGCCGCTGGCCCGCGACGCCGTCGGGTCGGGCGCCACCGACCCCGACGGCATCCTCAACGTGGCGCTGGCGGACGTCCGCGCCGAGGTGGGGGACGCCCTGGTGATCCAGGCCGACCTGTGCCTCGACGAGTTCACCGACCACGGGCACTGCGGCGTGCTGACGCCCGACGGCGTGGTCGACAACGACGCCACGCTGGTGCGGTACGCCGAGATGGCCCTCGCGCAGGCCGACGCGGGCGCCCACATGGTCGCGCCCAGCGGCATGATGGACGGCCAGGTCGGCGTGATCCGGGACGTCCTCGACGCCGCCGGGCGGACCGACGTCGCCGTGCTGGCCTACGCCGCGAAGTACGCGAGCGTGCTGTACGGGCCGTTCCGCGACGCCGTGGAGTCGACGCTCGACGGCGACCGCCGGACCTACCAGATGGACCCCGGCAACCGCCGCGAGGCGCTGCACGAGGTGGCGCTCGACATCGCGGAGGGCGCCGACGTCGTCATGGTGAAGCCCGCCGGGGCGTACCTGGACGTGCTCGCCGACGTGGCCGCCGCGAGCACGGTGCCCGTGGCGGCGTACCAGGTGTCCGGCGAGTACGCGATGGTCGAGGCCGCCGCGGCCCAGGGCTGGCTGGACCGCCGGCGGGCGATCACCGAGTCGGTGCTGGGCATCCGCCGCGCCGGCGCGGACCAGGTGCTGACGTACTGGGCCGTGGAGCTGGCCCACTGGCTGCGGGAGGAGTGGCGATGACCTCGTCGGAGGAGCTGTTCGAGCGGGCGCAGGGCGTCATCCCGGGCGGGGTGAGCTCGCCGGTGCGCGCGTTCGGCTCGGTCGGCGGGGCGCCGCGGTTCGTGGCCTCGGCGCGCGGCGCCTACGTCACCGACGTGGACGGCCGCGAGTACGTCGACCTCGTCGGGTCGTGGGGGCCGGCGATCCTCGGCCACGCGCACCCGGAGGTCGTCGAGGCCGTGCGCGAGGCGGCGGGGCGCGGGCTGTCGTTCGGCGCACCCACCCTCGCGGAGGTCGAGCTCGCGGAGGCCGTGCGGGCCCGCGTGCCCGTCGTCGAGCGGCTCCGCCTGGTGTCGACCGGCACCGAGGCGACGATGACGGCGATCCGGCTCGCGCGCGGCGTGACCGGCCGGGACCGCGTCGTGAAGTTCGCCGGCTGCTACCACGGGCACTCGGACGGCCTGCTGGCGGCGGCCGGGTCGGGCGTCGCCACGCTGGCCCTGCCCGGCTCCGCCGGCGTGCCCGCGTCGGTCGCGGCCGAGACGATCGTGCTGCCGTACCACGACCTGCCGGCCGTCGAGGCGGCGTTCGCGGAGCACGGCCCGACCATCGCGGCGATCATCACCGAGGCCGCGCCCGCGAACATGGGCGTCGTCCCGCCGGAGCCCGGCTTCAACGCCGCGCTCGCCCGGATCGCCCACGCGCACGGCGCCCTGCTGATCCAGGACGAGGTCCTGACCGGCTTCCGCGTCGGCCCGGCCGGCTGGTGGGGCCTGGAGGCGCAGCGCGAGGGCTGGGCCCCGGACCTGCTGACGTTCGGCAAGGTCGTCGGCGGCGGCATGCCCGTCGCGGCGCTCGGCGGCCCCGCGGCCGTCATGGACGCGCTGGCGCCGTCCGGACCCGTCTACCAGGCGGGCACGCTGTCCGGGAACCCCGTCGCGACGGCCGCGGGCCTGGCGACGCTGCGGCTCGCGGACGACGCGGTGTACGCCCGCGTGGACCGCGCCGCCGCCCTGCTGCGCGAGGCCGTCGACGAGGCGCTGACGGCCGCGGGGGTGGCGCACGCGGTGCAGCACGCGAGCAACCTGTTCTCCACGGTGCTCGGCACGGACGCGGGTGCGCGGGACTACGCGCAGGTGCTCGCGTCGGAGGCGTGGCGCTACCCGGCGTTCTTCCACAGCCTGCTGCGCGACGGGGTGTACGCGCCGCCGTCGGCGTTCGAGGCGTGGTTCGTGTCCGCCGCCCACGACGACGCGGCGCTCGACCGCGTCGTGTCGGCGCTGCCCGCCGCGGCCCGCGCCGCCGCGCAGGCCACCCCGCCCACCGCCTGACCGACCCGCGCCCGTGCCGAGCACCGTGGAGAACAGGTTGCTCGCGTGCTGCAC
>JACXUT010000050.1 GCA_014763765.1 Micrococcales bacterium
GCACCGCCCGCACCGCCCGCACACCCCGGCCGCGCCCGCCGTCCCCGCGGTCGGGCGCTGGCCGCGGGCGTCGCCGCGCTCGGGCTCGGCCTCGCGGCCACCCTGGCCGGCACGGCCACCGCCCCGGTGGCCCGGGCGGACGCGGCACCGGCCGCCGCGCCCGTGCCCGCCGCCGTCGACGACGCGCTGCTGCGCACCTGGCTCGCCGACACCTACACCTCGCTCGACGCGATGACGGCTCCCGCCACCGGGCTCGTCGCGGACAACATCGAGAGCTCGCTCGACCCGGCGACCGCCAGCGCGTACACGTCGCCCACCAACATCGGCGGCTACCTGTGGTCGACCGTCGTCGCGCGCGACCTGGGCCTGCTCGACGCGGAGGACGCCTACCAGCGCATGTCGACGACCCTCGCGACGCTGGGCACGATGGACCGGCACGACGAGTCGGGCATGTTCTACAACTGGTACGACCCCGCCACGGGCGACCGGGTCGACACCTGGCCCGACGACGGCGCCGTCGTGGAGCACTTCCTGTCGTCGGTCGACAACGGCTGGCTCGCCGCGGCGCTGCGCGTGGTCGCGTCGGCGGAGCCCCGGCTCGCCGACGACGCCACCGCGCTCTACGACTCGATGCGCTTCGGCGTCTACTACAACCCGGACGGCCGGCCGGACCTCGGGGTCGGGCTGATCCGCGGGGGGTTCTGGGACGAGGAGCCGTCGGGCTGCTCGGTCCCCGGGAACTACCAGGGCGGCACGACGGTCTACTACACCTGCCACCACTACGACACGACGGTGTCCGAGACCCGCATCGCGCTGTACCTCGGCATCGCGGACGGGGAGATCCCGCCGGAGGCCTACTGGGGCACCTACCGGACCTTCCCGTCGACGTGCGACTGGTCCTGGCAGGAGCAGCGGCCCAGCGGCGTGACGCGCACCTACGACGGCGTCGACGTCTACGAGGGCGTCTACCACGACGGCGAGACGGCGCTCGTCCCCGGCTGGGGCGGCTCGATGTTCGAGGCGCTGATGCCGGACATGCTGGTGCCGGAGTCCGAGTGGGCACCGCGGTCCTGGGGCGTGAACCACCCGCTGGTCGTCCAGGCGCAGAAGCGGCACGGGCTCGACGTGGCCGGCTACGGCTACTGGGGCTTCTCCCCCGCCAGCAACCCGCACGGCGGCTACGCCGAGTACGGCGTCGACTCCCTCGGCCTGCGGTCCGACGGCTACCTGTCGGACGGCACGACGGACGTCGACCTCGGGTTCCACGGCTGCCGCGAGGCGACGAACCCCGCACCCGAGTTCGGCGACGGGGTCGTCACGCCGCACGCGGCGTTCCTGGGCCTCGAGTACGACCCGGAGGGCGTCGTGGAGAACCTCACGCGGCTGGCGTCCGACTTCGACGTCTACGGGCCCGGCGGGTTCGCGGACGCCGTGGCGGTGCGGTCCGGGACCGTGGCGCAGCGCCACCTCTCGCTCGACCAGGCGATGATCGTCGCGGCGATCGGCAACTACCTCGGCGACGGCCTGCTGCGCGACCACGTCGTCGGCCCGGACATGACCGAGCGGCTGCGTCCCGTGCTCGCCGCCGAGGTGTTCTCGTCGGCGGCGGCGCCCGTCACCCCGGTCGTCGCGGACCCGGCGCCGGGCTCGACCGTCGCGCGCATCGAGCGCCTGGCGGGCACCGGCGAGCCCGGTGCGCACCTGACGGTCGCCGGGCCGGACGGCGCCGCGTGGTGCACGGCGGACGTCGACGCCGACGGCGTGTGGGCGTGCGACGTCCCCGCGGTCACGACCCCCGGCGAGCACACGCTCGCGGTCTCGACGACCAACGACGCCGGGATCACGGTGACCGGCGAGGCCGTGACGCTGCGCGTCCCCGCGGCGCCCGCGCCGGAGCCGCAGCCCGGCCCGGACGGGCCCGGCGTCGTGGAGCCCGGGGCCGAGGAGCCCCGGGACGGCGCCGACGGCGGCGTGTCCGCCGAGGGGCCGACCACCGCAGGGACGCCGCGCGACCTCGCGACCACCGGGGCGTCGCTCGCGCTGCCGCTGGGCGTCGCGCTCGCGGCACTGGCCGGCGGGACGGCGCTCCTCGTCGCGCGGGCACGGCGCCGGGCCTGATCCCCGCCCGGGCGGACCGCCCGTGCCCCCGCGTCGTCCGGCGCGGGGGCACGTCCGCCGCGTCCCGGCGCAGCCCCGGGCCCGTCCGGTGCGACCCGGTGCGACCAGTGCGACCGGTGCGACCGCTCAGCGCGGTGGTGCCGTCGAGGACCGCACCACCAGCGTCGTGGCCAGCTCCAGGTGCGCCGGGCCCCGCTGCCCCTCCCGGGCGCGGTGGACGAGGCTCACGGCGGCGTCCCCCATCTCCGCCAGCGGCTGCCGCACGGTGGTGAGCGCAGGGTCCAGCCACGCCGCCACCGGCAGGTCGTCGAAGCCGGTCACCGCGAGGTCGTCCGGCACCCGCAGCCCGTGCTCCCGTGCGGCGCGCAGCACGCCGAGCGCGGTGTCGTCGCTGCCGGCCACGACGGCCGTCGGCGGGTCGTCGAGCTCCAGGAGCAGGTTCGCCGCCCGGAAGCCGCCGTCCACCGAGTAGTCGCCAGTGCGCACCAGGTCGTCGTCGCCGCCGATGCCCGCCTGGATCAGGGCGGTCCGGTACCCCGCCAGCCGCGCGACCGCGTTGTCCTGCTCCAGCGGGCCGGTGATGGTGGCGATGCGCCGGTGCCCGAGGCCGACCAGGTGCGCCGTCGCGTCCAGCCCGCCCCGGAAGTTCGTCGCCCCGACCACCAGCACGTCCGGGTCGCAGCGCGTGCGCGGGTCGACGACCACCACGGGGACCTGCGCCCGGGCGAGCTCCGCGCGCGACGCCGCGTCCGGCACCCCCACCACGCTGACCAGGCCGTCGGTGCCGCGGTCGAGCGCGTGCCGCACCCACGCACCGCACGCCTGCGCATCCGGGTCGACCGTCACGACGAGGTCCGAGCCCAGCCGCGACGCCGCCTGCGCCGCGCCCCGGACCACCGCCTCCGCCCACGTCGAGTCGAGGTCGACCACGCGCAGGTCGATCAGCCCGGTGCGGCGGCTGCCCGACGGACGGACCGTGTACCCGTGCCGGGCCAGGGCCTCCGCGACCCGCGCCCGGGTCGCCTCCGCGACGTCGCGGCGCGAGTTCAGCACCTTCGACACGGTCGGCACGGACACGCCGGCCTCGGCGGCCACCACGGCGAGCGGCGGCGGGCCGGCGGCACTCGCGGGCCCGGGCGCGGTCGTGCCGGCGGTCGGTCGGGCGGCGGCCTCCATGGCGCCCCACCCTAGGGGCTGCACGCCGCGCGGTGGACGGCCCCTCGCGCGTAGGGTCGGCGCATGATCGTCGTGGTGGCGGGCTCGAGCGGGCTGATCGGGACGGCGCTGGTCGCGCGGCTGACGGCGGAGGGGCACCAGGTGCGACGCCTCGTGCGGCGCCCCGCGCGGACCCCGGACGAGCGCACCTGGGACCCGGACGCCGGCGTGCTCCCGCCGGAGGCCCTGGCGGGTGCGGACGCGGTCGTGAACCTCGCCGGCGCCGGCGTCGGCGACAAGCGGCTCACCGCCGACCGCAAGCGCGTCGTGCTGGAGTCCCGGACCCGCGGCACGGGCCTGATCGCGTCGACGCTCGCCGGCCTGGACTCCCCGCCCCGCGTGCTGCTCCAGGGATCGGCCACCGGCGCGTACGGCGACCGGGGTGACGACGTCGTCACGGAGGACGAGCCGTACGGCGACACGTTCCTGGCGGGCGTCGTCCGGCGGTGGGAGGCCGCCGCCGCGCCCGCTGTCGAGCACCCGGACGTGCGGGTGGCCTTCCTGCGGACCGGCATCGTGCTGTCGGCGCGGGGCGGGGCGCTCGGCCGCCTGCTGCCGCTGGTGCGTCTCGGGCTCGGGGGCCCGCTCGGCAGCGGCCGGCAGTACTGGAGCTGGATCACCCTGGAGGACGAGGTGCGTGCCGTCCTCCACCTGCTCGACGCGCCGGTGTCCGGGCCGGTCAACCTCGTCGCGCAGCCGGCGACGCAGGTCGAGGTCGTGCGTGCGCTCGCCGCACGCCTGCACCGGCCCGCCGTCCTGCCCGTCCCCGCGTGGGCGCTGCGGGTGGCGCTCGGGGAGTTCTCGCAGGAGATCCTCGGGTCGCTGCGCGCCGTCCCCGACGCGCTGACCGCCGCCGGCTTCGTCCACCGGCACCCCACCCCGGAGGCCGCGGCGGCGGCGCTGCTCCCCTGACCCCCGCCGGTGGCGCGCGGCGGCCGCGGGGTCAGCCGTCCAGCCGGACGACCCGCTCCTCGTCCGCGGCGACCCGGGCGGCGTCCAGCACCCGCGCCGTGACGACGGCGTCCGCGGGGTCGACGGGGACGGGCCCGGCGCCGCGCACCCACGCCTCGACCGCACGGTAGAAGTCCGCGTGCCCTCCGGGGGCCCGGCGGACGGGGACGCGCTCGTCGCCGTGCACCAGCCAGCCCTCGTGCTCACCGCCCACCTCGTCGTCGAGCCCGGAGAACGGCGTGGCCTCCCCCTCGAAGCTGGTGACGAGGTACGCCGCGCGGTCGCCCAGCACGCGCGTGCGGGGACCGGGCGCGCCGACGAGACCACCGGCCTGCAGGTGGCTGATGACCGCGGTGCCGTCCGGCCGGGCGGCGTGCGTGAGCGCGAGGAACACGTCGTCGGTCGCCGGCGTCGTGAGGCTGCGGAGCTCGGCGTGCACCGACGCCACGGGTCCGAAGAGCTGGACCGCCGAGTCGACCAGGTGGGCGCCGAGGTCGAGCAGGAGCCCCCCGGCGCGCGTGTCGTTCTCCTTCCAGCGGTCCTGCGGGACGGGGCGCCACCGCTCCCACCGCCGCTCGAACCGGTGCACCCGCCCGAGCTCCCCGGCATCCAGCAGGGCCCGCAGCGTGAGCTGCTCCGGGTCCCACCGCCGGTTCTGGAACACGGTGAGCCGGTCGCCCGCCTCCGCCCCGAGGCGCGCCAGCTCGGCGGCCTCGTCGGCGGTCGGGGCCAGCGGCTTGTCGACGACCACCGGCAGCCCGGCGGCCAGCGCGAGGCGGACGTGCTCGACGTGGTCGCCGGTCGGGCTCGCCACCACGACGACGTCCAGCGCGTCGGCGTGCGCGAGCAGCGCCGGCACGTCCGCGTCGACGGCGACACCCGGCCAGTCCCGCTCCGCGGCGGTGGCACGCGCCGGGTTGCGGCTGACCACCCGGACCACCTGCGCGCCGACGTCCCGCAGCAGGCGCGCGTGGATCCCCCGCCCCGCCGAGCCGTAGCCGACCAGTCCCACCCGCAGCGCGTCCGTCATGGCCGACACCCTAGGCCCGCGCCCCGTCCTCCCCGGCCCCGGGGGCGTCGCTGCCGGCGGGCGACCGGGACAGGCGGGACGGCCACCAGGTGCGCGCGCCGACGTCGTGCACCAGAGCGGGCACGAGGAGGCTGCGCACCACGAGCGTGTCGAGCAGGACGCCGAACGCCACGATGAACGCGAGCTGCGCCAGGAACAGCAGCGGGATGACGCCGAGCGCCGCGAACGTCATCGCCAGCACGACGCCCGCCGACGTGATGACGCCGCCCGTGACCGCCAGGCCCCGCAGCACGCCGTCCCGTGTGCCGACGCGCACGCTCTCCTCGCGCACCCGCGTCATGAGGAAGATCGAGTAGTCGACCCCGAGCGCCACGAGGAACGTGAAGGCGTACAGCGGCACGGCCGGGTCCGCGCCCGGGAAGTCGAGGACGTGGTCGAACACCACGGCGGCCACGCCGAGCGCGGCGGCGAACGACAGGACGTTGGCCAGCATGAGCAGCACCGCGGCGAGCACCGACCGCAGCAGCAGCATGAGGATCAGCAGGATCACCACGAGCACGACAGGCACGATCACCCGCAGGTCGCGGGTGCCGGCGTCCTGGGCGTCGAGCGTCTCGGCCGCCGCACCGCCGACCAGCGCGTCGGGGGCGACCTCGTGGACGGCGTCCCGCAGGCGCCCGACGGTCGCGACGCCCTCGGTGGTGTCGGCGGCGGCCTCGGTGGTCACGTCGACGCGGACGCGGCCGTCGACCACGACCGGCTCGGCAGGCTCCGCGGCACCCTGCGCCCCGTCACCGGCCCCGTCGCCCGCCGCTGCCCCGTCGCCGTCGCCCCCACCCGCGCCGCCCGGGGCGCCCGTCGCGGACGCACCGGTGTACGGCGCCGCCGCCTGCACGCCCTCGACGCCGAGCGCGGCCTCGACGACCGCGTCGGCCTCGTCGGCGTCCACCACGACCACCGCCGGCTGCACGACGCCCGCCGGGAAGTGCGCGGCGAGCACCTCCTCGCCGGCCACGGAGTCGACGTCCGTCAGGAACACGTCCGCCTGGCTGGTGCCCGACGCCTGGAACGTCGGCACGAACGCCGCGCAGCCGAGCAGCACGACACTGGTCACGACCCACACGACGCGGTCGCGGCGCCCGACCCAGCGCGCGAGACGACCCCACAGGCCCGTGGCGGGCAGCGGGTCCGCGGCGCTCCCCGCGGCGACGTGCGCGCCGGCGCGGGCGCCCGCCGCGGCCGGCTCCTCCGGGGCGTCGGCCGGACCGGCGTCCACCGGACCGGCGGCGTGCGCCGCGGCGTGCGGCCGCGGGATGCGCGGCCAGAACAGCGCCCGGGAACGCGGGCCGGCCACCAGGAGCAGCAGCGGCAGCAGGGTGAACGCGGCGAGGAACGCCGACGCGATGCCGAGCGCACCGACCGGGCCGAGGCTCCGGTTCGACGCCAGGTCGGACAGCAGGAGGCACAGCAGGCCGGCGACGACGGTGCCCGCGGACGCGGCGATCGGCTCGAGGCTGCGGCGCAGGGCGCGGCCCATCGCGGCGGCGGGCCGCTCGACGTGGCGCAGCTCCTCGCGGTACCGGGCGACGATCAGCAGCGCGTAGTCGACGGACGCGCCGACGACGAGGATCGAGAGGATGCCCTGCGCCTGCCCGTTGAGGGTCAGGGTGCCGGCGTCGGCGAGGTGGTAGACGGCCAGGGCGGCGGCGCAGAGCGCGAAGACCGCCGTGAGGATGACCGCGAGCGGGAGGAACGGCGAGCGGTACACCAGCACGAGGATGACGAGGACGGCGCCGAGCGCGACGAGCAGCAGCACGCCGTCGATGCCGCCGAACGCGTTGGTGAGGTCAGCGACGAAGCCACCGGGCCCGGTGACCCAGGCGTTCAGCCCGGCCTCCCCGGCGCTGTCGGCGGTGGCGCCGAGCTCGTCCGCGAGCGTGTCGCGCACCGCCTGGACGACGGCCCCCACGACGCTCTCGTCGTCGGCGAGCGCCTGCTCCGTGGCGTCCGCGTCGAGCGAGAGCGGGACCAGCAGCGCCTCCCCGTCCTCGGAGGGCACGACGACGGGGTCGCCGGTGAGCACGTCCCCGAGGGTGGCGGGGTCCCCCGCGGCGGGGTCCGCGCCGGGGATCGCGACACCCGGCAGGTCCTCGACGACCGGCTGCACGGCGGCGAGCGCCTGCGGGTCGAGCGCCCCGCCGCCCTCGGGCGCCAGCACGACCAGCACGGGCAGCGACTCCGCCTCGGTGAACCCGGACGACAGCTCCGCGGCGCGCGTCGACTCGGCGGACGACGGCAGGAACGCCGCCGAGTCGTTGGTCTGCACCTGCGACAGCCGGCCCTGCGCCATGCCGCCGAACGCCCCGACGGCCAGCCACGCGGCCGCCAGCGCCAGCACCAGCAGACCGCTCCCGACCCCACGCCAGATCCTCAGCATGCTGAGCACTATGCGCGACGCGCGCGCTTCCGGCAACATGAGCCGGGACATGGCGCCGAGAGCGCCAGGAGGGACACCAGGTGGAGCGGCACGGGGAGCACGGCGCGGCCGACCAGCACCCCCGCTGGGCGGCGATGGCCGCACCCGACCCCTCCGGCTGGCCGGTCGGCCGCCTGCTGTCCGCGGCGGCGCGACGCGTCGAGCGCGACTGGAACAGCCACCTCGCCGGCTGGGAGCTCAACCACGCCAGCCAGCCCGTGCTCGTGATCCTGCTGCGCGGACCCCGCACCCAGGCCGAGCTCGCCGCCCTGTGCGAGGTCACCGAGCAGACGATGAGCCGCGTCCTGGCCCGCATCGAGCGGACCGGCTACATCACGCGCACCGCGCACGCGACCGACCGGCGCAAGCAGCAGGTGTCCATCACCGACGCCGGGCGCGCGGCCGTGCTCGCGGCCTCCGACCCGGTCGCTGCCGAGCAGCTCGTCACCGAGGGGCTGACACCCGAGCAGGTCGAGCAGCTGCGCCACCTGCTGCTGCTCGTGGCCCGCCGCGGCGCGGGCTGACCGGCCCGGACGCGGCGCTCAGCCCCGCTCGACGCGCTGCGGGCGGGACAGCTCGCGGGCGATCCCCGCCGCCCACTCCTCGACGTCCTCGAAGTCCCGGAAGTCACCGGGCTGCGCGTCGATCATCGCGACCAGCGCCCGCTCCGCCAGCCCCAGCTCCTCGCGCTCCAGCCGGCCCGCGAAGCACCGGGTCTCCCGGGCGCGGACCCGGCGGGCGACGACACCCACGTCGTCCGGCTCCCCCGCGGGCAGCGGCGGCGTGCCGACCGGCCCGGACCAGAACAGCCACACCGGCAGCGACGCGAGCGCGCCCGCCAGCCGGTCCACGAGCTCCCGGAGCGCCGCCGCCAGCCGTCCGACGTACACCGACGAGCCGAGCACGACGGCGTCGTAGCCGTCGAGCGCCCGGACCTCGTCCGGGTCCGCCTCCGTCACGTCGTGACCCGCGTCCCGCAGGACCTGCGCGACGGCCTGACCGATCTCCCTCGTCCCGCCGTGCCGGGACGCCACCGTCACCAGGACCCGCATCGTCGCCTCCCCCGCGCTCCGAGCCCCGGCCCGGCGTGCCGCGGCTGTCCGCCCAGGCTCGCGCGCCCCGTCACCCCCGCGCCAGGGACGGAGGTCCCCGCCGCCGACGTCCGGCGGACCCCCGCACGCCGGTAGACTCCACGGTCATGGCCCGTGACAAGTCCGCGTCCGCGAGCGCGCCCGCGAAGCCCGCCAAGGTGAAGAAGACCCGGTGGTACCACCAGGTCTGGCAGGCGTACCAGATGACCCGCGAGCAGGACCCCGCGGTCACCTGGCTGATCCTCGCGGTGTTCTTCGGCGTCGTCGCCGTGGGTCTGCTCATCGGCCTGCTGTGGGGCCCGTGGCTGTACATGCTGCTGCTGAGCCTGCCGTTCGCGGCGCTCGCCGCCATGTTCACGCTGACGCGCCGGGCCGAGCGCGCCGCCTACGCCCGCATCGAGGGCCAGCCGGGCGCCGCGATCTCCGCGCTCGGCACCATCCGCCGCGGCTGGACGTTCACGCAGGAGCCCGTCGCCGTCGCCCCGCGCACCCAGGACATGGTGTTCCGCGGCGTGGGCCGGCCGGGGATCGTGCTGATCGGCGAGGGCCCGGCGCACCGGGTCGACAAGCTGCTCGAGTCCGAGCGCAAGCGGACCGCGCGCGTGCTGCAGGGCGTGCCGATCACGGTCATCGAGGTCGGCCGCGAGGAGGGCCAGGTCCCGCTGCCGCAGCTCGCCCGCAAGGTGCAGCGCCTCAAGCCGCAGCTCACCAAGCAGGAGGTCGGCGAGGTCGTCAAGCGCCTCCAGGCGCTCGGTGCCGTGAAGATGCCGGTGCCCAAGGGCATCGACCCGCTGCGCGTGCGCCCCGACCGCAAGGGCATGCGCGGCCGCTGACCCGGTCGGGCTGTCGGGCGGGCTCGGGCGTCGACCCGCCACCCCCACCCTGGGCGTTCGGATCCGAACGCCCTGACACGCCCGGCGTGTTCGACCGTTCGGATCCGAACGCCCAGGCACGCCCGCTGTCTCCGTCCGTTCGGATCCCGAAGGCCCGGCACGCCCGGCGCGTCCGCCTGTTCGGATCCCTACGCCCCTGCACGCCCGGCCCGTCCGGCCGTTCGGATCCGTACGCCCCTGCACGCCCGCTGTCTCCGGCTGTTCGGATCCGTACGCTCCGGCGCACCCGCTGTCTCCGACCGTTCGGATCCGTACGCCCCGACACGCCCGGCGCGTCCGGCCATTCGGATCCGAACGGCAGGGCAGTGGGTGGGTGAGCGCGGCCGGGTCAGCGGGTCAGCGGGTCAGCGGCGGACGATCGCCGTCCCCGCCGCGCGGTCGTGCAGCCCGCGGCCGTCCGCGTCCCACACGACGGCCGGGATCACCAGGCACAGCAGCACCGTGCGGACGAGGCCGAGCAGCAGGTTCGGCGGGACGTCCGGCCCGGCGTCGGGCGCGGGCCCGTCGCCGGTGTCGAGCAGCGTGCGCGGCGGCGCCACCCGGCGCACCCGGATGCCGAGCAGCCGGTGCCCCAGGGTCGTGCCGATCGTGCCGACCAGCAGCACGTTCTCGAGCGCGAACACGGCGAGCGTCGCCCACGCCTGCGCGTCGGCCGGGAAGAACGCGAACGCGATGAGCTGGCAGACGAACCAGTCGACGACGAGCGCCACGACCCGCCGGCCCATCGGCGCCTGCGACCCACGACCCTCCGGCGGCAGCCCGAGCCGGCTCCCCCGGGCGGTGCCGGGCTGACCGGTGGGCGGGCCGGACAGCCACGACCCGACGTCCTCGCGATCGACCATGCGACCACGGTAACCGGCCCCGCACGGGGTGCCCGCACCCCCACGTCACACGGTCGCAACGCGGCACGGGGGTCACGTAACACGTCGGAAACAATCGGTACACCCGAGGGAAACTGCGCCGCCCTAGCCTCGACGTGCCCGACTGAGGGCAAGCCAACCCGAGGAGCAGCGGATGTTCAGCAAGCCAGAGGAAGTCCTGGCCTTCATCAAGAGCGAGGACGTCAAGTTCGTCGACGTCCGGTTCTGCGACCTGCCCGGCGTGATGCAGCACTTCAACGTGCCTGCCGCCTCCGTGGACGAGAGCTTCTTCGTCGAGGGCCAGATGTTCGACGGGTCCTCGATCCGCGGATTCCAGGCCATCAACGAGTCGGACATGAAGCTCATCCCGGACGTGACGACGGCCTACCTGGACCCGTTCCGCACCGAGAAGACCCTCTGCCTGAACTTCCACATCGTCGACCCGTACACCGACGAGCCCTACAGTCGTGACCCGCGTCAGGTCGCCGCGAAGGCCGAGGCGTACCTGCGGTCCACCGGCATCGCGGACACGGCGTTCTTCGCCCCCGAGGCCGAGTTCTACATCTTCGACGACGTCCGCTTCGAGACGAAGCAGAACACGTCGTACTACTCGATCGACTCCATCGAGGCCGCCTGGAACACGGGCCGCGTCGAGGAGGGTGGCAACCTCGGCCACAAGACCCCGTACAAGGGCGGCTACTTCCCGGTCCCGCCGGTCGACCACTTCGCCGACCTGCGCGACAAGATCTCGCTGCAGCTCGACGCCCTGGGCCTGCAGGTCGAGCGCGCGCACCACGAGGTCGGCACCGCCGGCCAGGCGGAGATCAACTACCGCTTCGACACGCTCGCCAAGTCGGCCGACAAGGTGCAGCTGTTCAAGTACGTCGTGAAGAACGTGGCGCACGCCGAGGGCCGCACCGCGACCTTCATGCCGAAGCCGCTGTTCGGCGACAACGGCTCGGGCATGCACGTGCACCAGTCGCTGTGGAAGGACGGCAAGCCGCTGTTCTTCGACGAGAAGGGCTACGGCGGCCTGTCCGACCTCGCCCGCTGGTACATCGGCGGCCTGCTCAAGCACGCCCCGTCGCTGCTGGCCTTCACCAACCCGACGGTGAACTCCTACCACCGCCTGGTCCCGGGCTTCGAGGCGCCGGTCAACCTGGTCTACTCGGCCCGCAACCGCTCGGCGTGCATCCGCGTCCCCGTGACCGGCTCGAACCCGAAGGCCAAGCGCATCGAGTTCCGCGTGCCGGACCCGTCGTCCAACCCGTACCTGGCCTTCGCGGCCATGCTCATGGCGGGCCTCGACGGCATCCAGAACCGCATCGAGCCGCCGGAGCCGGTCGACAAGGACCTGTACGAGCTGCCCCCGGAGGAGCACGCGCTCATCCAGCAGGTCCCGGGCTCGCTCGCCGAGGTGCTCGACAACCTCGAGGCCGACCACGACTGGCTGACCGCCGGCAACGTCTTCACGCCGGACCTCATCCAGACCTGGATCGACTACAAGCGCTCCGCCGAGGTCGACCCGATCCGGCTGCGCCCGCACCCGCACGAGTTCGAGCTGTACTACGACGTGTGATCGTCAGGTGTCACGGCTGCTCCCGTAGCGCCTGACCCGCACGACCGGAACCCCCGTCACCCTCGCGGTGGCGGGGGTTCCGCTTGTCCGCCGGGCGCCGCGCCCGGCAGGCGGCCGCGCCCGCAGGGGCCCGGGACGGTGGGGCCCGGCACGCTGGGGCCCGGGACCTCCGGCCCCGCGGGCCGCCCCGCAGCCGGACGTACCGTGGAGGGACCACCGAGGACAGCGGCCCACGGGAGGGGGCCGCGGAGGAGGCCACCGTGACGACCGCACCGGCCATGCTCCCCGCACGACCCGGGACGCCCCCGGACCGCCCGCCGCGTCGGCTGGCGTCCGCGGTGCGGCGCTACCCGCTGGTCGCCGTGACGCTCGCCGTCGGGCTGCTGACGGCGTCGCTCGGGGCCGCGGGGCAGCCCGTGGTCGCCCGGTGGGTCGGCTCGGCGTGGGCGCTGCTCGTGGCGGCGCGGCTGGCGGTCGCGATGGTGCGCGAGCTGCGCGCGGGTCGGTGGGGTGTGGACCTGCTGGCGGTGACGGCGGTGGTCGCGACGGTCGCCGTCGGCGAGACGGTCGCGGCCATGGTCGTCGTGCTGATGCTGACCGGGGGCCAGGCGCTGGAGGACGCCGCCGCGACCCGGGCGCGCACGGAGCTGCGGGCGCTGCTGGAGCGGGCGCCCACCACCGCGCACCGCCTGGACCCGGCGGGCACGCCCGTCGACGTGCCCGTCGCGGAGCTGAGGGCCGGTGACCTGCTGCTGGTGCGGCCGGCGGAGGTGCTGCCGGTCGACGGCACGCTGGTGAGCGACGAGGCCGACCTGGACGAGTCGTCCCTCACCGGGGAGAGCCTGCCCGTGACGCACCGGGCGGGCGACCCGGTGCTGTCCGGCGCGCTCAACACCCAGCAGGCCGTGGTGGTGCGGGCGACCGCGGCGGCGGCCGACAGCCAGTACGCGCGGATCGTCGCGATGGTGCAGGAGGCCGCGGAGTCCCGCGCGCCGGTGGTGCGGCTCGCCGACCGGTACGCCGCGCCGTTCACGGTCCTGGCGCTCGCGGTGGCCGGCGCGGCCTGGTGGTGGCACGGTGACCCGACGGTGGCCGCCGCGGTGCTGGTGGTCGCGACCCCCTGCCCCCTGCTGCTGGCCGCGCCGGTGGCGTTCCTCGCCGGCATGAGCCGGGCCGCCCGCGGCGGGGTGATCGTCAAGGACGCCGGCACGCTCGAGCGCCTGGCGGCGGTCCGGGCGGTCGCGTTCGACAAGACCGGCACGCTGACGTCCGGCCGGCCGGAGCTGGGCGCCGTGCACCCCGTGCCCCCGTGGACCGCGGACGACCTGCTGGCCGCGGCAGCGTCCGCGGAGCAGTACTCGTCGCACGTGCTCGCGGCGTCCGTCCTGGCGGCGGCCGCGGCCCGCGGGCTGCCGCTCGCGCCGGCGGTGGACGCCCGCGAGGAGGCGACGGCGGGCGTCACCGCGCGCACCGGCGGGCACCTGGTGGTGGTCGGCAAGCGCGCGCACGTCGCCGCGTCGGCGACCGGGGTGGTGGAGCAGCCCCTGGGGCCGGGCGAGCTCGCGGTGTACGTCGCGGTCGACGGCCGGGCCGCCGGGACCCTCGTGATGCGGGACCACCCGCGGCCCGAGGCGCGCGCGACCATGGACGCGCTCGAGGCGCTCGGCATCACGGAGCGCCTGGTGCTGAGCGGCGACGCCCCGGCGACCGTCGGGCACGTGGCCGCGGAGGTCGGCATCACCCGCGTGCACGCGCAGTGCCTGCCGCAGGACAAGGTGCGCCTGGTGCGCGACCTGCCGACGCGCCCGGTGATGATGGTCGGCGACGGCGTCAACGACGCCCCGGTGCTCGCCGCGGCGGACGTCGGCGTGGCGATGGGTGCGCGGGGCTCGACCGCGGCGAGCGAGTCGGCGGACGTCGTGGTCCTCACGGACGACCTGTCCCGAACGGTCGCGGCGGTGCGCGTCGGTCGTCGCACGGTGCGGGTGGCCCTGGAGAGCATCTGGATCGGCATGGCGCTGTCCGTGGTGCTGATGGGCGTCGCCGCGCTGGGCGCGATCCCGCCGGTGCTCGGGGCCGTGAGCCAGGAGGCCGTCGACCTGCTGGCGATCCTCAACGCCCTGCGGGCGCTGCGCCCCGGCGCCGACGAGCGGTGAGGCCCGCCGGCACCGGGACGCCGCGCGTCACTCGACGGTGACCGCCATCGGCGTCACGTGGTACGCGTTGCAGGGGTTGTGCTCCTCGGGGCAGTTGGAGAACCCGACGTACACGTCGCTGAGCACCTCCAGGACGATCCGGTCGCCGGCCGACGTGGTCGGCTCGACGATCTCCATGCGCCCGTCGGGGTGGTGGAGGATGTTCATGAACAGCGAGATGCACTGGTCCGGGTTGATGGCCGTGACGTCCAGGCCCAGCTCCTCCCAGTCCCCGATGAGGTTGTCGAGGCAGCCCCACGTCTCCTCGACGCCGTACCGGATGGCGTTGGAGTACCGGGTGCAGTAGCCGCCGGTCATGTTGTGCGTGCCGTTGTCGTCGTGCACGACGCGGAACATCGGGCGGCACCGGTCGGAGTAGATGGTGTAGCCCTGCTTCAGGTCCCACTTGCCGGACGAGACGCGGGTGAACATGGCGGACAGCCGCTCGTCCGGGTCGTCGACCATCGAGGCGATGAAGTCCATCACCTGCTGGCCCTCCAGGTCGGTGACGGTGACGCGCTGCCCGGCGCGGAGCTTGAGCGCGAGCCGGCCCTTGGGCGGCAGGACGGTGCTGCCGGGGACGGCCCAGTCGGCGGTCGTGGTGGTGGTCATGTCGGAGGTCCTCTCGGTTCGGGGGGCGGGGTCAGGCGGCGCCGTAGCCGCCACCGCCGGGGGTGCGCAGCAGGATCCGTGAGCCGGGCTGCAGGGCGGTCCTGCCCTTGGGGGCGGCCACGTCGACGTCGTCCACGCGCAGCAGGCCGGTGGCGCCGTCCTGCCCGCCCGCCAGGCCGGGGGCGGCGTGCTCGATGCGCTCGGTGAGGAACACGATGTCCAGCGGCTCGTCGTGCACGGACCGCAGGACCACCTCCTGCCCCTCGCCGCCGGTCCACCGCCCGGCGCCGCCGGAGCCGCGGACGATCCGCTTGGCCTCGACGAGCACCGGAACCTGCGACTCGACGACCTCGACGGGGGTGTTCGAGACGTTCGACGGGGTGGACAGCGTCGCGTAGCCGTCCTGGCCCTGGGAGGCGCCCTGGCCGCCGTTGAAGCACAGCAGCGACGCGAACGGGCCGTCCGCCGCCTCGCCGCGGATGCCGACCACCCAGAACGGGGTGCCGGCGGCGGCCGACACCCGGGTGGGCAGCGGGCCGAGCAGCGCGCGGGACAGGACCGCCGGGATGGCGTGCGCCGGGAAGTTGGCGGACACCGCGGCCGTCTTCGTCGGCTTGAGCAGGGAGCCCTCGGGCACCCGGATGGTGACGGGACGCAGGGCGCCCTCGTTGTTCGGCACGTCGGGCGCGAGCAGGCAGGCCAGCCCGTACCGGGTGTACCCGTAGGTCGGGGACGCGGAGTTGATGCCGAACCGCGACTGCGGGGACGTCCCGGCGTAGTCGACCACCAGCTCGTCGCCGGCGACGTCCACGGTGACGTGGATCGTCTTGGGCTCCTCGAACCCGTCGAGGTCGACCGACGCCGTGTACCGGCCGTCGGGGATCGCGGCGATGGAGCGACGCACGGCGCGCTCCGTGGCGCCGCAGATGTGCTCGGCGGCCTCGCGCAGGTCGAGGTCGGGGTCGGCGTCGAGCATGGCCTGCAGCCGCCGCTCCCCCAGCGCGTTCGCCGCGACCAGGGCGTCGACGTCGCCGAGCACCTGCCCGGGCACGCGGACGTTGCGCGCGAGGATGCGGCGCACCAGGGCGTTCGGCACGCCCTCCTCGACGAGCTTCACCGGCGGCAGGCAGAAACCCTCCTCGTAGACGTCCTGCGCGAAGGCGCCCTCGGACGTGCCGCCGATGTCGGACAGGTGGCAGATGCTCGCCACGTAGGCCACGATCTCGCCGTCGCGGAACACGGGCGTGACCGCCGTGAGGTCGGGCAGGTGGGTGTTGCCGAACCACGGGTCGTTGGTGGCGATCACGTCGCCCGGCCGCAGGTTCTGCTTGCCGAGCTCGGCCACCATCGCGGTCGCGGTGCCCGCCACCGTGCCGGTGAACACCGGCACCGACCGGCCGTACTCCACCAGCAGCGTGCCGTCGGCGGTCAGCACCGCGCAGGCCAGGTCGTTGGACTCCCGCACCACGGAGGAGAACGCGGTGCGCAGCAGCACCGCGGCCATCTCGTCCGCGACGGAGATGAGGCGCTGCCACACGATCTGCAGCGACGCGGCGTCCCAGGTCGTCGTCATGGGGGTCTCCTTCATCAGAACTCGGGCTGGTCGGACGCGACCGCCTCGGGGAGCAGGCGCCGCAGCACCTGGTCGTCGAGGAGGATCTGGCGGGCGACCGCGGCGAGCTCGCGCTCGGTGGGGGCGGTCTCGGCGAAGTCCTGCGCGGCGTTCCCGGACTTCAGGTAGACCGGTGCGCCCACGCGCACCAGCTCGGGGACGTCGTACCCGCGCAGGAACCCGCCGGTCTGGCGCGGGTTGTCGGTGTGGAGGTCGAGCGGCACGGGCGTCGCGGCGCGCACCGCGGCGACCATCCGCACGTCGAGGTCGCGCTGGAGGTTGACGGAGTCCGCGCCGGCCTCGGCGAGCAGCAGCGCGTGCGCGGGGTTGGCCGCGCCCATGTTGGACGACGCCTTGAGCCGCAGGTCCGCCGGCAGCTCGCCGGCGGCGCGCAGCCGGTGCAGCACCAGCAGCAGCCCCTCGTCGAACACGAGGAACCCGCGCACGCCCAGGTCGACGGCGTGCGCGACGTCCTCCAGCCCCTGCGCGAGGTGGTCGGCGCCGCGCAGCCGGTACGCGCTGGCCGCGGCGACCGCGCTCGACGCGAGCTTCTGCCCGCCCACGTCGTGCAGCCCGCGCGGCCCGACGGCCATCCGCAGCTGGATGCCGCGCTCGCGCGCCACGGCGACGAGGTCGGTCACCTCGGCGTCCAGGTACCGCATCGTGCCGACGGTGTTCGTCACCTGGTGCAGCCGCACGCCGCCGGCGGCCAGCAGGTCGTGCAGCCGCGCGGTCGACGGGGCGTCCAGGGCGCCGGCGACCTCCCACTTGTAGTGCCCGCCGTCGACGAACCGCCCGGTGCTGGTCGCCGGGACGGCCGGGTCCTCGCCGGGCAGTCCGAGGCCGGTCAGCCACGCGCGGGCGCGCTCCGGGCTCATGCGCCCACCTCCGCCAGCGGCACCTGCACGGCGGGCAGGTCGATGCGGATGTGCAGGTTGCCGTCCTCGTCGAGCCGCGCCTCGTCCCCGGGGCCGATCACCGCGGTCGACTCGGGGAGCTGGAGCACCGCCGGCCCGGTGACCGCGAAGCCGGGACGCTGCTCGAGCATCCGCAGCACCGGCGCCTCGACCGGGCCGGTCTCCGGGAACCAGACCGTGCGGCTGCGGGCCGGCGCGGGGCCGTCCGCGGCCGGCGGGACGGTGCGGACCAGCTCCGGCTGCTCGAACGCGCCGTACACCCGCACGCGCCACGTCACGACCTCCGCGCGGTCGTAGTCCGGCCGGGTGCCGTACACCCGCTCGTACTCGGTGCCGAACGCCTCCAGGTACTCCGCAGGCCCGTCGCCGTCGGCCACGGGCACCTCGATCTCGAAGCCCTGCCCGACGAACCGCATGTCCACGAACCGCTCGACGCGGTCCACCGGCTGGGCGAGCTCGGCGGCGGCCTGCGCGACCAGGCCGTCGTACAGGTCGGCGACCGTGCCCGGCTGCCAGGCGGCGAGCTCGGTCAGGTGCGTGCGGGACACCTCGACCATGGGCGGCGCCACCAGCAGCCCGGTCGCGGACAGCACGCCGGCCGCGGACGGGATGACCACCTCGCGCAGCCCCAGCGTGCGGGCCACCCGCGCGGCGTGCACCGGCGCGGCACCGCCGAACGCCAGCATCGTGAACGTCCGGGGGTCGTGCCCGCGCTCGGTCGCGTGCACCTGCATGGCCAGCGCCATGTGCTCGTCGACCACCCGCACGACGCCCGCGGCCGCGGCGAGCGGGTCGTCGCCGAACGCGGCCCCGAGGTGCTCGACCATCGCGCGGCGCGACGCCTCGACGTCCAGCGACATCCGGCCGCCGAGGAAGTAGTCCGGGTCCAGGTACCCCAGCACGATGTCCGCGTCGGTGACCGTCGGGCGGTCCCCGCCGAGGCCGTACCCCGCGGGGCCCGGGCGGGAGCCCGCGGAGTGCGGCCCGACCTTGAGCAGCCCCAGGTCGTCGAGCGCCGCGATGGAGCCGCCGCCCGCCCCGATCTCCAGCATGTCGACCACCGGCATGCTGACCGGCAGCCCGGACCCGGCCTTCAGGCGGTGCACCCGGCCGACCTCGAACCCGTGGTGGACGGTCGGGCGTCCTCCCTCGATGAGGCAGACTTTGGCGGTGGTCCCGCCCATGTCGAACGCGATGAGACGGTCCAGCCCCAGCCGGCGGCCCACGTACGCGGCGCCGATCGCGCCGGCCGCCGGGCCCGACTCCAGCAGGCGCAGCGGGTGCTCGCGGGCGGTCGGGGTGGAGATCACGCCGCCGTTCGACTGCATCAGCACCAGCGGCTGGTCGATGCCGAGCCGGCCGACGGCGCGCTCGATGTCGGCGAAGTGCTCCCCCGCGACCGGGCGGACGTACGCGTTGGCGAGCGTCGTGACCGTGCGCTCGTACTCCCGGATCACCGGCACCAGGTGGCCGGACAGCGTGACCGGCACGCCCGGCAGCCGGTCCGCGAGCACCTTGCCCACCGCCTCCTCGTGCGCCGCGCTGGCGTAGGAGTGCAGCAGGCACACCGCCACGGACTCCACGCCGAGCTCCGCGAGCCGGTCCGCGATGCGGGCCACCTCGTCCAGGTCGAGCGGGGTGGCGACCGAGCCGTCGGCGCGCAGCCGCTCGGTGACCTCGAACCGCTGGGCCACGGGCACCAGCGGCTCCGGGAGCTTCAGCTGGGCGTCGTACAGGTCGTACCGCCACTCGCGGCCGATCTCGAGGGTGTCCCCGAAGCCGCGGGTGGTCAGCAGGGCGGTGTCGGCGCCGCGGCGCTCGATCAGCGCGTTGGTCACGAGGGTGGTGGCGCCGACGACGGAGTCGCCGACGGCGTCCGCCCCGGTGCCCGCCGCGTCGAGCACCTGGCGGATGCCCTGCTCGATGGCGCGGCTGAAGTCGTCGTAGGTGGTCAGGCACTTGCCCAGCCAGGCTCGGCCGGACACGTCGTCCAGCAGCACCAGGTCGGTGAAGGTGCCGCCGATGTCGAAGCTCACTCGCACGGGTCGCTCCTCGCGGAGGTCGAAGGGGTCAGGGGGCG
>JACXUT010000322.1 GCA_014763765.1 Micrococcales bacterium
TCCCCCGCGTCCCCGACGCGCACCGCACGCCCGCCGGCCCGCCGCAGCGCCGCCAGCCCCTCCGCGTGCGGCGTCCCCGTCGTGCACAGCGCCACCACCCGCACGCCCCGCCGGGCGAGGACCGCACCCGCGTGCAGAGCGTCGCCCCCGTTGTTCCCGGAGCCGACCAGCGCCACCACGGTGGCCCCGCGGACCGCGCCCCGGCGGGACACCAGCTCCGCCAGGACCCGCGTCGCGAGCCCGCCCGCCGCCTGCTGCATGAGCGGCACGCCACGCGCGAGCAGCGGCTCCTCCGCCGCACGCACCTGGGCCGCCGGGTACCCGATGATCATGCGTCCATCCTGGCCGACCTCGTCGCGCGGCGCTCAGGCTCCGGCGGCGATAGGTTCGGCCCCATGCGCTTCGGACTCTTCATCCCCCAGGGCTGGCGGCAGGACCTCACCGGCATCGAGCCGGCCGAGCACTGGTCCGTCATGAACGGGCTCGCCCGGCACGCCGACGACGGCGACACGTTCGACTCCATCTGGGTCTACGACCACTTCCACGCCGTCCCCGAGCCCAACGGCGAGGCGACGCACGAGGCCTGGAGCCTCATGAACGCGTACGCCGCCACGACGAGCCGCGTGAAGCTCGGGCAGATGTGCACCTGCATGGCGTACCGGAACCCCGCCTACCTCGCGAAGGTCGCGACCACGGCGGACGTCATCTCCGGCGGCCGCGTCCAGATGGGCATCGGCGCCGGCTGGTACGAGCACGAGTGGCGCGCCTACGGCTACGGCTTCCCGCGCGCCGGCGAGCGGATCGCGATGCTGGACGAAGGCGTCCAGATCATGAAGCAGCTCTGGACCAACGGGGTCGCGACCCTCGACGGCGCGCACTACCAGGTCGACGGCGCGCAGCTCTCCCCGCTGCCGCTCCAGGTCGACGGCCCGCCGCTGTGGATCGCCGGCGGCGGCGAGCGCAAGACGCTGCGCATCGCGGCCGAGCACGCGCAGTACACGAACTTCGACGGCACGCCCGCCGGGTTCGCCCACAAGTCGCAGGTCCTGCAGGAGCACTGCGCGGCGATCGGCCGCAACTACGACGAGATCACGCGCTCGGCCAACTACAACGTCGTGATCGGCGCGACCGAGGCCGAGGTGGACGACCGCATCGCGTGGGTCGAGGAGCACTACGCGCGCACCGTGCCGGACAAGGCGCCGGGCGTCGCCGAGGAGTTCCGCAACGGCCCGCTGGTCGGCACACCGGAGCAGATCGTCGAGAAGCTGCGCGAGCTCGAGGCCCTCGGCATGACGTACGCCATCACGTACTTCGCCGAGGCCGCGTACGACCGCTCGGGCATCGAGCTGTTCGAGCGCGAGGTCGTCCCGGCCCTGCGCTGACCGCGCACCCGCGCGCACGCTCACCGCCCCACCCGCTCACCCGCTCACCCGCTCACCCGCTCACCCGCTCACCCGCTCACCGAGAGTCCAGGACACGCCCGGGATCCGTCGAGATCGCCGGCGTGTCCTGGACTCTCGGTCGTGCCGGGACGCGCACGGGGCGCTCCGGTCGCGGGGAGGTCGTCCACAGGGTGGGGCGGGCGATGTGCGTGGACGAGCTGCCGTGCGAGAGGGTCCGGCGCATGGTCCGGTCCGCGCCCGCTCTCCCCGACGACCTCGCCGGGCGGTCCTTCACGGTCGCGGAGGGTCGCGCCGCAGGGCTGTCGTCCCGGGACCTGCGCGACCCGGCGCTGCGACGACCGGCGCGCGGCCTGCGCGCCACCGGTCCCTCCCCTGCGGACCTGCTCGCCCGCTGCCGGGAGCTCCTGCCCGTGCTGCCGCCCCAGGCCGTCTTCAGCCACGCGACGGCCCTCGACCTGCTCGGCGTCGACCGCCCGCGCGGTCTGCGGCGACCGGACGACGTGCACGTCGAAGTCGGGTCCGGTGCCCGTCCGCCGCGTCGCCGGGGCGTCGTGGGCCACCGCCGGTCGGGACCGCGAGCGCCGGTCGTGCTCGTCGGGGGCATCCCCGCCGTCACCGCGCCGCGGCTCTGGGTCCAGCTCGCCGGGGAGCTGGACGTGGACGAGCTCGTCGTCGCCGGAGACGCACTGCTCCGTCGCCGGGACGCCCGCGTCGGGCTGCCCGAGCTGACGAGGGCCGTCGAGGGGCTGGACGCCGGTGCGCGCGGACTGCGACGGCTACGGCGCGCGCTGCCGCTGCTCCGCGCCGGGACCGACTCGTGCCAGGAGACCCGGCTCCGACTGACGCTGGTGCGCGACGGGCTGCCCTGCCCCGAGGTGAACCGGCCGGTGCTCGACGCGGACGGGCGCTTCGTGGCGCTGCCCGACCTCAGCTACCCGGCCCTCCGCCTCGCCGTCGAGTACGACGGGGACGTGCACCGCACGGACGCCCGGACGTGGCGTCGCGACGTCGCGCGCAGGCAGGCCCTCGAGCACGAGGGTTGGCGTGTCATCACGTGCACCGCCGACGACGTCCGTGCGCCGGCGCGCGCCCTCGCCTGGATCCGCGCCGCGCTCGGCCCGCGCCGCGCCGGCGACCCCTGGCCGCCCCACGCGCGCTGACGCGCCC
>JACXUT010000051.1 GCA_014763765.1 Micrococcales bacterium
GGGTGGGCCCGCCCGGCGCACCGGCGGGCGGTGCCGACGGCGGCTCCGCGACAGGCGGCTCCGGGGTGCTCGGCGGGGTCGGGGCGTCAGGCGTCGACGGCTCGTCGTCGCGCGGCGGGTTCGTGCCGGGGTTCTCGGTCATCGGAGTCCTCCTGGTCCGGACGTCGCTCGTCCGTCGCGACAGCGAACCGAAGCCGCAGGTCGCGTGTCAAGGAACGCGGCCGGACGGGTGCGAATCGGACAGCTCGGACACGGCCCCACCTCCGGCGGGTAGCCTCGCCACGACCCGTCGCCGACGTCCCGGGAGCGCCACCGTGTCGTACCCCCCGCCGTACCCGCCCGCCGGACCGCAGCCGCTGCGCCCCGACGAGGAGCGCACCTGGGCGATCGTCGCGCACCTGGGCGGGCTGGTGGCCTGGTTCCTCGCGCCGCTCGTGATCTGGCTGGTGTTCCGCGGCCGCGGCCCGTACCTGGAGAACCAGGCCAAGGAGTCGCTGAACTTCCAGCTCACCCTGCTCGTCGCCTACGTCGCCGCGGGCGTGATCGCGCTCGTCACGCTCGGCTTCGGGACGCCGCTGCTGCTGCTGGTGGCGGTCGGGCAGCTCGTCCTGCAGATCCTGGCGGCCGTCGCCGCGAGCCGGTACGAGTGGTACCGCTACCCGGTGAACATCCGGTTCGTGAGCTGAGCCGGCTCAGTCGGTCAGCGTCCGCACCACGGCGTCCGCGAGCAGCCGCCCCCTGCGGGTGAGCACGACGCGGGCGCCGGGTCGGTCGCCCCGGCCCAGCGCCGCGCGCCCGTCGACGAGGCCGTCGGCCACGAGGGTCCCGACCGCCGCGCGGGCGCGGGCCGACAGCGCGTCGAGGGGCAGCCCCTCGCCGAGCCGGACGCCGAGCATCACCCGCTCCAGGCGCGCCGACGCGTCCTCGACCACCTCGCGCCCGGCCGCCGGGCTGAGGCCCGCCGCGAGCCGCGCGTCGTAGGCCCGCGGGTGCTTGACGTTCCACCACCGGACGCCGCCGACGTGGCTGTGGGCGCCGGGGCCGACGCCCCACCAGTCGTCGTTGCGCCAGTACGCCAGGTTGTGCCGGCACGCGTCGTCCGGCGTGCGCGCCCAGTTGCTGACCTCGTACCACCGCAGACCCGCCCCGGTGAGCAGGTCGTCCGCGAGCTCGTACTTGGCGGCCTGGTCGTCCTCGTCGGGCAGGGACAGCTCACCGCGGCGCACCTGCACGGCCATCCGGGTGCCCTGCTCGACGACCAGCGCGTACGCGGAGACGTGGTCGACACCCGTCGCGAGCGCCGCCTCGACGGACGCGCGCCAGTCGTCGAGGGACTCCCCCGGCGTGCCGTAGATGAGGTCGAGCGACACCGCCAGCCCCGCGTCGCGCGCCCACCGCACGACGTCCGGGATCCGTCTCGGGTCGTGCGTGCGGTCCAGCGTGGCGAGCACGTGCGGCACGGCCGACTGCATGCCGAACGACACCCGCGTGAAGCCCCCGCGCGCCAGGGCCGCCAGCGACTCCGGCGTCACGGAGTCGGGGTTGGCCTCCGTCGTGACCTCGGCACCGGGCGCGAGCCCCCACGCGTCGCGCACCCCGTCGAGCATGCGCACCAGGTCGCCCGGCGGCAGGACCGTCGGGGTGCCGCCGCCGACGAAGACCGTCGACACGGGGCGCTCGGGCAGGCCCGCGTCGCGCAGCACCCGGGCTCCGAGCGCGACCTCCGCCAGCGCGGTGTCGGCGTACGCCACCTGGCTCGCCCCGCCGCCCAGCTCGGTCGCGGTGTACGTGTTGAAGTCGCAGTAGCCGCACCGCACCGTGCAGAACGGCACGTGCAGGTACACCCCGAACGCCCGCCCGGCCGCCCCGTCGGCCACCGAGGCCGGCAGCGCGCCGTCGTCCGGGGCGGCGTCGCCGTCCGGGAGCGCCGGGCTCACTTCTTCTTCGCGTCCTTGGCGTCCTTGCCGCCGCCCGCGTCGGACGACAGCGCGGCGATGAAGGCCTCCTGCGGCACGTCGACCCGGCCGATCGTCTTCATGCGCTTCTTGCCCTCCTTCTGCTTCTCCAGCAGCTTCCGCTTGCGGGTGATGTCACCGCCGTAGCACTTCGCGAGGACGTCCTTGCGGATGGCGCGGATGGTCTCGCGGGCGATCACGCGCGAGCCGACGGCCGCCTGGATCGGCACCTCGAACTGCTGGCGCGGGATGAGGTCCTTGAGCTTCGACGCCATCATCACGCCGTACGCGTACGCCTTGTCCTTGTGGACGATCGCGCTGAAGGCGTCCACCTGCTCGCCCTGCAGCAGGATGTCGACCTTGACGAGGTCCGCGACCTGGTCGCCCAGCGGCTCGTAGTCGAGGCTCGCGTACCCGCGCGTGCGCGACTTCAGCTGGTCGAAGAAGTCGAACACGATCTCCGCGAGCGGCAGGGTGTACCGCATCTCCACGCGGTCCTCGGACAGGTAGTCCATGCCCTGCAGGTCGCCGCGCTTGCCCTGGCAGAGCTCCATGATCGCGCCGATGAACTCGCTCGGCGCGAGGATCGTCGACTTCACGACCGGCTCGCGGACCTCGCGGATCTTGCCGCCCGGGAACTCGCTCGGGTTCGTGACGGTGACGACGGTGCGGTCCTCCATCGTCACCTCGTACACCACGTTGGGCGCCGTCGAGATGAGGTCGAGACCGAACTCGCGTTCCAGCCGCTCCCGGATGATCTCGAGGTGCAGCAGGCCGAGGAACCCGACGCGGAACCCGAACCCGAGGGCGACCGAGGTCTCCGGCTCGTAGTTCAGGGCGGCGTCGTTGAGCTTGAGCTTGTCGAGCGCGTCGCGCAGCGCCGGGTAGTCCGAGCCGTCGATCGGGTACAGGCCCGAGAACACCATCGGCTTCGGGTCGGAGTACCCGCCGATCGGGACCGTGGCCGGCTTGCCCGCGTTGGTGACGGTGTCGCCCACCTTCGACTGGCGGACGTCCTTCACGCCGGTGATGAGGTAGCCGACCTCGCCGACGCCCAGGCCCTGCGTCGGGACGGGCTCCGGGGAGATCACGCCGATCTCGAGCAGCTCGTGCGTGGCCTTGGTCGACATCATCGCGATGCGCTCGCGCGGGTTGAGGTTGCCGTCCTTCACCCGCACGTACGTCACGACGCCGCGGTAGGTGTCGTACACCGAGTCGAAGATCATCGCCCGAGCCGGGGCGCCGGGGTCGCCCGTCGGGGCCGGGACCAGCTCGACGATCCGGTCCAGCAGCGCCTCGACGCCCTCGCCCGTCTTGCCGGACACCCGGAGGCAGTCCGCCGGGTCGCCGCCGATGAGCCCCGCGAGCTCCTCGGCGTACTTCTCCGGCTGCGCGGCCGGCAGGTCGATCTTGTTCAGCACCGGGATGATCTGGAGGTCGTTCTCCATCGCCAGGTACAGGTTCGCGAGCGTCTGCGCCTCGATGCCCTGCGCGGCGTCCACCAGCAGCACCGCGCCCTCGCACGCCGCGAGCGACCGGGACACCTCGTAGGTGAAGTCCACGTGGCCCGGCGTGTCGATCATGTTGAGCGCGTACGGGGTGTCACCGAGCTGCCACGGCATCCGCACGGCCTGCGACTTGATGGTGATGCCGCGCTCGCGCTCGATGTCCATGCGGTCGAGGTACTGGGCCCGCATCGCGCGCGCCTCGACGACGCCCGTGAGCTGCAGCATGCGGTCGGCGAGCGTCGACTTGCCGTGGTCGATGTGCGCGATGATGCAGAAGTTGCGCAGCAGCTCGGGCGGGGTCGCCGCGGGGGTGATGCGCCGGGACAGCTCGGCGCTCGGGATCGGGGACACGTGCTCCCTCGGTTTCGCAGGGTCGGACTGCCACCATGGTCCCATGCCGACGAGCGAGACCCGAGCCGGGGCGCCCGCCCCCCGCGCCACACCCCTGCTGGACGCCCTCGCCGCCGCGCAGGACGCGTTCGCCCGGCTGCTCGCCGACGCCGACCCGGGCGCACCCGTGCCCGCCTGCGCCCCGTGGACCGTGACCGAGCTCGGCCTGCACCTGGCCGGCGTGCACCGCTGGGCGGCGGGGATGGCGCGCGGCGTCGACGACGAGGGCGACGAGCCCACCGGGGCGGCGCGCGAGCCCGCGGCCGTGCGGGCCTCCTACCGGGAGCAGGCCGCCGCGCTGCTGGACACCCTGCGCGCGCTGCCGGCCGACGCGCCGGCGCTCACGCTCGACGGCCCGGGCGTCGCGGCGTTCTGGCACCGGCGCCAGCTCCACGAGACGCTCGTGCACCTGCACGACCTCGCGGGTGCCGCGGGGGTGCCGCACCCGCTCGACGACCCCGCGCTGTGGGCGGACACGGTGGACGAGGTCGTGACGGTCATGACGCCGCGGCAGGTGCGGCTCGGGCGGATGCCGGCGCTCGACGCGCCCGTGGCGCTCGTGGCGGTGGACGCGGGGCGGTCGTGGGTGCTCGGCGGGGCTGCGGGCGCTGCGGGCGCGGCCGACGCGGCCGACGCGCCGTCGCCCGCGCCCGTGACGCTCGCGGGGCCGGCCCGCGTGCTGGCGCTGCTCCTGTGGGGCCGCACCACGGCGGACGACCCGGCGCTGACGGTCGGGGGCGACCGCGCGGCGCTCGACGAGGCGCTCGCGCGGCCCCTGACGCCCTGACGGCGCGGACGCCCGGGCCGGGCGCGGCCGGCGCCCGGGCCGTTCGCGGCCGGCGCGGCTCACGCCTCCCGGGTGATCCGCACCTCCACCTCCAGCGACTGCGTGCCCGCCCCGGCGAAGATCCCCCGCAGGGGCGGGACGTCGTCGTAGCACCGCCCGCGCCCGAGCACGACGTGCTGCTCCCCCGCCGGCACCCGGTTCGTCGGGTCGAACGCCGTCCACTCCCCGGTCCACCACTCGACCCAGGCGTGCGACTCCCCCACGACGGTGCGGCCCGGCTCGCCGTCCCGCAGCGGGTTCAGGTACCCCGAGACGTACCGGGCGGGGATCCCGATGCTCCGCAGCGCTCCGGTGACCAGGTGCGCCATGTCCTGGCACACGCCGGTGCGGGCGGCCCACGCGTCGGCAGCGGGCGTGTGCACGGCCGTCACGCCGGGCACGTACTCCAGCGCGTCCCGCACGGCGTGGCTCACGGCGAGCGCGGCGTCCGCGGGCGGGAGCGCACCGGCGGTGGTCGCGGCGAGCTCCACGACCTCCTCCGGCGCGCGCGTCGTCGGGGTGTCGGCCAGGAACTCGGCCAGCCGGTCCCGCAGCGCCGGGTCGCGCAGCACGGCCCAGTCGCCGGCCGAGCGCGGGGCGGGCGGGGCGGTGACCTCCACGCGGCTCTCGGCCGTCACGACGAGCGACTCGTGGGGCGCCAGCACCTCGAACGCCGTCACCGCCGTGCCCCAGTAGTCGCGGTACTCGTGCGCCCAGGTGTGCGGCTGCACGTCGAGCCGCGCGTCGAGCACCCGCTGGCCCGGCTGCGGCAGCGGCGTCATCCGGGCCTCGTTGTACGACGCGGTCACGGCGCCCGTGTACCGGAACGCGGTGGTGTGCACCACGTGCAGCGTGCTCGTGCCCATCAGACGACCTCCCCCACCCAGGTGGTGACGCTCCCGGACGGGAAGTACCGGCGGCGGATCGCGTCGCTCGCGGCGGCGCACGCGCGCTGCACCCGCTCCATCTCCGCCGGCAGGGCCTCCAGCACCTCCGTCAGCGGGCGGTACTCCAGGCTCGTGCGGGCGTGCCCGAGGTGGCGGATCGCCTCCACCGCCCCGGCGGGCGCGAGCGTCGGCTCCAGCGCGGTCAGGCACTCCTCGGCCTGCCCGAGCGCGTAGACGATGGACCGCGGGAACGTCCGGTCCAGCAGCAGGAACGCCGCCGCCCGCTCCGCGGAGTCCGTGCCGCGGTACGTGCGCAGGAACGCCTCGTGCGCGCCGCAGGACCGCAGCAGGGTGGTCCAGCCCGGCCCGCCGGACCCTGCGAGCGCCTGCGTCGTGACCAGGCGGGCGGTCATGTCCGCCCGCTCGATCGAGCGGCCGAGCACCATGAACCGCCACGTGTCGTCCCGCGACGTCGCCGAGTCCGTCAGCCCCGCGACGATCGCGGCCCGCTCCCGCACCCACGTGAAGTAGTCGTGCGGGCGCGTCGGGCGCAGCTGCGCCGGCAGCTGGTTCCACGCCGAGTTCAGGCACTCCCACAGCTCGGTCGACACGATCTCGCGCGCGCGTCGGGCGTTCTCACGGGCGGCGGCCAGCGAGCCGACGATCGACGACGGGGCCACCCGGTCGTACGCCAGGACCTCCAGCACCTGCTGCCGGCCCACGTGCACCTCCGGCGGCGGCACCGGCCGGTCCATCACCGACAGCAGCGACCGGCACGCCAGGTCCTCCTCCGCCCACGGGTCCTCGAGCAGGCTCTGCACGTGCACGTCGAGCAGCCGCGCGGTGTCGTCCGCGCGCTCGACGTAGCGGCCGATCCAGAACAGCGACTCGGCGATCCGGCTCAGCACGGCGCACCACCCCCGGGCTCCTGCTCCTGCTCCTGCTGCTGCTGCTGTTGCTGCTGCTCGGCGTGCGGGCCGGCGTCGCTGGGGTTCGCGTCGATCGGGACCGCGGCCGCCACGGCCACGGTCCGCGGCACGACCCGCGGCGCACCCCGGTGCGGCACGGCGGCGCCCAGCACCCACGTGTCCTTGGACCCGCCGCCCTGGGAGGAGTTGACGACCAGCTGCCCCTCCGGCAGCGCGACGCGCGTCAGCCCGCCGGGCAGCACCCACACCTGCTCGCCGTCGTTCACCGCGAACGGCCGCAGGTCGACGTGCCGGGGACGCAGGCCGTCCTCCACGAGCGTCGGCACCGTGGACAGCTGGATCACCGGCTGGGCGATCCACCCGCGCGGGTCCTGCCGCAGCCGGTCCCGCAGGGCGCCGAGCTCCGCCCGGGACGCCTGCGGCCCGACGACCAGCCCCTTGCCGCCCGACCCGTCGACGGGCTTCACCACCAGCTCGTGCAGGCGGTCCAGCACCTCCGCCAGCGCCTCGGGCTCCTCCAGGCGCCACGTGTCGACGTTCGGCAGCACCGGCTCCTCGCCGAGGTAGTACCGGATGAGCGCCGGCACGTACGTGTACACGAGCTTGTCGTCCGCCACCCCGTTGCCGATCGCGTTCGCGATCGTGACCGTCCCGGCGCGCGCGCAGCTCACCATCCCCGGGCTGCCGAGCACCGAGTCCGAGCGGAACACCACCGGGTCCAGGAACTCGTCGTCCACGCGCCGGTAGATGACGTCGACGCGCCGGCGGCCGTGCGTCGTGCGCATCCACACCCGCCCGCCCGCGCAGAACAGGTCCCGCCCCTCGACGAGCTCCACCCCCATCGTGCGGGCCAGCAGGGCGTGCTCGAAGTACGCGGAGTTGTACACGCCCGGCGTCAGCACCACGACCGTCGGGTCGTCGACCCCGTCCGGGGCCGCGGCGGTGAGGGCGGCGAGCAGCCGGCGCGGGTAGTCCTGCACCGGGCGCACGCGCAGGGCCGCGAACAGCTCCGGGAAGCTCTGCGCCATCGCGCGCCGGTTCGACAGCACGTAGGACACGCCGCTCGGGACCCGGACGTTGTCCTCCAGCACCCGGAACGTGCCCGCGGCGTCGCGCACCAGGTCGATGCCGGACATGTGCACGCGGACCCCGTTCGCGGGCGTGATGCCGGCGACCTCCCGGTGGAAGTGCGTCGAGGACACGACGAGCCCCTGCGGCACCACCCCGTCCGCGACCGCCCGCTGCGGCCCGTACACGTCGGCCAGGAACGCCTCGAGCGCGCGCACCCGCTGGGCAACGCCCGACGCGACGTGGTCCCACTCCGGCCCGTCGACCACCCGCGGCACCACGTCGAGCGGGAACGGGCGCTCCTCCCCCGCGAAGTCGAACGTCACGCCCTGCGCCAGGTACGAGCGCGCGAGCGCCTCCGCCCGCGCCCGCAGGTCCAGCGGGCTCTGCCCGGCCAGGGCGGCGTGCACCCGGCGGTAGGGCGCCCGGGGCACCGGGGCGGTCGAGCCCGACGACGGGTCGGGGGGTGCGAGCATCTCGTCCCAGGCCGGGCCCCCGGTGGGGTACGCGTCGAACAGGTCCGCCATCGGGCGATCGTGGCCCGCGCGTGTCACGGGCGTGTGTCCGGCGCGGAACGGCGACGTCACGGGCCTGCTAGAATCATCAGTCGCGTGTCCGCCCGGGTCGGCGGGCACTCGTCCAGCGCCTCTCCGCGGGTGTCCCCACGCCCCAGTCCCGGAGCTGGACGCGCCCTCTACGACCTGTTCCTTTCGCTCCGGCGAACACACGAGAGAGACCACACCGTGGCCAACATCAAGTCCCAGATCAAGCGGATCCGCACCAACGAGAAGGCGCGCCTGCGCAACAAGGCCGTCAAGTCCGAGCTGAAGACGTACGTGCGCCGCGTGCGCGAGGCCGTCGCCGGCGGCGACAAGGACGCGGCCGGTGTCGCGCTCGTCGCCGCGTCGAAGAAGCTCGACAAGGCCGTCTCGAAGGGCGTCATCCACGCCAACCAGGCCGCGAACAAGAAGTCCGCGCTGGCCAAGGCCGTCAACACGCTCTGACGCGCCCGCAGTCCTGACCGGAGGGCGCCACCCCTGAGGGGTGGCGCCCTCCGTCGTGCCGCCTCGCCCTCCGTCTCCCGGCCTCCCGCGCGCCGTTCGGATCCGAAGGCGCCGACACGCCCGGCGCGTCCGCGCGAACGGATCCGAACGACCACTCGGCGAGGGCGACCTCGGGGCTCCCGGCCGGCGCGGTCGCGGGCGGTCGACGGCGAGCGTCCGGAGACGCCCGAGGGCGTCACCCCCCCTGCGGGGTGACGCCCTCTGTGCGGGGACGACCGTCGCGGCCGCCCCGTGGGGAACGCGGTGGTCAGTCCTGCGCCACCGCGCTCCACGCCTCCCAGAGCACCGCGGGGACCGCGGGCCGGAACCCTGCCTCGCGCAGCGCCCGGTCGAACGCCTGCGCCGCGCCCGTGACGTCCCCGTGCCCGAGGAACCGGTCGCCCAGCTCCCGCCAGACGGCCGCGGACTGCCGGGACGCGGACATCATGCCGAGCATGTCGGCCGCCCAGCGGTACGCGCGGGACGCCGCCGGCACCTCCCCGCGGGCGTGCAGCGCGTCACCGAGCGCGAGCTGCGCGGCGCTGCTCTCGAGCCGGGGCTGGTCGCCGAGCCGCTCGAGGGCGGCACGGGCGTAGGCCTCGGCCGCGACCGGGTCGCCCTGCATGAGGTGCGCCCGGGACCGCTCGACGTCCAGGCGGGACATCTCGACCTCGGAGCCCGAGACCGCGAGCTCCGGCGCCGCGCGCTCGAGCTGCTCGAGGGCCATCGCCGGCTCGGCCGGGTCGCTGCGCAGCAGCAGCCACGCGTAGTTGAGGCGCAGACGCGGGATGTCACGGCTGACCTCCCCCTCGCCGAGCAGCGCGAGGGCGCGCTCCGTGTAGCGCTTCGCGAGCGCGTAGTCGTGGCGCTGCTCGGCCACCAGCGCGGCGTTCCAGTACACGGAGCCGCGACCGCGCGGCGTGCCGAGCGACTCCGCCTGGCGGATCAGCTCGGCGGCGCGGTGCGTCGCGTAGAGCAGGTCGCCGCGCTCGACGTAGGCCCACAGCGTCGTCGAGCCGAGCCGGAGGTGCTCGTCGGTGCCGGTGAGCCCGGCCTCCTCGAGCTCCGCGAGCTGGCGGTCGCCGAGCTCGATCGCGCGCCCGAGGTCGCCGGCCTCCACGTAGGAGGCGACGAGGGCGGTCGCGGCCGAGGCGGCGTCGAGGTGGTGCCCCTCGGACCGCGCCTGGCTCAGCAGCGGCTCGAGGACGCCGACGGCGGACTCGAGGTCGCCGAGCATCTCGTAGGCCTGGGCGAGGGCGAGCCGCGCGTCGACGCGGACCTGGCGCGAGACCGCCTCGAGGTCGAGCGCGATGATCCGGTCGCGGGCGGACGTCGCCTCGCCGGACACCAGGTCCAGTCGCGCGTAGTCCAGGGCGAGCCGCGCGCGGGCCTCCGCCGGTCCCTCGTCGCCGTGCTTGAGGTACTCGATGGTCGAGCCGAGCCGCTCGGCGATGATCCCGAGTGCGGCGTCGGTCGGCTCCCGGCGGCCGGACTCGATCAGCGAGATGTAGCTCGGCGAGAGCGCGTCACCTGCGAGGGCCGTCTGGGAGAGCCCAGCGGCCAACCGCGCCTGGCGGACGCGGTCAGCAATGGTCGTCATGCGTGTCACTGTACCTATGACGTGGTCCGGGGGCGAGCACGTCACCCGTCCGCCGACCCGGGAGCCGCCGACACGGAACCGGCCCGCTCCGCGCACCGAGAGCCAGCGGAGCGGGCCGGGACGGCACCGTGGGCGATCAGGCGATGATGCGGCAGCAGCCCGTCGCACCGCTCTGGATCGTGAAGCCGCCGCCGGCGTTGGCGACGCCCGAGGCGCCGAGCGTGAGGGTGAGAGCGAGGGCGGCGGTCGCGAGGGCCTTGATCGAGGTGCGCATGGGTCTCTCCTGTCACAGAACGTTGACTCTCTGTCACGTCGATCATGACTGATGGACGGGTACCGGCACCACCTCTTCCAGGGATTCGCCGGAGGTCCGCCCAAATGGGTGAACTGTCACTCTCTGTGACGCGAGATTCCGGGGCAACTGCGCCGGTCGGAGGATTTCGCCCGTGTCATGCCGGTACGACTGTGATGTCATAGAGCGCATGACCAGGGGACAGGGCGAGGCGGAGCGGCGGCTCGCCGCCGAGATCGACGCAGCGATCCCGGACGCGCTGCGCCGCGAGTGGGACCGCCGGCTCGCCGGTGAGCAGGTCGTCGTCGGTCGCCAGGGCATCTTCTCCCCGCGACTGCACCCCTTCGGCTACGAGCTCGGCTTCCGGGCCCCGGGCGCCACGTCCGCCGACGCCGCGGCCTGGTCGGAGCTCCAGCACGAGCGGGCCACCAGCGCCGTCCTGCGCGCCACCTTCGGGCGCGCGGACGTCGACGAGGTGGGGCACGGCCGCTGGCTGTTCGTCCGGTGCCCTCGGGCGTTCCTCGTGGGAGACCTCCACCTGCCCGCCCGGCCCGACCGGCTCGTCGTCGAGATCGCCGCGGGCACCCGCATCGACGGCGACGTGCTGCGGGGCGTGCGGCACCTGCGCGAGCAGGGCTTCCGCGTGGCCCTCGCCGGGTTCGTGTCGCGCCCCGACCAGCGGGCCCTGCTCCCCCAGGCCGACTTCGTGAAGATCGACGCGCGCGACCTCGACGTCGAGGGTGAGCCCGTCGTGGACCTGGCCCGCTCCCACGGGGCGCTGCTCGTCGCGGAGTTCGTCGAGTCGTCGGAGGAGCTGCGCGCCGGTCGCCGCCTCGGCTTCGACCTGTACCAGGGCAACCTCCTCGAGCGCAGCCTGCTGCTCGACCGGTCGTCCGCTCCCCTGCTCGGGCCCGACCACGACTCGATCGGCCGGTACCTCTAGGCCGTCGCAGGCCTCGTAGCCGTCGCGGGCCCCGTTGCCCGGCGGTTCTCCGCGTGCCGACGGGCTCAGCGACGCACGGCCGCCGCGATCCGGAGCACGGCCCGCTCGACGGCGAAGTGCGGGTCCCGGCCGGCGCCCTTGACCTCGGCGTCCGCCTGCGCCACCGCGGTGATGGCCTGCGCCAGGCCCTCCGGGGTCCAGCGGGCGAGCTCGCGGCGCGACCGGTCGAGCTGCCAGGGCGCCAGTCCGAGCTCGCGCTCCGCGCCGGCACCGCGCCCCCGCACCGCCGAGACCTTGGCGAGCACGCGGAGGCGGGCGGCGAGCGCGGCGACGAGCGGGACCGGGTCGACGCCGGTGGCGAACGCGTGCCGGAGCAGCGCGACGGCCTCGCCGGAGGATCCCTCGACGGCGGCGTCGGCGACCCGGAAGCCCGTGGCCTCGATGCGCCCGGCGTAGTAGCGCTCGACGACCTCGACGCTGATCACGCCCGTGGTGTCCGCGACCAGCTGGCTGCACGCCGCCGCGAGTTCGCGCAGGTCGCTGCCGACCGCGTCGACGAGCGCGCGCACGGCGCGCGGCTCCATGCGACGGCGCGCGCGCCGGAGCTCCTGGGTGACGAACGCGACCTTGTCGGCGTCCTTCTTGAGCGGCTCGCACGTCGCCACCGGGTGCCCGGCCGCGCGGACGGCGTCGAGCAGCCGCTTGCCGCGCTGACCACCGCCGTGCCGCAGCACGAGCACGACGTCCGTCTGCGGTGCGGCGACGTACGCCGTCGCGTCGAGGACCAGGTCGTCGGTCGCCTTCTCCACGTTCTCCACGACCACGACGCGGTCCTCGGCGAACAGCGACGGGCTGGTCGCGAGCGTCAGCTCGCCTGCGGTGTACGCCGCGCCGTCGACGCGCGTCACCTCGACGTCCGGGGCCTGCTCCCGGGCGAGGGCGACGAGGCGCTCCACCGCGCGGTCCGCGAGCAGCTCCTCCGCACCGGAGACCAGCACGACCGGCGCGAGCCCCACCTCGTCCCACGCGACGCCCGCGGGGGCGGACGACCGGGCTCCGCCGCGGGAGGGACGGCGCGGGGCGGAGGTCGACGCGGGTGGCACGTGCCTAGGGTGCCACGCGCCGCCGACAGCGCAGGACCAGCACCACCGACGCGGCCGACGCCGCTGCCAGCAGCAGGACGCCGACCGGTCCACCGGCCCACGTCACGAGCGCCCCGGGCAGGCCGGCCGCCGTCCGTGCCACACCGGCGATCCACCAGCAGGCCGCCCCGGCGACCCCGGCGGCCCAGGCCGCGCCGCCCGGCCACCAGGGCCCGAGCAGGGCCGCGACCAGGCCGCCCACGGTGGCCGGCGCGACCGCGGGCGCGGCGAGGAGGTTCGCGGGCACGGAGTAGACCGGCACCTGCGGGGAGAGCAGCAGGACGACCGGCGCGCAGACCGCCTGGGCGGCGACGGGCACCGCGCACGCCAGCACCCACCAGGCCGGAGGGCCGCGCCGTCCACCCCGGGCGCCCGCGTCCTGCCACCGGCGGGCGATCGGTCCGGCCAGCACGGCGATGCCCGCGGTCGCGACGACCGACAGCACGAAGCCGAGGTCCCGGCCGAGCCAGGGGTCGACGACGAGCAGCACGACGACCGCGCACGCCAGCGCCGGGACCGTCCGCGACGGTCGCCCGACGGCCAGGCCGAGCAGCCCGACGCCTCCCATGACGGCCGCGCGCACCACGCTGGCGCCCGGGTGCACGAGCGCGACGAACCCCGCCATCACGACAGCGGTCGGCACCCACCGCCAGCACCGCGGGACGCGCAGCCGGGCCGTGATCCCCAGGACCAGCGCGCCGAGCAGCGAGAAGTGCGCCCCGGAGACCGCCGTCAGGTGCGCCAGCCCCGAGTCGCGCATCGCCTGCTCCAGGTCGCCGACGCCGCGCGTGTCGCCGACCGCGACGGCGGGCAGCAACCGCCCGGCGTCCCCGGGGAGCCCGGCGGACAGCTCGCCGAGACCGGCCCGGAGCCGCTCGGTGACGACGAGCGGGCCCGGAGGACCACCGCCGGCCTGCGGGGCGGCGGTCGCGTGCGCCCGGGCGACCGCACGGTCCGCCGCGTGACGGGCCGGCGAGAGACGCACGGGCACGGTCACGACGGTGCCGTAGCGCAACCCCGCGGCCGAGCCCGGCGCGACGAGCTCCACGGCGGCGCGGGTCCGCACCGTGTGGTCACCGGGTGGTCCGTCGCGGCCCGGTCGTCCGGCGCCCACCGCCACCTCCGTCACCGCGAGCAGCAGCCGGACCCGCCCCGGAGGCGCCCGGCCACCGCCGTCGCGGCGCTCTCCGCCGTCGTCGGACGGGCCCCCGACCGGCATCGGCGTCGTCCGGACGACGCCCGTGATCCGGACGGACGCGCGCAGCTCGGCGAGGTCACGCAGGCCCCCGGCCTCGCGGGCGCGGACCTGGACGGCGGTCGTGAGGAGCAGGACGCCGACCGTGCCGAGGACGAGGACCGCCTGCCCGCGTCCGGCACGCCATCCCTGGGCGCACGTACGTGCCCCGCCGGTCGACGCCGTCCCGGTGGCGCGACCACGCCGGGCGCCCGAGCGCCAGCACGTCGACGCCACCAGCCCGAGCGCGAGCACCGCGCACACGGCTCCCGCAGAGGCGAGCTCCGCCGCAGGTCGTGCCACGGCGAGGAGCGCCACCGCCCACACGGCTCCGGCGGCGGGGACCAGCCGCAGGTCGGTCCGTTCCGCTCCCGGGCCGGTCGCCGCAGCGGTGTCGCCTGCCTCGGCACGGTCGGGAGCCGACGTCGCCCTCGCCACGTCAGACCCGCGCCTGGTCGCGCAGCCCGGCGAGCAGCGCCGGGCCGATCCCCGGGACGTCCTCGAGCGAGTCGACGTCCGCGAACGCCCCGTGCTCGCCGCGCCAGGAGACGATCCGCTCCGCCAGCACCGGACCGATGCCCGGCAGCGCCTCGAGCTCCGCCGCGGTCGCCGTGTTGAGGTCGACCTGCCCTCCGGGCCCCTGCCCGGAGGGCGGCGCCCCCGACACCGGACCGGTGCCCGCGGCCGTCCCGTCCGCGGGCACCGCCGGTTCGCCGGGTGCAGGCACCCTCACCTGGGCACCGTCCACGACGAGGGCGGCGAGGTTGACGACCGCAAGGTCCGCGTCCGGCAGCGCTCCGCCCGCGGCGGCCACGGCGTCCGCGACGCGCGACCCCGGGGGCAGCTCCACGAGGCCGGGGGCGGCCACCTGACCGACGACGTGCACCCACACCACCGCGTCGGCGTCCGACGGGTCGGTCGCGGTCGGCGCCGCTCCCGCGGCGGACGGCTCGGGCAGGACCACGGCGGGCGCGCTGGGCGCCGCGGCGACCCGCAGCGCGACCGCTCCCCCGACCAGCGCGAGGACGAGGACGGCGGCGACCGCCACCCGTGGGGTCACCCACCAGCGCACGGCGCCGAGGACGCTCCTGCCGTCGCGGTGCCACGTCTCGACCTCGTCCGCGGCGGACGCCCAGGACGCCGACCACCCGACGGCCGCACCCGGGACCGCCACACCCGAGGCCGCCACACCCGAGGCCGCCACACCAGGGGCAGCCGCACCCGAGGCCGCCGCACCTGGGGTCGCTGCGCCCGGAGTCGCCGAGGCCGCCGCACGCGAGGACATCGCACCCGGGGCTGCCACACCCGAGGAGATCGCACCCGAGGACACCGCACCCGAGGACACCGCACCCAGGGTCGCCCCATCCGGGTCCGCCGGCTCCCGGACCGCCCGGTCCCCATCTGCGGTCTCCGTCTCCGTGCCCGACCACCCGGCCGGCAGACGTCCCGGGCGCGCGGTGTCACCTCCCGCGGCGACGTGCCGTCCCCGAGCGCGCCGGGACGCGGGCTCGGGGGCGGGTCCGCCGTCGTACCAGGTCATGCCCGCGACGGTACGAGCCGTGCCGCCGCGGGAGCCTCCCCGGCGGCGCATGCCTGGGGACCACGCACGAGCGAGTCGCCTGGGGAGGACCCGGTGCCGTGCCGTCGCCGCGTCACCCGGCGTCAGCGGTCGGTGACCGTCACCGCCATCGCCCCCACGCCGAGGTGCCCGCCGAGCACCGCACCCACCTCCCGGACGACGACGTCCGCCGTGCCGAGCGTCGTACCGACGCGTGCAGCGAGCGCCGCCGCGTCGTCCGCGCGCCCGAGGTGCTGGACCGCGAGCCGCACGCCCGGTCCGCGACGCCGCGCCTCGGCCACCACGAGGTCGAGGAGCCGGTCCCGGGCCGCACGCCGGGTCCGGACCCGCTCGGCCACCTCGATCACGCCGTCGCGCAAGGTCAGCACGGGACGCAGGCCGAGCACCGTCCCGAACGCCGCGGCGGCTCCGGACAGGCGCCCGCCCCGGCGCAGGTGGTCGAGCGAGTCCACGACGAACCAGGCGGCCGTCGACAGCCCGACCTGCTCGGCCACGGCGGCGACGGCGGCCCCGTCGGGCTGTCCGCCCCAGGCGTCCCCGCGCGCCGCCTCGGCGGCGGCCAGCGCCGCGAACCCGAGGCCCATGCCGGCGGAGCGGGAGTCCACGACGTGCACCGGCAGCGGGGCCAGCTGCGCCGCAAGGCCGGCCGCCCGCACGGTCCCCGACAGCTCGCCCGACAGGTGCACCGAGACGACCTCGACGGCCCCGTGCGCCGCGGCGGCCTCGTACGCCCGGGCGAACGCGGCGGGGGGCGGCTGCGAGGTCGTGATCCGGCGGCCCGCGGTCAGCAGCGCCGCGAGGTCGCCCGGCCCCAGGTCGACCCCGTCGCGGTAGCGCTCACCGTCCGCGGCGACGTCGAGCGGCACGACCGTGATCCCGCACTCCTCGGCGTCCGCGGCGGTGAGGCACGACGTGGAGTCGGTCACGACGGCGACGCGCGGCGGCACCGGGCGACCGTCGGGCGCCGCACCGGCGACGACGTCGGGCGCGGTGACGTCCCGCCGGAGCAGACGGGCGATCCGCGCCGTCCACGTCCCCGGCAGCGCCGCCCGGGCCGCCGGCAGCAGCCGGCGCGACGACCGGGAGGACGTGGCTGCTGCGACGTCCTCCCGGCTGTCCGGCGGGCCGCCGGCGTCGCGGGGCACCGTCAGGCCGGGACCACGTTGACGAGCTTGGGCGCCCGCACGATCACGGTGCGCACGTCACGGCCGGCCAGGGCGCGCTGGACGCCCGGGTCGGCGAGGGCCAGCTCCCGCAGCGTGGCCTCGTCGGCGTCCGGGCTCACCTCGGCACGCCCGCGGACCTTGCCCTGCACCTGGAACACGCAGGTGACGGTGTCCTCGACCAGGTACTGCGGGTCGACGACCGGGAACGGCTCGTGCGCCAGCGAGCGCTCGTGGCCCAGGCGGGACCACAGCTCCTCGGCCAGGTGCGGGGCGACGGGGGCGGTCATCAGCACCAGCTGCTCGGCGACCGAGCGCGGCACGGCGGCCAGCGACGTCAGGTGGTTGTTGAGGACGATGAGCTTGGCGATCGCGGTGTTGATCCGCATGCCGGCCATGTCCTCGCGGACCTCGGCGATGGTGCGGTGCAGCACGCGCAGGGTCTCGACCGACGGCTCCGCGTCGACCACGGTGACCTCGCCCGTCTCCTCGGAGACGACGTTGCGCCAGACGCGCTGCAGGAACCGCTGCGCCCCCACGACCGCGCGGGTCTCCCAGGGACGGGACAGGTCGAGCGGACCCATCGACATCTCGTAGACGCGCAGGGTGTCCGCGCCGTACTCGGCGTACATCTCGTCCGGGGACACGGCGTTCTTCAGCGACTTGCCGATCTTGCCGTACTCGCGGTGGACCTCCTCGCCGTTCCAGCTGAACCCGGAGGCGACCGACTCGTCCTCGACCACCTCGGCCGCCGGGACGTACACCCCGCGGGAGTCGGTGTACGCGTACGCCTGGATGTAGCCCTGGTTGAACAGCTTGTAGAACGGCTCGCGGCTGGACACGTGCCCCAGGTCGTACAGCACCTTGTGCCAGAACCGGGCGTACAGCAGGTGCAGCACGGCGTGCTCGACGCCGCCGACGTAGAGGTCGACCCCGCCCGCGCCGTGGGTGTCGCCGGGGTTGTGGCCCGGGCCCATCCAGTACTGCTCGAGCACCGGGTCGACGACCTGGTCGGTCGCGTGCTGGGGGTCCAGGTAGTGCAGGTAGTACCAGCACGAGCCGGCCCAGTTCGGCATCGTGTTGGTGTCGCGGCGGTAGACCTTCGGGCCGTCGCCCAGGTCCAGCGTGACGTTCACCCAGTCGTCGTTGCGGCTCAGCGGCGCCTCCGGCGAGGAGTCCGCGTCGTCGGGGTCGAACGTGCGCGGCGCGTAGTCCGGCACGTCCGGCAGGTCGACGGGCAGCGACTGCTCCGGGATCGCGATCGGCAGGTCGTTCTCGTCGTAGACGATGGGGAACGGCTCGCCCCAGTACCGCTGGCGGCTGAACAGCCAGTCGCGCAGCCGGTAGGTGGTCGTGCGGGACCCGGCGCCGCGCTCGGCCAGCCAGTCGACGATCCGCGCCTTGGCCTCGGCGACGGACAGGCCGTCCAGGCTGATCTCGTCGTTCGACGAGTTGATGATCGCGCCGTCGCCGGTCCAGGCGCCCTCGTGGCCCTCGGGCGGCTGCACGGTGTGGACGACCGGCAGGCCGAACGCCTCGGCGAACGCGAAGTCGCGGGTGTCGCCGCCGGGCACGGCCATGATCGCGCCGGTGCCGTAGCCCATGAGGACGTAGTCGGCGATGAACACGGGCAGCTGGGCGCCGTTCACCGGGTTCAGGGCGTACCCGCCGGTGAACACGCCGGTCTTGCGGCCGGCGTCGGCCTGCCGCTCGACGGCGGTCTTGGCGGCGGCCTCGCGGCGGTAGGCGGCGACGGCATCGGCGGGCGAGGCGGCGCCCCCGCGCCAGGCCTCCGGCACGTCCTCGTCCCACGCCGACCCCGCCTCGGGCCCCGCGGCGATCGCGTCGACCAGCGGGTGCTCCGGCGCCAGCACGACGTAGGTCGCGCCGAACAGCGTGTCGGGGCGGGTGGTGAACACGGTCAGCGGCTCGTCGGCGTCGGTGACCTCGAAGTCGACGTGCGCGCCCTCCGACCGGCCGATCCAGTTCCGCTGCATCGCGGTGACCTTCTCCGGCCAGTCGATCAGCGACAGGTCGTCCGCCAGGCGGTCCGCGTACGCGGTGATCCGCATGTTCCACTGCCGCAGCGTGCGCTGGAAGACCGGGAAGTTGCCGCGCTCGGACCGGCCCTCGGAGGTGACCTCCTCGTTCGCCAGCACGGTGCCCAGACCCGGGCACCAGTTCACGGGCGTCTCGGACACGTACGCCAGGCGCTGGGAGTCCACGACGCGGCGGCGCTGCACCTCGTCCAGGTCGGCCCACGTCGCGCCCTCCGGCACGCCGTCCAGCCCCTCGGGCAGCGCGCGGCCCGCCTCGTACGCGGCGACCAGGGTCGAGATCGGCCGGGCCGCGCCCGTCCCGCCGTCCGGGCGCACGGCGTCCTCGTCGTACCAGGACTCGAAGATCTGCAGGAAGATCCACTGCGTCCAGCGCACGTAGTCCGGGTCGATCGTGGCGAACGAGCGGCGCGGGTCGTGCGCGACGCCCAGGCGCCTGAGCTGGCGCGCCATGATCTCGATGTTCGCCTCGGTGGTCGTGCGCGGGTGCTGCCCCGTCTGCACCGCGTACTGCTCGGCGGGCAGCCCGAACGCGTCGTAGCCCAGGGCGTGCAGGACGTTGTCGCCCTGCATCCGGCGGAACCGCGCGACGACGTCGGTCGCGATGTAGCCCAGCGGGTGCCCGACGTGCAGGCCCGCGCCCGAGGGGTACGGGAACATGTCCATGACGAAGAACGGGCGGGCGCCCGCGCGGGCCGGCGCGCCGTCACCGTCGGTCAGCGCCCCCGTGGGGTTCGCCGCGAAGAACGTGCCGCGCTCCACCCACTCGTCCTGCCACCGGAGCTCGATCTCGCGCGCGAGGTCGGCCGTGTAGCGGAACGGCACGTCCTGGCCGGTGGCGGGGGCGGAGTCGGGCTGGGCGGAGGCGTGCGAGGTCACCGGGCAAGTCTATC
>JACXUT010000323.1 GCA_014763765.1 Micrococcales bacterium
GCGGAGTGCGGCACCCGGGGGCCCGGGGGCGTTGACGGAACCTCCAAACGCGGGCGGCGCCAGGTGGGCGGTTCCGCAGTCTTGGGGACGCACCTCCGCCAGGACGTGATCCCCGCCCACCCCCCGCGTTACCGTGAGCCGTGCCCCGCATCTCGAAGGTCCTCGTCGCCAACCGCGGCGAGATCGCCGTCCGCATCGCCCGCGCCTGCCGGGACGCCGGCATCGGCTCCGTCGCCGTCTACGCGGACCCCGACCGCGAGGCGCTGCACGTGCGCGTCGCGGACGAGGCGTACGCCCTGGACGGCGCCCGCGCGGCGGAGACGTACCTCGACATCGCGAAGCTGCTCGACGTGGCCCGCCGCTCGGGCGCGGACGCCGTGCACCCGGGGTACGGGTTCCTCTCCGAGAACGCCGAGTTCGCGCAGGCCGTCATCGACGCGGGCCTCACGTGGGTCGGCCCGCCGCCGGCCGCGATCCGCGAGCTCGGTGACAAGGTCAGCGCCCGGCACATCGCGCAGCGGGCGGGCGCCCCGCTCGTCGCCGGCACCCCGGACCCGGTCTCCGGCGCCGCCGAGGTGCACGCGTTCGTCGCCGAGCACGGCCTGCCGGTGGCGATCAAGGCGGCGTTCGGCGGCGGCGGCCGCGGCCTGAAGGTGGCGCGCTCCGAGGACGAGATCGACGAGCTGTACGACTCCGCGGTGCGCGAGGCGACCGCGGCGTTCGGCCGCGGCGAGTGCTTCGTGGAGCGCTACCTCGACCGCCCGCGCCACGTCGAGACCCAGTGCCTCGCCGACGAGCACGGCACGGTCGTCGTCGTGTCGACCCGCGACTGCTCGCTGCAGCGGCGGCACCAGAAGCTCGTCGAGGAGGCCCCGGCGCCGTTCCTCTCGGACGCGCAGCGCGCGCAGCTCGTCGACGCCTCGGTCGCGATCCTGCGGGAGGCCGGGTACGTCGGCGCCGGCACCTGCGAGTTCCTGGTGGCCGCCGACGGCACGATCTCGTTCCTCGAGGTGAACACCCGCCTGCAGGTCGAGCACCCGGTCTCCGAGGAGATCAGCGGCATCGACCTGGTCCGCGAGCAGCTCCGGATCGCCGACGGCGAGCCGCTGGGCTACACCCAGGTCGAGACCCGCGGCCACTCGTTCGAGTTCCGGCTGAACGGCGAGGACCCGGCCGCCGGGTTCCTGCCCGCCCCGGGCCGGATCTCCACGCTCCGGTTCCCCGCCGGCCCGGGCGTCCGCGTCGACTCCGGCGTCGTCGAGGGCGACACGGTCTCCGGCGCGTTCGACTCGATGATCGCCAAGCTCGTCGTCACGGGCGCGACGCGGCAGCAGGCGGCCGAGCGGGCGCGGCGTGCGCTCGCCGAGCTGGAGATCGCCGGCATCCCGACAGTCGTGCCGTTCCACCGCGCGGTGATGGCGGACCCGGCGTTCGTCCCGACGGACCCGGAGCAGCCGTTCGCGGTGCACACCCGGTGGATCGAGACGGAGTTCGCCGACCGGCTGCCGTCGCTCACGGGGGCGCCCGCCGTGACCTCCGCGGGCGCCGACGAGGACGAGGCGCCCACCGAGCTCGAGCGCGTGGTCGTCGAGGTCGGCGGCAAGCGCCTGGAGGTCGTGCTGCCCGCGGCGCTCGCGCTCCGGGCCGGGCGCGGCCGCCCGGCCGCCGGTCCCCGGCGCGCCGCCCCCCGCCGCAACGGCGCCCGCAGCGTCGCGGCGTCCGGCACCACGCTGACCTCCCCGATGCAGGGCACGATCGTCAAGGTCGCGGTCGGCGAGGGCGACACGGTGGCCGAGGGCGACCTGGTCGTGGTGCTCGAGGCGATGAAGATGGAGCAGCCGCTGGTGGCGCACCGGTCCGGCACCGTCACGTCGCTCGCCGCGGGCGTCGGGGGCATGGTCGCCGCGGGGTCCGCCATCTGCGAGATCGTCGGCTGAGGCCGCCCACGTGACGTCCCCCCGCCCCCGGCACCCGGGCGACGGCTGGGTGGACTGCCGCTGCGGCCGCCGGCACTGGGGGCTCGCCGGCGCCGCCGGTCTGCTCCTGGTCCGCCCGGCCTCGGGGTCGCAGCCCGCGGCCGTCGTGCTGCAGCACCGCGCCCTGTGGAGCGACCAGGGCGGGACGTGGGGGCTGCCCGGAGGCGCGCGGCACCCCGACGAGACCGCCGTGGAGGCCGCGCTGCGGGAGGCGCAGGAGGAGGCGGGGATCGAGCCGTCGTCGGTCCGCGTGCTGGGCGAGCACGTGCTCGACCACGGCGACTGGTCGTACACGACGGTGGTCGCGGTGACGTCCGGCCCGGTCGACGCCCGGCCGACGGACGACGAGAGCCTCGAGATCGCCTGGGTGGCGCTCGACGACGTCGAGCGGCGACCGCTGCTGCCCGCGTTCGCGGACGCGTGGCCGGTGCTGCGCGCCTCCCTGCCGGACGAGGTGGCCCGCGGAGCCTGACGCCGGGCCGCGCCGGCCACCTGCGCCACCCCGTGACGCCCCGTGACGCCCCGTGACGCCCTGCGACGCCCCGCGCGCCGTCCAGCCGCTCGCCGCG
>JACXUT010000324.1 GCA_014763765.1 Micrococcales bacterium
CCGACTCCCCGCGAACCGCGCGAACCCCACGCCCACCAGGCGGCTCCCCAGCGACCTGACGAGCATCCGGCGAGCGACGGCCGTCGACAGCTGACTCACGCTCGCCACCCTAGGGCCCGACCACGGGAGATCGCCCGGGCATGTCCACCCGGTAGTCCCGGAGATCGGGCCAGACGGAGTTCACCCAGAACTCCACATCGCTCGGGTCAGAGAGCGGGAAGAACGCGTCATCGGCCTCCACCCATTGCGTGAAGAGCCAGTCCACTTCGCTCCGGATATCACGGCCGTACACCCTGGCGAAAGACACGCTCCACGCATGCTCCGCAAGCGCACGACGGGTGGACCCCTCGACGATGTGGAGGATCGAGGGCATAGATCCGGGCCTAGTGACGATCTGCTCGTACATGTCCGGAGCAAAGTCACCGCGTCCGACCTGGCAGCGAACGGCGGATGCCATGGTCGCCGGAACTCCTTCGAGGTCGTAAGCCCGGCTCCAACCCGCGATCTGGAGCGACACGCCTGTTCCTGCATCCGAGCGCGCAGCGTCAGGCAGACCCCACCCGATCCGCCTTCCGGCGAACCGCACGCAGCCGACCTCGACGAGACGCGCCCCCAGCTCCTTGATGAGGACCCTGCGGGCCGACGCGCTGGAGAGAAGCGCCACGTCGCGCACGCTATACCCGAGCCAGGACACCCGTTGGCGTCGCACACGGCTCCGCAGATGCGGACACCCGCCGCACGACCTGCGCAGCACCGAGCGCACGACCCGGCGTCATCCCCTCACCTCCGGCGCCCCGTCCCATCCGGGGCCGATCGCCGTGCCCACGCCTCGGACCACCCACGAGGTGGACCCCTGCTGGCGACCGGTCTCACCAGTGACCTGCCGGAGCCGTTCGCGCGCCGCGTGCCGGTTCCTGCGGGTCCCCTCCTGTGCGAGCCGCGTGAGGAACGCCTCGCTCGACGTCGACGCGATGCACTGCGCCTGCAACCACGCGCTCATGTCCGCGACCGGGACGTCGGACAGCTCACCGCCCTCGACGACGAGGTCCCGCAGCCCCGCGTCCGCCGCGTGCCGCACGACCGCGTCCCGGTGAGGTCCGGGCACCAGGGCGTCGATCGCCGCGGTGCGGTGCTCCGGTCGCTCCACCAGCTCCCACGCGACCGCGCGGGCGAGGAACGCGTCGGGCTCGTCCGCCAGCGCCCGGAGGACACCGGCGTAGCGGCCGGCGGCGAGTGCGCGCGAGTAGACGTCCCAGCGGACGACGTGCTCCTCCGTCCCTCCGGGCTCGAGCTCGACCTCCGGCGGACCCACCTGCGCCATCAAGGCCTCGAACGGACTGCCTGACCTCACCGCCGCCCGCTCCCCATCCGCCGTCGCCATGATCCCTCCGGGGCCCCGAGCGCCCGGTCGGCCTTGACCACGCGCGGTGCGCGCACCCTACCGTGGCCCCGTGCCGGCACTCGCCGCCGCGGGCGGGACCTCCGCGACCGTGGCCCCGCACCTCGTGCGGTACCTCATGCTCGTGGCGGACGAGCGCGGCGTGCCGTTCGACGACGCGCTGCGCGCCGGCGGGCTCACGCGGGAGGCGGTGGAGGCCCCGGCGCTGCGGGTGTCGTTCCGGCAGGGGCGGGCGGTCATCGAGGCGGCGGTCGACGCGCTCGGGGTGCCGGCGCTCGGGCTGGTGGTGGGGTCGCGGCAGCCGATCACGTCCGCGGGCGTGCTCGGGCTGGGGTGGCTGGCGTCCCCGACGGTCGCCGACGGCGTGGCGCTGGGCGTGCGGTACCAGCGCCTCGCGGGGTCGATGGTGCACTGGGCCGCGGAGCGGGACGGCGACCTGCTGACGGTCGTCGCGCAGGTGCACGGGGACTCCGGGCGCGTCGACGAGTTCCTGGTGGACGAGGGGTTCGCGAGCATCACCAGGTCGGCGCGCGACGCCGCCGGCGCGGAGTTCCGGCCGCACCGGGTGGAGCTCGCCCGGCCGGCACCGTCGGACCCGGGGCCGTGGACGTCGGTGTTCGGGCCCGACGTCGCGTTCGGCTCGGCGCGCAACGCCTGGGTGCTCGCGCCCGAGCAGTGGCGCCGGCCCGTCCCGACGGCGGACCGGTGGACGCTCGCGCTGGTGCGCGGGCTGCTGGACGAGCAGACGGCCGAGGTCGTCGACCGGCAGGAGCTCGTGGCGCTGCTGTCCGCCCGGGTCGAGGCCGCGCTGCCCGAGGTGCTGCCGCTCGCGGCTCACGCGCGGGCGCTCGCGATGAGCGAACGGACCCTGCGACGGCGGCTCGCGGACGTCGCGACGACGTACTCCGACGTGGTCGACGAGGTGCGGCGGCGGCTGGTGGGGCGTCTCGTGCGGCACGGCGACGTCCCGCTCGCGGAGGTCGCGACCCGCGTCGGCTACACCGACGAGCGCTCCCTGCGCCGGTCGGTCCACCGCTGGTACGGCCGCTCCCCCGCCGCCCTCCGCCGCGCCCCCTGACGCCGGTCAGCCTTTCGCGAGAGGGTTTCCGTCCGTTCGCGAGAGGATCCTCGTCCTTTCGCGA
>JACXUT010000052.1 GCA_014763765.1 Micrococcales bacterium
CGCCCCACCCGCCGCGGACGCACTCCGAGGTCGTCAGGTTCGGCCGAGGTCGTCACGCCCACCTGACGACCTCGGCCGGATCTGACGACCTCGCGCGGCCACCGGGCGTCCGGCGCGGCCACCGGGCGTCCGGGGTGGGGTGGGGGCGCCGGTACGGTGGACGGCATGACCTCCGCACCCGCCCCCCAGCCGCAGGACCCGCACGACACCTCGGCGGCCGAGGGCGAGGTGGTGCGGATCGCGCAGGAGCTCATCCGGATCGACACGTCGAACTACGGCGACGGCTCCGGGCCGGGGGAGCGGGCGGCGGCCGAGCACGTCATGGCGCTGCTGCACGAGGTCGGCCTGGAGCCCGAGCTGTTCGAGTCGGCGCCCGGCCGGGCGAACGTCGTGGTGCGGCTGGAGGGCGAGGACCGCTCGCGCCCGGCGCTGGTGCTGCACGGCCACACCGACGTCGTGCCGGCGGAGGCGAAGGACTGGAAGGTCGACCCGTTCGCCGGCGAGGAGTTCGACGGCATGGTGTGGGGCCGCGGCGCCGTCGACATGAAGGGCATGGACGCGATGATCCTGGCGGTCGTCCGCCAGATGGCCCGCGAGGGCCGGCGCCCGGCGCGGGACGTGGTCGTCGCGATGTTCGCCGACGAGGAGGCCGGCGGCCGGTTCGGCGCCCGCTACGCCGTCGACCACCGCCCCGAGCTGTTCGAGGGCGCGACGGAGGCCGTGTCGGAGGTCGGCGGGTTCTCCGTGGACGTGCAGGGGCGGCGCGCGTACCTGCTGCAGACCGCCGAGAAGGGCATCGCGTGGCTGCGCCTCGTCGCGGACGGCACCGCGGGGCACGGCTCGGCGGTGAACCCGGACAACGCGGTGACGGAGCTCGCGGCGGCGGTGGCCCGCATCGGCGCCTACCAGTGGGACGCCCGCCTGACCCCGACGGTGCTGGCGCTGCTCGAGGGCGTGGCCGACCTGACGGGTCTGCCGCTGGACGTGGACGACCCGCTGGCGATCGACCGCCTGATCGGGGCGCTCGGCCCGGCCCGCCGGTTCGTCGGCTCGTCCATCCGCACGCTCGCGAACCCGACGCAGCTCCAGGCCGGCTACAAGTCGAACGTCATCCCGGGTCGCGCGACCGCGACGATCGACGTCCGCCCGCTGCCCGGCGACCACGAGGACGTGCTGGCCACCGTGCGCGAGCTCGCCGGCCCGCACGTGCGGGTGGAGCCGGAGCACCTCGACATCGGTCTGGAGGTCCCCGCGACGGGCGCGCTCGTCGACACGATGACGGACGTGCTGCGCGCGCAGGACCCGGAGGCCGTCGTGCTGCCCTACATGCTGTCCGCGGGCACCGACAACAAGTCGCTGGCCCGCCTCGGCATCACCGGCTACGGCTTCGCGCCGCTGCGGCTCCCGGCGGACCTCGACTTCACCGCGCTGTTCCACGGCGTCGACGAGCGCGTGCCCGCCGACTCGCTGCGGTTCGGCGTCCGGGTGCTCGACGGGCTGCTGCGGGAGGCCTGAGCCCCCCGCAGCGCCCCGCCGGAGGGGTCAGTCCCCGAACGCCCCGAGCGTCGACCGGACCCGGATGATCCGGCGCCGCAGCCACACCTTGCGCTCCCCGCCGGAGTAGAGCAGCGTCCGCGCGAGCTCCCAGCGGCCGTACTCCGCCTCGTCGGTGAGCAACCGGCGGGCGTCGTTGCGGCTCGTGCTGCGGGGGATCGTGAGGACGCGGTACTCGTACTGCCGTGCCGCCTCGGGGGAGTCGGGCCGCTTCGCGCCCTGGTCCGTGCGTGCCATGCGCACCGCCTTCCGCTGACGTCGTGGGTGCCATTGTGCCTGGTGCGGCGCTACGGTCATCGCATGGCTATCGACCCGCGCGCGGCGCTGGACCGGCTGATCGCTGCCCTCGAGGCGCACTACACGGCCGTGGCGACCCGGCGGGGCGAGGACGACCCGGCCGTGGACGACGCGTACGACGTGCTCGCGGACGCCTTCGAGGCGTACGACGACGCGCTCGGCACCGTGCACGGCGAGGCCACGCCGTTCTACCTCGCGGAGGAGGACGACGAGGACGAGGACGAGGACGACGACGCCGCGGAGGAGGACGACGACCTCGACGACCTGCCGGAGTACGGCTACGACGACGAGGACGACGCGGTCCGTCCCGGCTCCTGACCGCCGGTCCCGTCCGGCCCGGCGCGCGCCCGACGCCGGGCGGGTTCAGCGGCGCTCGGGGTATCCCAGGGCCGGTGCGCTGACCTCGTCGAGCGCCCGCAGGATCTCCGGCGGCAGCTCGACGTCCTCGGCCGCGAGCGACGCGCGCAGCTGCGCGGGCGTCCGCGCCCCCACCACGGCGGACGCCACCTGCGCGCGCACCCGCAGCCAGGCGAGCGCGACCTCCAGCGGCGCGCGCCCGAGCCCGTCGGCGGCCGTGACGACGGCCTCGACGACGGCGGCGGCGACCGACCCGAGGTAGGGCTCGACGAACCCGGCCAGGTGGGGGGACGCGGCGCGCGAGTCGGCGGGGACCGTGCGCCGGTACTTGCCGGTGAGGACCCCGCGGCCGAGCGGCGACCACGCGAGCACGCCGACGCCCAGGTCGGCCGCCGCGGGCAGCACCTCCCGCTCGATGCCCCGCTGCAGCAGCGAGTACTCGGCCTCGACGGCGGCGAGCCCCGGGTCGTCGCCGAGCAGCGTCGCCGCGCGGGCGACCTGCCAGCCGGCGTGGTTCGACAGCCCGACGTAGCGGGCCCGCCCCGAGTCCACCGCGCGCCGCAGGGCGCCCACGGTCTCCGCGAGGGGCGTGCGCGGGTCGGGCGTCTGCACCAGCCACAGGTCCACGTGGTCGGTGCCCAGGCGGCGCAGCGAGGCGTCCAGCGTGTCGAGCAGGGCGCCCCGGGACGCGTCCACGACGCCCCCGTCCGGGGTCCGGCGCACCCCGGCCTTGGTGCACAGCACGACGTCCTCGCGGGCCACGACGTCGCCGAGCAGCGACCCCAGCAGCTCCTCCGCGCCGCCGTCCGCGTACGACGCGGAGGTGTCGACGAGGGTGCCGCCGGCCTCCGCGAAGTCACGGAGCTGCTCGGCGGCGTCCTGCGCGTCGGTGTCCCGGCTCCAGGTCAGCGTCCCGAGGCCGAGGTGGGAGACCCGCAGGCCGGTCCGTCCGAGCTGGCGCTGTTCCATGCGCCCGAGGGTAACGGGGCGCGCAGCGCCAGCCGCTATCGTGGCGCCTCGTGGCTGCGCGCATCGAGAACGGGACCGTCGCATGAACGTGTTCGAGGCGGTCGTCCTGGGGCTCGTGCAGGGACTCACGGAGTTCCTGCCCGTGTCGTCGTCGGCGCACCTGCGGATCGTCGGCGAGCTGATCGGGTCCGGCGACCCGGGCGCGGCCTTCACGGCGATCACGCAGATCGGCACCGAGACGGCGGTGCTGCTGTACTTCCGCCGCGACATCGTGCGGATCTGCACCCACTGGTGGCGGGCGGTGCGCGGCGACCTCGGGACGGACTGGCGGTCGCGGCTCGGCGCGCCGGCGGACGGCGAGGCGGACCCGGACGCGCGCATGGCCTGGTTCATCGCCCTGGGCTCCGTGCCCATCGTGGTGCTCGGCCTGCTGTTCCAGGACGCGATCGAGAAGCCGTTCCGCAACCTGTGGCTGATCGTCCTGACGCTGGCCGGGTTCGCCCTCGTGCTGGACTGGGCGGACCGGCGGGGGCGCCGCAGCCGGCCGCTCACCGGGCTGACGCCGCGGCACGCCGTGTGGTTCGGCCTGGCGCAGGCGATGGCCCTCGTGCCGGGCGTGTCCCGGTCCGGCGGCACCATCACCGCGGGCCTGCTGCTCGGCTACACCCGCGAGGCCGCCGCCCGGTACTCGTTCCTGCTGGCGATCCCCGCGGTGCTCGGTTCCGGGCTGTACCAGGCCGCGTCGAGCGTGGGGGACTTCGGCACCCCCGGGACCCCCGGGCTCGGCGTGACGATCGTCGCGACGCTCGTGGCGTTCGTGGTCGGCTACGTCGTGATCATCGGGTTCCTGAAGATCGTGTCGACGTACTCCTACCGGCCGTTCGTGGTCTACCGGATCGGCCTGGCCGTGGTCGTGGCGCTGCTGCTCGTCACCGGGGTGCTCGACCCGCTCGCCGGCGCCTGACGCGGCGCCAGCCCCGCACCTCGAGCACGAGCGCGACCAGCAGGGCGACCAGGGCACCGGCCCACAGCACCGCCGCCGCGCCGCGCCCGGCCGGCGTCAGCGCGACGACCACGAGGGCGGCGGCGACGACCAGCAGCCAGGGGACGGGACGGGGCACGGTCGGCTCGCTTCCGGCGGGGGCGTGAGGGTGTGCCAGCGTAGCCGCGCGTCGGCTCACAGCCAGCCGGAGCGCTTGAACAGCCGGTAGAGCACGAACGCCGCACCGGCCATGAGCAGCACCGAGAGCGGGTAGCCGGCGAGCCAGTGCAGCTCCGGCATGTGGTCGAAGTTCATGCCGTAGATGCCGGCGATCAGCGTCGGCACGGCGATGATCGCGGCCCAGGCGGAGATCTTGCGCATGTCCTCGTTCTGCCGGACGGAGACCTGCGACAGGTGCACGTTCAGCATGTCGCCGAGCAGCCGGTCGTGGCTGTCCAGGTGCCGGTCGACCTTGCCGAGCGCGGTGTCGAGCCGGCGCATCCACCGCATGGTCCGGGTCTCGCGGCGGCTGTCCTCCTGCTCGGCGACCAGCTCGGGGAACGCCGCGAGCAGCGGGACCAGGGCGCGGCGTGCCTCGGCGATCTCGCGCTTGAGGTCGTACACCACCTCGGCCGGGTCGACCGCCGCGGGCGTGAAGACGATCTGCTCGACGTCCGCCACGGCCTCGCCCACGCCCGACTCGACGTCGCCGGCGCGGCGCACGAGCGACATCAGCACCGCCGCGAACACGTGGCTGGGGACGTCCTGCGGCAGCCGGTCCGGGTCCGCGAGGTGCTCGAGCACGTCGGAGAGCAGGCCGCCGGGGCCCTCCTCCGCGGTGATCGTCACGTCGTCGACCACCAGGGCCGCCCAGGTGCCCGTCCGCACGTCACGGGTCCGGGCGTCGTACGTGAGCGTCGGGCTCACGAGGAACCGGCCACCGCCGGGCAGCCGCCGCAGCTGCGGGTGGTGCGGGTCCCGCGGGCCGCCGCCGTCCACCGACCGCCGGATCACCGAGTCCGGGACGCCCGCCTGCCGCGCGGCGTCCGCGAGACCGCCCACCGAGTCGACGTGCACCCAGGCGGCCGGCGGGTCGGCGGCCGCCAGCAGCGCCAGCAGCCCGTCCGGCGGCGTCGCCGTCCAGCCGTCGTCGCCGTGGACCCACGCATGCTCCATGCGGCGGATTGTCCCGGCGTCCGCCCGCGCGCGCCCGGCGACGCGCCGCCCCGGGGGCCGCGGTCACCCGGCCGCGCGGCCCCGGACGCGGGCGGCAGCACCCCGGGGCGCCGACTACGCTCGACGCCGTGCTCACCTGGCCCGCCCCGCAGATCCCGCAGCTCCCCGGCCAGGGAGGGCCCGTGCGCGTGCGCGACACCTCCAGCGGCGAGCTCGTCGTCGCGGCGCCCGGTGCCGACGCGACGCTGTACGTGTGCGGCATCACGCCCTACGACGCGACCCACCTGGGGCACGCGGCCACGTACGTGGCGTTCGACCTGCTGGTGCGGGGGTGGCTCGACGAGGGCAAGCGCGTGCGCTACGCGTCGAACGTGACGGACGTGGACGACCCGCTGCTGGAGCGCGCCGAGGCGACGGGAGTCGACTGGCGGGAGCTCGCGGCGGACCAGACCGCGCTGTACCTGGAGGACATGACCGCGCTGGGCGTCGTGCCCCCGGACGTGTACACGGGCGCCGTCGAGGCCGTGCCGGACGTGGTGGCGGCCGTGGACGCGCTGGTGGCGTCGGGCGCGGCGTACGTCGTCGGGGTCCCGGACGCCCACGGCGAGGGTGCGGGCGACGTGTACGCCGACCTGTCGGCCGACCCGGCGTTCGGCCAGGTCGCACGGCTGGACCGGGCCACGATGCTCACGCTGTTCGGCGAGCGCGGCGGCGACCCCGACCGTCCGGGCAAGCGCGACCCCCTCGACCCGCTGCTGTGGCGGGCGGCGCGCCCGGGCGAGCCCTGCTGGGACGGCGGCGACCTGGGACGCGGGCGCCCGGGCTGGCACATCGAGTGCGCGGTGATCGCGCGCGACGGGCTGGGCCTGCCGTTCGACGTGCAGGGCGGCGGGTCCGACCTGCGGTTCCCGCACCACGAGATGAGCACGTCCCACGCCCGGCTGGTCGACGCCGGCCACGGCGCGCGGACGCACGTGCACACCGGGATGGTGGGCCTGCACGGCGAGAAGATGAGCAAGTCGCTGGGCAACCTCGTGCTGGTCTCCGAGCTGCGCGCCCGGGGTGTGGACGCGATGGCGGTGCGGCTGGCGATCCTCGACCACCACTACGCCGCCGACTGGGAGTGGACCGACGACGTGCTGGTCTCCGCGCAGGCGCGCCTGGAGCGGTGGCGCGCCGCGGTGTCGGGCAACGGCGGCCCGTCCGCCGACGCCACCCTCGCCGAGGTGCGTGCCGCGGTGGCGGACGACCTGGACGCGCCGCGGGCGCTGCGGGCCGTCGACGCGTGGGCGGACGCCGCGCTCGCGGGCGCCGAGGACGAGCAGGGGGCGCCGGGCGTGGTCGCCCGCGCCGTCAACGCGCTGCTGGGCGTGCGGCTCTAGCCCCGGGCGGCGCCGCGGGCGGTCGGGCTCAGCCGCCGATGCCCTTGTCGCGGCGCCGCAGGTAGCGCTCGAACTCCTGGGCGATCGCCTCGCCGCTCGCCTCGGGGAGCTCCGCGGTGTCCTTGGCCTCCTCGAGCTGGCGGACGTACTCGGCGATCTCCGTGTCCTCGTCCGCGAGCTCGTCGACGCCCGCCTGCCACGCGGCGGCGTCCTCCGGCAGGTCGCCCAGCGGCACCGCCTCGCCGGTGAGCGCCTCGATGCGGTGCAGCAGCGCGAGCGTGGCCTTGGGCGACGGCGGGTGCGCGACGTAGTGCGGCACGGCCGCCCACAGCGACACGGTGCGCAGCCCGCGCGCGGCGGCCTCGTGCTGCAGGACGCCGACGATGCCCGTCGGGCCCTCGTACGAGTTCGCCTCGAGGCCGAGCGCGTCCCGGACCCCCGGCTCCTCGCTGGTGGCGGTCACCGGGATGGGACGGGTGTGCGGGACGTCCGCCAGCAGCGCGCCCAGCGTGACGACGGTGGTCGCGCGCAGCCCCTGGGCGATGTCCAGCAGCTCGCCGCAGTAGCGCCGCCACCGCATCGAGGGCTCGATGCCGTGGACGAGCACGATCTGGCGCCGGGACCGCGGGGCCGTGGCGACGGCGACCGCGGTGCTCGGCCAGGTGATCTCGCGGCGGCCGTCCGCGCCCGCGGCGATCACGGGGCGGTTGACCTGGAAGTCGTGGTACTCCTCCGGGTCCAGCTCGTCGACCTGCTCCGCGCCCCACACCTCGTGCAGGTGCTCGAGCGCCTGGCTCGCAGCGGAGCCCGCGTCGTTCCAGCCCTCGAAGGCCGCCAGGAGGATCGTCTCCTGCTCGGGGAGCCCCGCGGGGCCGCTCGCCTGCTCGGTCATCGTGCCAGCGTAGGACGTGCACGGCCCGGGTGTCGGACCGTGCAGCGAGAATGGACGGCGTGCCGTTCGTCCTCGTCGCCGCCGACCCCGACCGGCCCGGTGGCGCCGTGCTGCGGGAGGTCGCCGGCGCCGCCGAGGCGGTCGCGGGGGAGGCGGGCCCCCCGGAGCGGGTCGCCGGACCGGACCTGCCGGCCGCCGTGGCGGACCGGGAGCGGACCCGCCCGCGGTGGGTGTGGGACGACACGGAGCACTGGTACCCGGCGCTGCTCGCCGCCGGGGTGCGCGTGGAGCGGGCGCACGACCTGCGCCTGTGCCACGTCGTCCTGCGCCGCAGCACCCGCTGCGCGGGGACGGCGTTCGCCGCGGAGCCGGACGGCCCGTGGGACCGCGCCGCGCCCGCGGCCGAGCAGCAGGACGCCGCGGAGCCCAGCCTGTTCGACGACCTGCCCGGACCGGAGCCCGCCGACGCGCCGGACGTGCCGGGCGAGCTCGGCCGGCAGCTCCGCGCGCTGCAGGAGTGCGGGGACGACGGCCGGCTGCGGCTGCTGCTCGCGGCCGAGTCGGCGGGGGCGCTCATCGCGGCGGAGATGCGGCACGACGGGCTCCCGTTCCGCGCGGACGTGCACGACGCCCTGCTGACGCAGCTGCTCGGTCCCCGGCCGCGCGACGGCGAGCGCCCCGCGCGGCTGGCGGAGCTCGCCGGGCAGGTCGCGGCGGCGCTGGACCGTCCCGGTCTCAACCCGGACTCCCAGCCCGAGCTGCTGCGGGCGCTGCGCGCGGCCGGGCTGGACGTCGAGTCGACGCGGACCTCCGAGATCCGCGCGCAGGACCACCCCGTGCGCGAGCCGCTGCTGGAGTACAAGAAGCTCGCCCGGCTGCTGTCCGCGAACGGCTGGGCGTGGATGGACCGCTGGGCGCGCGACGGCCGGTTCCGCCCCGACTACGTGCCCGCCGGCGTGGTGACCGGGCGGTGGGCGAGCAGCGGCGGCGGCGCGCTCCAGCTGCCGGCGGGCATCCGGGCTGCCGTGCGCTCCGACCCGGGCTGGCGGCTGGTCGTGGCCGACGCCGCGCAGCTCGAGCCGCGGGTGCTGGCGGCGATGTCGGGCGACGAGGCGATGGCGGCCGCCGGCCGGCACGCGGACCTGTACGCGGGCGTGGTGGAGGCGGGCACGGTCGCGGACCGGCAGCAGGCCAAGTACGCGATGCTCGGGGCCATCTACGGCGCGACCACCGGCGCGAGCGCCGTGCTCATGCCGCAGCTCGCGCGCGCCTACCCGCGGGCCGTCGCGCTGGTCGAGGAGGCTGCGCGGGCAGGGGAGCGCGGCGAGCAGGTGACGACGTGGCTCGGCAGGTCCTCGCCGCGCCCGCCGGCCGCGTGGCTGGCGGCGCGGCAGGCGGCCTCGGCGGAGGGTGCGGCGCCGGAGGATGTCCGCGAGGTCCGCCGGCGTGCGCGCGACTGGGGCCGCTTCACGCGGAACTTCGTCGTGCAGGGGACGGCGGCGGAGTGGGCGCTGTGCTGGATGGCGGAGCTGCGGCGCCGGCTGCGCGAGCTGCCCGGCCGGCCGCACCTGGTGTTCTTCCTGCACGACGAGGTGATGGTGCACGCGCCCGTCGACGTGGCGGAGCAGGTCGCCGTGATCGTCCGGGAGGCCGCGGTGGAGGCGGGCCGGCTGCTGTTCGGGCCGACGCCGGTGGAGTTCGCACTCGACGTCTCGGTGGTGGACACGTACGCCGACGCCGTGTGACGATGCGGCGGTGGGTAGACCGATCTACCTACCGACGGCGCGACGGACGGAGGCGGGGGCGATGACGGGGACCCGGCACGCGGCGGACTCGACGGCCGGCGTCCGGCGACGCCCGGCGCGGGACCGGCTGCTGGCGGCGGCCGCGCGCCGGTTCTACGCCGACGGCATCGCCGCCACCGGCATCGACGCGATCACCGCCGACGCGGGCGTCGCCAAGATGAGCCTCTACAACAACTTCGCCTCCAAGGCCGAGCTCGTGGAGGCCTACCTCGTCGCCCGGCACGCCGAGTGGCTCGCCCTGTACCGCGCCCGGCTCGCGCGGGCCGGCGACGACCCGCGCGCCGGCGTGCTCGCGGTCTTCGACGCCTACGCCGACCACGCGCACGCGGGCTACGTCCACGGGTTCCGCGGCTGCGGCCTGCTGAACGCCGCCGCCGAGCTGCCCGTCGGCGACCCGGGGCGGGCGGCGGTGCGCGCGCACAAGGAGGAGGTCGAGGGCATCGTCGCCTCCCACCTCGCCGCGCTGCTCCCGGACGACCCGGCGCGCGTCGCGGACCTCGCGGAGCACCTCGCGTTCCTGCTCGAGGGCTCGATGGCCCGCGCGGGCCTCGAGGGCGACGACCACCGGCTGGGCCGGGCGCGCGCCCTGGCGTCGGACCTGCTGGCGGGTCTGTGACGGGGGCGGTCGCCGCGCGCACGGGGCTCGGGTCCCTCGCCGTGCTGGCGGCCTCCGTGCTGTGGGGCACGACCGGGACGGCCGCGACGTTCGCGCCGCAGGTCGGCCCGCTGGCGATCGGCGCCGCGGCGATGGGCGTCGGCGGGCTGCTGCAGGCCGCGCTGGCCGGCCGGCTGCTGCGCGTGCACGCCGGGGCGCTGCGCGCGCGGCACCGGCTCGTGCTGCTCGGCGGGCTGGCGGTGGCCGTGTACCCGCTCGCGTTCTACTCGTCGATGCGCCTGGCCGGGGTCGCCGTCGGCACGGTGGTGTCGCTCGGGTCGGCCCCGCTGGCGTCGGCGCTCGTCGAGCGGGTGGTGGACCGGCGACGGCTGACCCGGCGCTGGGTGCTGGCGGCGGGGGTGGGCCTCACGGGCGTGGTGCTGCTCTGCGCCGCGGAGGCCGTGGGGGCCGCCGATGCGTCGCCCGGGGCCCCGGGCGCGGGGGCGTCGGCCGCCGGCGTGGGGCTCGGCCTGGTCGCCGGCGCGACGTACGCCCTCTACTCCTGGGTCGCGCACCGGCTGATGCGCGCCGGGGTACCGTCGCGGGCGTCGATGGGTGCCGTGTTCGGCGTGGGCGGGACCCTGCTGCTTCCGGTGCTGGCGCTGACCGGGGCGCCGCTGGTGGCGTCGTGGCCGAACGCCGCGGTCGGCGTCTACATGGCTCTCGTGCCGATGCTCACCGGGTACGTGCTGTTCGGCTGGGGGCTCGCGCACGTCGCGGCCAGCACGGCGACCACGCTCACCCTGCTCGAGCCCGCCGTCGCTGCGGTGCTCGCGGTGCTCGTGGTCGGTGAGCGGCTGCCCGCCGCCGGCTGGGCCGGGGTCGCCCTGGTCGTGGCCTGCCTCGCGGTGCTGACGGTGCCGGCCGTCCCCGGCGGCGCGACCGGGCGGCGCCTGCGGTCGCGGGGCCTCCTACCCTGGACGACGTGACCGCCACCGCCCTGCCCGACCCCGCGCCGCCGACCGCGCCGCAGGTCCTGGACGCCGCCGCCTGGCGGGCGGCGGTGGACGCCCACGCGGCACGCGCCGACGCGCTGACGGCGGCCCACCGCGAACGCCGGGCGCGCGGGGAGCGGCACGCGGTCGAGGACTTCCTGTTCGAGTACTACCCGGCGAAGCCCGCGCAGCTCCGGCGCTGGCACCCCGGAGCCGGTGCCGGACTGGCCCCCGGTGCCGACGGCCCCGCGCCGCACGCCGGCTGGCGCTGGTACCGCGCGGACGGCGACGGCGTCGTGACGCTCGACCTCGACGCGTTCCTCGCCGACCGCGGCGACACGGTCCGGTACGTGCACGCGCTGCTGTCCGCGACGGCGGCCCGCCCCGCCGCGACGGGCTGCTTCGGGCTGCACGAGTGGGCGATGGTCTACCGGCAGGACGGTGCCGACCGGCGGCACGCTCTCCCGCTGCGCCTCGGGTCCGCCGGGACGGACGCGGTCGTCGAGTCGCACCGCATCCGGTGCACCCACCTCGACGCGTTCCGGTTCTTCACGCCCGCGGCGCGCCCCCGCAACGCCACGCAGCCGACCCGGGAGTCCCAGGTGCGCGACGAGCAGCCCGGGTGCCTGCACGCGAACATGGACCTGTACAAGTGGGCCCTGAAGCTCGGCCCGCTGGTGCCGGGCGCCCTGCTGCTCGACGCGTTCGAGCTCGCCGCGGAGATCCGCCGGACGGACATGCAGGCGTCCCCGTACGACGTCACGGCGTACGGGCTGGAGCCCGTGGCGATCGAGACGCCCGAGGGCAAGGCGGAGTACGTCCGGCGGCAGCGCGGCTTCGCCGAGCGGGCGGCGGCGCTGCGGTCGGCCCTGGCGGCCGTGGCGGGGGCGGCCGTCGCCTGATCCGCCCGGAGCGCCGGGTCGGCAGGTCCCGCGTCAGGCGATGCGCGACTCGACCAGCGCGTCGACCGCCTCGGGCGCGAGCACGTGGTCGACCGCCATCGCGGACGCGCCGAGGATGCCGACCTGCGACCGGGCCTGCGACGTGACGATGCGCAGGTGCTGCGTCGCGAGCGGCAGGGAGCGCTGGTAGACGACCTCGCGGATGCCGGCGATGAGGTGCTCGCCCGCCTCCGCCACGACGCCGCCGATGACCACCAGCGACGGGTTCAGCAGGCTGACGCACGCCGCGAGCACCGAGCCGATCTCGCGGCCGGCCTGCCGGACGGCGCGTCCCGCGGCGAGGTCGCCGGCCCGGACCAGGGCGACGACGTCGGCGCCGTCGCGCGCGGGCAGCCCGGCGGCGGCGAGCTGCTCGGCGAGCGCCCGCCCGCTGGCGACCGCCTCGAGGCAGCCGAGGTTGCCGCACCGGCACGGGACGTCCGCCGCGCCGGGCACCGCGATGTGGCCGATGTCGCCCGCGGCCCCCTGCGCGCCGCGGCGCAGCCGGCCGTCGGAGATGATCCCGGAGCCGATGCCGGTGGCGACCTTGACGAACAGCATGTCGTCGACGTCCGGCCACGCGGAGCGGTGCTCGCCGAGGGCCATGAGGTTCACGTCGTTGTCGACCAGCACCTGCGCCCCGAGCTGCGCCGCGAGGATGCCGGGCACGTCGACGTCGTCCCAGGCGGGCATGATCGGCGGGTTGATGGGCCGGCCGGTGGAGTGCTCGACGGGCCCGGGCAGCCCCACGCCGACGGACACGAGGTCGTCGGGCTCCCGGCCGGCCTGCGCGAGCAGCGCGCGCCCGTGCTCCACGACCCAGCCGAGCACGACGTCCGGGCCGTCTGCGATGGGCAGCGGCGCCTCCGCCTCGGCCAGCACGGTGGAGGCCAGGTCGGTGACGGCCATGCGGGCGTGGGTGGCACCGAGGTCGACGGCGAGCACCACCCGGGCGCTCGGCCGGAACGCGAAGGTGGTCGGCGGCCGCCCGCCGGTGGACGACGCCTCCCCGGCCGGCGCGATGAGCCCGGCGGCCAGCAGCTGGTCGACCCGGGTCGTGACGGTGGAGCGCGCCTGGCCGGTCGCGGCGGCGAGGTCGGCGCGGGTGCGCGGCGCCCCGTCGCGGAGCAGCTGGAACAGATCGCCCGCGCCCGTGTGCCGCTGGGGGAGCCTCACGACGTCCTGCATGGCGCTTAGTGAACCACGAACCCCGCCCACTTCTGCGCATCACGGTTGGGTAACTCCGACGACCGGCGTCGTACTTATGATTGACGAGCGTCAAAAGTGGGCCTACGTTCGCCCCATGGTCAACGAGGACCCCCCGCGGGAGGACCCGCAGCCGCTGCTGCGGATGCGCGGCATCGTCAAGCAGTTCCCCGGAGCCCGGGCCCTGGACGGCGTCGACCTCGACGTGCTGCCGGGGGAGGTGCACTGCCTGCTCGGGCAGAACGGTGCCGGCAAGTCGACGCTCATCAAGGTGCTGGCCGGTGCCCACCAGCCCACCGAGGGCGAGGTCCGCGTCGACGGGCAGGTCGTCACGATCCCGCACCCCGTGGCCGCCCTGCGGCTCGGCATCGCCACGATGTACCAGGAGCTCGACGTCGTCGGCGGCCTCACCGTCGCCGAGAACGTGTACCTCGGCCACGAGCTCGCGACCGCCGGCGTCTCCCGGCGGCGCGACGCCCGCCGCCGCACCCGCGAGCTGCTCGCCCGGCTCGGCCACCCGGAGATCTCGCCCGGGCAGGAGGTCGGCTCGCTGCCCGCCGCCGCCCAGCAGGTCGTCTCCATGGCGCGGGCCCTGTCGCACGACGCCCGGGTCATCGTGATGGACGAGCCGTCCGCGGTGCTCGACTCCGACGAGGTGCAGAACCTGTTCCGGGTGGTGCGCGAGCTCACGGCGTCCGGCGTGGCCATCGTCTACATCTCGCACCGCATGGAGGAGATCCGCGCGATCGGCGACCGGATCACGGTGCTCAAGGACGGCCGGACGGTCGCCCGCGACCTGCCGGCGCGCGAGACGCCCACCCGGGACCTCATCCGCCTCATGACCGGCCGGGCGGTCGAGTACGCGTTCCCGCCCGCGCCCGGGGTCGCGCCCGACGCACCCGTGGTGCTCGACGTGCAGGGGCTCGCGCTGCGGGGGGCGTTCGAGGACGTGACCTTCCAGGTCCGCGCCGGGGAGATCCTCGGGCTCGCGGGCCTGGTGGGGTCGGGCCGGTCGGAGATCCTGGAGACCGTCTACGGGGCGCGCCGGGCGACGGCCGGGAGCGTCGAGGTCGCCGGCCGCCGGCTGCGCCCCGGGGCGGTCCCGGCCGCGGTGGCCGCCGGCGTCGGGCTGGCCCCCGAGGAGCGCAAGGCCCAGGGCCTGCTGCTGGACGAGCCCGTCTACCGGAACATCACGCTCTCGACCTTCGGGCGGTTCGCGCGCGGCGGCCTGCTCGACGAGCGCGCCGAGCGGGCGGCGGCCCGGGAGCAGGCCGAGGCGCTCGACCTGCGTCCCGTCGGCGTCGACCGGGCCATGCGCACCCTGTCCGGCGGCAACCAGCAGAAGGCGATGCTCGCGCGCTGGCTGGTCCACGGCTGCCGCGTGCTGCTGCTCGACGAGCCGACCCGCGGGGTGGACGTCGGCGCGCGCGCCGAGATCTACGGCCTCGTGCGCCGGCTCGCCGACGAGGGCGCGGCCGTCGTCGTCGTGTCCAGCGAGATCCCGGAGGTGCTCGGCCTGGCGGACCGGGTGCTCGTCGTCTCCGAGGGGCGGGTCGTCCACGAGGGCCCCGCCGCCGCCATCGACGAGCACGCCGTGCTCGACCTCGTCATGGAAGGGAGTGCCGCGTGAGCGAGCACCAGGTCTCGGCGCCGACGGCGGACGAGTCGGTCCGGGTCGAGCGCGCGGCCCCGTCGCCCGGGCGCACCCGACGCGGCCCGGCCTCCGGCGGCGCCGCCCGCACCCTCGGCCTCGTCATCGCGCTCGCCGCGATCGGCGTGGTCGGCTACGTCACCGCCGGCAGCAGGTTCGCCAGCGTCGACAACCTCCTCGTCGTCCTGTCGACCGCCTCGATCATCGGGGTGATCAGCATCGGCATGACGTTCGTCATCACGGCCGGCGGCATCGACCTGTCGGTCGGGTCGGTGCTCGGGCTCGCGTCGGTGTGGGCGACCACGCTCGCGACCCAGACCATGGCCGAGCAGTACGGCTGGATCGTCATGGTCGGCTGCGCGCTGCTCGTCGGCATGGCGGCGGGCCTCGTGAACGGCGTGCTCGTCGCCTACGGCAGGGTGGTCGCGTTCATCGCGACGCTCGCCATGCTCGTCGCCGCCCGGGGGCTCGCCGAGCTCATCGCGCAGCGTCGCACCCAGCTCGTGACCGTGTCGTCGTTCTCGTCCACGTTCAAGGGCGACCTGCTCGGCGTGCCGAAGATCGTCTGGATCTTCGCCGCCGTCGCGGTCGCGGGCTGGTTCCTGCTGAACCGCACGACGTTCGGCCGCCGCACGGTCGCCGTCGGCGGCAACCCGGAGGCCGCCCGGCTCGCCGGCATCGCGGTCCGGCGGCACACGATGCTGCTGTACGCGCTGTCCGGCCTCGCCGCCGGGATCGCGGGGGTCATGATGCTGGCCCGCACCGGCGCGGGGTCCTCCACCAACGGCCAGCTCTACGAGCTGGACGCGATCGCCGCGGTGGTCGTCGGCGGCACGCTGCTCGCCGGCGGCCGCGGCACCATCGTCGGCACCGTCCTGGGCGTCCTGATCTTCGCGACGCTCACGAACATCTTCGTCCAGAACAACCTGGACTCCTCGGTCCAGGCCGTCGCCAAGGGCGCGATCATCATCGCCGCCGTCCTGCTGCAGCAGCGCTTCACGACGCGCTCCGCACCCCGCACGACCTAGCCGCCGACGGCCCGGCGCACCGCGTCGCGCCCGCTCGGAGGCCCACCGCACGACACCCACCCGCCCGCTGGACATCGTCGAAGGAGATCCCATGTCCGCTCGCCCGACCCTGCGCCGCCGCCGCACGCTGGCGTCCGTCGCCGTGCTGTCCGTCGCCCTCCTGACCGCCTGCACCTCCAACACCCCGGCCGAGGAGGACGACGGCGACGCCGACGGCGGCACCACCTCCCAGCAGGCCGTGTCCGACAACGACGAGGCCGGCGAGGAGGTCGTCATCGGCTTCTCCGCCCCGGCGGCCGACCACGGCTGGATGGGCGCCATCACCACCGCCGCCCAGAAGGAGGCCGAGAAGTACTCCGACGTCGAGCTCCGCGTCGCCGAGGGCACCAACGACGTCAACCTCCAGATCAGCCAGATCGAGCAGTTCATCAACGACGGCGTCGACGCGATCGTGCTGCTGCCGTTCGACGGGGCCGCGCTCACCGACGTCGCGACCAAGGCGATGGACGCCGGCATCCCGGTCATCAACGTCGACCGCGAGTTCTCCAGCCCGTTCGCCTCCCGCGCCACCGTGCTGGGCGACAACTACGGCATGGGCGTCTCCGCCGGCACGTACATCTGCGAGCAGCTCGGCGACGACCCGGGCGCCGTGGTGGCCGAGATCGCCGGCATCGACTCGCTGCCCCTGACCCAGGACCGCAGCCAGGGCTTCGCGGACGCGCTCGACGGCTGCGGCCTCGAGGTCAGCAACCGCGTCGCCGCGGACTTCACCGTCCAGGGCGGGGAGCAGGCGGCGGCGAACCTGCTGCAGGCGGCGCCGGAGATCGACGCCATCTGGAACCACGACGACGACCAGGGCGTCGGCGTCCTGGCCGCCATCGAGAACGCCGGCCGCGACGAGTTCTTCATGGTCGGCGGCGCGGGCTCCGCGAACGTCATGCGGGAGATCCAGTCCGGCGACTCCGTCCTGCAGGCGACCGTCATCTACCCGTCCACCCAGGCGGCGGACGGCATCCGCCTGGCCCGGCTCGTCGCGCACGAGAAGTCGCTGAGCGACCTCGCGTCCTCCGGCGTGCCGCGCACGGTGCAGCTCTACGCACCCGTGGTGACCGCGGACAACGTCGACCAGTACATCGACTCGGCGTTCGAGTCCTGACCGGCGGGCGACGGGGCCGGGCGCGTGCCGGCCGGCCCCGTCGCCCCCAGCAGAGGAGGGTCTCGTGACGGACGGGACGACGACGGCGCCGCTGCGCGTCGGGATGGTCGGGTACGCGTTCATGGGCGCGGCGCACTCGCAGGCGTGGCGGACCGCGCCCCGGTTCTTCGACCTGCCGCGGACGCCGGTGATGCGGGTGCTCGGCGGCCGCGACGCGGGCGCGGTCAAGGCGGCCGCGGACCGGCTCGGCTGGGAGGAGTCCGTGACCTCGTGGCAGGAGCTGGTCGCCCGGGACGACGTCGACCTGGTCGACATCTGCACCCCCGGCAGCACGCACGCCGAGATCGCGGTCGCGGCGCTGGAGGCCGGTAAGCACGTGCTGTGCGAGAAGCCGCTCGCGAACACCGTCGCGGAGGCCGAGCTCATGGTCGCCGCCGCGGAGGCCGCCGCCGCGCGGGGAGTGCGCTCGATGGTCGGCTACACCTACCGGCGCGTGCCGGCGGTGCGGCTCGCCCGCACCCTCGTCGAGCAGGGCCGCATCGGCACGGTCCGCCACGTGCGGGTGCAGTACCTGCAGGACTGGCTGACCGACCCCGAGGCGCCGCTGTCGTGGCGGCTCGACAAGCAGGCCGCGGGCTCCGGCGCGCTCGGCGACATCGCGTCGCACGCGGTGGACCTCGCCCAGTACGTGACCGGTGAGCGGCTGACGGGCGTCTCCGCCCTGCTCGAGACGTTCGTGCGGGAGCGCCCGGTCGCCGCGGACTTCTCCGGTCTGCACGGCACGGCGGGCACCGAGCGGGGGCCGGTGACCGTCGACGACGCCGCGGTGTTCCTGGCCCGGCTCTCCGGCGGCGGGCTCGGCGTCTTCGAGGCCACCCGGTTCGCGACCGGGCGCAAGAACGCCCTGCGCCTGGAGGTCAACGGCGAGCGCGGGTCCCTCGCGTTCGACTTCGAGGACATGAACGTCCTGCACGTCCACGACGCCACCGAGGACGCCGCCGTCGCGGGGTTCCGCCGCGTGGTGGTGACCGAGCCGCAGCACGCCTACATCGCGCACTGGTGGCCCGCGGGCCACGGCCTCGGCTACGAGCACGCGTTCACGCACCAGGTGGTCGACCTGGTCGGCGACATCGCCGCCGGCCGCGACCCCCGCCCGTCGTACGCGGACGGGCTCGGGGTGCAGCGCGTGCTCGAGGCCGTGGAGCGCAGCGCCGCCGACGACAGCCGCTGGGTCCCGCTGCCCTGACCCCCGACCTCGTGGGTCGCCCGGCCGCGACCCCGCCCACCCGACAAGGAGCGCGCACCATGGCACGACCCGTCACGCTGTTCACCGGCCAGTGGGCCGACCTGCCGTTCGAGGAGGTCGCCCGGCTCGCCTCCGAGTGGGGCTACGACGGCCTCGAGATCGCCTGCTGGGGCGACCACCTGGACCCGTGGCGCTGGGACGACGACGCGTACGTGCAGAGCCGGCTCGACGTCCTCGAGCGGTACGGCCTGCAGGTCTGGGCGATCTCGAACCACCTCAAGGGGCAGGCGGTCTGCGACGACCCGATCGACCAGCGCCACCGCGACATCCTCCCGGACGTCGTGTGGGGCGACGGCGACCCCGAGGGCGTCCGGCGGCGCGCCGCGACGGAGATGCAGCACACCGCCCGGATGGCCGCCCGCCTCGGGGTGACGACCGTCGTGGGCTTCACCGGGTCGTCCATCTGGAAGTACGTCGCGATGTTCCCGCCCGTCTCCCAGGCGGCCGTCGACGCCGGGTACCAGGACTTCGCCGACCGCTGGAACCCGATCCTCGACGTCTTCGACGAGGTCGGCGTGCGGTTCGCGCACGAGGTGCACCCGTCGGAGATCGCCTACGACTACTGGACCACCGTCCGGACGCTGGAGGCCATCGGGCACCGCGAGGCGTTCGGCCTCAACTGGGACCCCAGCCACATGGTCTGGCAGGACCTCGACCCGGTGGCGTTCCTGTGGGACTTCCGCGACCGGATCTACCACGTGGACTGCAAGGACACGAAGAAGCGGATGTCCAACGGGCGCAACGGCCGGCTCGGGTCGCACCTGGCGTGGGCGGACCCGCGCCGCGGCTGGGACTTCATCTCCACCGGGCACGGCGACGTGCCGTGGGAGGACGCGTTCCGGGTGCTCAACACCATCGGGTACGACGGGCCGATCTCCGTGGAGTGGGAGGACGCCGGGATGGACCGGCTGCTCGGCGCGCCCGAGGCGCTGGCGTTCGTGCGGCGGCTCGCGTTCGACGCCCCCGACGCGGCGTTCGACGCGGCGTTCTCGCAGCGCGGCTGAGGGCCGGGGCCGGGCGGGCCGGCCCCGGCCCTCAGCCGCGCTG
>JACXUT010000053.1 GCA_014763765.1 Micrococcales bacterium
ACCTACGCGCGGATGGTGGACGCCGGCTTCGCCGGGCGCCGGGGGTGGGTCGCGCGGTGACGGGACGGGGCGTCGGGCCGCCTCAGCCCGCCGGTGCGAACAGGTCGACGGCGGTGCCGTCGGGGTCGTGCAGCACGGCGTAGCGCTGGCCCCACACCGCGTCCCACGGCGGCAGGTGCCCGGCGAAGCCGGCGTCCACCATCCGCGCGTAGGTGGCGTCGACCTCCGCGGCGTCGGCGCACGCGAACGCCAGCGCGACGCGGTGCCCGCCGGTCGGCGGCTCCCACCCGGGGTCGAAGGAGCGCACGACGTCCACGGTGTCCCAGGCCAGCCGGAGCCCGCCCACAGCGAGCTCGACGTGCGGCGCGGCGTCGGCCCCGGGCGGGACGTCGACGCCGAGGGCGCGGTAGAACGCGAGGGTGCGGGGGAGGTCGGCCGCGACGAGGCCGACGAGGTCCAGGCGAGGTGTCATGCCCCGACCGTAGGGCGGTGCCCGTCGCGCCGTCGTGGACGTTCCGGACACCCGGCGGCCGCGGACGTCGCCCGCGCGGTGGGGTGCGCGGCTGGGTCCTGCCACCCAGAAGCGGCCCTCGGCACGCCCGGGAATGCGCCTACCCTGCGGCCATGGCCGGACAGGTGACGCTCAGCGACGTGGCCCGCGAGGCCGGTGTGTCGCTCGCGACCGCGTCCCGGGCCCTGAACGGCAGCGCCAACCGCACCGTGGGGGCGGACCTCCGCGAGCGGGTGCTCGAGGCCGCGTCCCGCCTGCGCTACTCGCCCGACGGCATCGCGCAGGCCATGGCGAGGGGCCGGACGACGGCCCTCGGGCTGGTCGTGCCGGACATCGCCGACCCGGCCTGCGCCGAGCTCGCGTCGGGAGTCGTCGCCGCAGCGGAGGACGCCGGCCTGAGCGTGACCCTGACGTCGACCCGGCACGAGCCCGGCAGGGAGGCGGCTCTCGTCGCCCTCCTGGAGCGCCAGCGTGCGCGGGCGGTCGTGCTCGCCGGCGGGCGGCAGGCCGATCCCGCGGGGGAGCAGGCGGTGCGCGCCGCCGTGGACTCGTTCCGCGCGGTGGGCGGGGCGGTGGCGTCCGTCGGCCGCGCGACGTTCGGGGTGCCGACGGTGGTGGTCGGCGACCGGGAGGGGGCGTCCGACCTGGTGACGGCCCTGCACGGCCGGGGCTACCGCCGGTTCGCGGTGCTCGCCGGCCCGCAGACGCACACGCTCGCGGCGGACCGCAGCGCCGGCGCCGTCGCCGCGCTCGCCGCGCTGGGGTGCCCCCCGCCGGTGGTGGTCCGCGGGGCGTTCTCCCGCGACGGCGGCTACGAGGGGATGCGCCAGGTCGTCGAGGACCGGGCGGACGTGCAGGTGGTGCTCGCCGTCAGCGACGTGATGGCCGCGGGGGCGCTCGCCGCCGCGCGCGACGCCGGGCTGTCCGTGCCGGGCGACCTCGCGGTCGCGGGCTACGGCGACGTCGGCCTGCTGCGGGACGCGATGCCGGGGCTGACCACGGTCCGGCTGCCGCTCGCGGACATCGGGGCGTTGGCGGTCCGGCTGGCGATCGAGCCGCCCGCAGCGGGCGAACCCGAGACGGTCCGCGTCACCGGTCAGGTCGTGCTGCGGGGGTCGACGCCCGGCGTGTGAGCGCGCGGGCGCCGGTGCGCCGGCGCGTCGGCTCAGCCGGGGGCGTCGGCGGCGTCTCCCGTTCCGGTGGTCGCCGCCGGCCAGGAGCCCGGCACGGCGCCGTCGGGCGCGGCGACGACTCCCTGCGCAGGGGTGAGGGTTCGCCAGGTGCCCGACTGCTCGTCCCGCTCCAGCAGGACGAGCAGCGTCCCGGCGGCCTCCAGCGGGTCGCCGTCCGGGTAGCGGCTCCCTCCCGTGCAGGTGAGCGGGGTCGACGCCACCTCGAGGACCTCCCCGGCGCGCGCACCGGAACCGGCGAGCACCGCCTCGACGCGGACCGAGTGCACGCTCGCGTCGGCACCGAACAGCTCCGCCGCCCCCGACGCGGGCGCCGGACCGGTCGTGCGGACGACGGCGTCCGCCTCGGCCACCGCGTCCGCCGGGGTCGGGAACCGCACCCAGTCGACGCACGTCTCGCTGCGGGTCGCGCCCGCCGCGCACCCCGCGGACGCCGCGAGCGCCACGGCGGTGAGCGCGGGCAGGACCCCGCGGGCGGCGGGGGGCCGGCGCGCCGGGGTCGGCCGGGTGCCGCGCTGGTCGGGGTGCACGGTGACCTCCCGTCGTCGCGGTGCCCGGTGCGGGTGCGCGGTGCCCGGTGCCCGTGCCCGGTGCCCGTGCGCGGAGCCGGGTCGCGTACCGGGCCCGTGCACCCCGTCTGTGTGCCCGGTCGTCGCGCCCTTGCACCGGTCGGCCGTCCGCGCCGCCCCGGCTGGCCGGGCCGGCGGCGCGGGTACCGTCGGACGGGTGAGCGAGCCGCCCCTGCACGTCAGCGTCGCCGGGGACGGTCCGGCGCTCGTGCTGCTGCACGGCAACGGCGAGGACGCCCGGTCGCTGGCGCCGGTGGCCGGGCGGCTCGCGGAGGACCACCGCGTCATCGCCCCCGACGCGCGGGCGCACGGCAGGTCGCCGCGCGGCACCGGGCCGCTGACGATCGCGCGCATGGCCGACGACGTGGCCGACGTGCTCGGTGGGCTGCGGGTGGCCGGTCCGGTCGACGTCGTCGGCTACTCCGACGGCGGGAACGTCGCGCTGCTGCTCGCGCTGCGCCACCCGCGGCTCGTGCGCTCGCTCGTGCTGTACGGCGCGAACACGGAGCCGGCCGGCCTGTCGGCCCGCACGCGCGCCGAGGTCACGCTGACGTGGCTGGCGCAGCGGGCACGCGGGCTGGTGGACGCCCGGGCTCGCGCGCGGGCCGAGGTGACGGACCTCATGGTCCGCCAGCCGCGCATCCCCCTGCGGGCGCTGGCCCGGGTGGAGGTCCCGGTGCTGGTGGCGGCCGGCGAGCACGACGTCGTGCGGCGCGCGCACACCGAGGCGGTCGCCGCGCACCTGCCGCGGGGCCGGGCGCTCGTCGTGGCCGGGGCCGGTCACGGGCTGCCGCTCGACGACCCGGCGGCGTTCACCGCCCTGGTGCGGGCGTTCCTCGCCGACCTCCCGGCCTGACTCCGCCGCCCCGGGCAGCCCTGCGGCTCTCCGCCCGCGCCCCCGCGCGCCGCGACCCGTCGAGCGGCCACCAGGCGGGGGTCGTGCATGGGCACGCACCCCGGGTGCCGGCCTCTCGACGCGGCCCGGCGCGTCCGCGGGCAGGGAGCGGCGCGGGGGGAGGCAGGGTCAGGGTCGAGCGGGTCAGCGGCCAGGGGGTCAGGGGGTCAGCGCCGACAGCAGGTCCTGGACGTCCACCGGGCGTCCCGGCAGCGGGTCGCCCCCGGGTCGCAGCGCGGCGCGCAGCAGCGGTCCGCGCCGCTCGAGCATCGCCGCGTTGAGCACGTCCGGCAGCCCGGGCAGGGGGCGCAGGGCCGCGGCGAACATCAGCAGGATCTCGGGGACGCCGATGTCCGGTCGCACGAGCCCCAGCCGCTGCGCGGTGCCGACCACGGCGGCGGCGCCGGAGGCGGTGCGGGCGCGTTCCGCGACGAGCTCCGGGGTGAACAGGTCGGCGTCCCGGGACCGGGGGGCCAGGGCGGGCACCAGCATCGGCAGCCCCGACTCGAGCACGCCGGTGAGGAACGCGTCCCACGCGGCCGCGGGGTCGTCGCCGGCGAGGTCGGCGTGGGCGGTGGCGACCAGCCCGCCGACGTGGGCGAGGCGGTCGGCGATCACGGCGCGCACCAGCGTCGCCCGGTCGGGGAAGTGCCGGTAGACGGTGCCGACGCCGACCCCGGCGGCGCGGGCGACGGCCTCCATGGGCACGTCGAGGCCGCGGGAGCCGTAGAGCGTGCGGGCGGCGTCGAGGATGCGCTGCCGGTTCCGTGCCGCGTCCGCCCTCACGTCGACACCCTAACCGCCAGTAAGCGGAATCGGAGGTTCCGCTTCAGTGCTACGGTGGGCGGGACGGGCGTCGCGGACGGCGCCCCCGACGCTCCCGGGAGGCGAGCATGCGCGCGATGATCCTCAAGGAGTTCCGGGAGCTGCGGCGCGACCGCCGGACCGTCGCGATGCTGGTGGTGCTGCCGCTGCTGCTGCTGACGATCTTCGGCTTCGCCGCGAACTTCACGGTCGACAGCCTCACCACGGTGGTCGTCGGGCCGCAGGCCGAGGCGACCGCGGACCGCGTCGCCGGGTCGCCGGCCGCCGGGACGCTCGACATCCGCTCGGTCCGCCCGTCCGAGGGGCGCGAGGACGCCGTCGACGCGCTCGCGGCCAACCGGTACGACCTCGCCGTCGTCACCGCCGCCGACGGGGACGTGCCCGAGGTGCTCATCGACGGCACGAACCTGTTCGCCGCGCAGGCCGCGAACGTCGTCGTCGCGCGGCTCGGCGACGCGGTGCGGCCGGAGGTGCTGTTCAACCCCGACCTCGAGACGTCGTGGGTGATGGTCCCCGCGCTGATCGGGCTCATCCTCACGTTCATCGGCACGATCATCACGAGCATCGGGCTGGTCAAGGAGCGGGCGGCGGGCACCCTGGAGCAGCTCGCCGTCATGCCGCTGCGACCGGTGGACGTGATCGTCGGCAAGATCGCGCCGTACTTCCTGCTGGCGGCCCTCGACATGGCGGTCGTCACGGTGCTCGGGATGCTCATCTTCGGCGTGCCGTTCACCGGCAGCGTGCTGGTGTTCGTGCTGGCCGGAGCGGTCTTCCTGTTCGTGGTGCTCGGCCTCGGCGTCTTCATCTCGACGGTGTCGCAGAACGCCGGGCAGGCGATCCAGGCGGCGATCCTCGTGCTGCTCCCGCAGATCCTGCTGTCGGGGATCATCTTCCCGCTCGACGCGATGCCGCTGGGCGTCCGGTGGATCGGCTACTGCCTGCCGCTGACCTACTTCACCCAGGTCGCGCAGGGCGTGATGCTGCGCGGCGCCGGGCTGGACTCGCTGTGGCTGCCCGTGGTGGTGCTGTCGGGCATGGCGGTGGCGGTGTTCGGCGCGGCGGTGTGGCGGTTCCGCGCGTCGATCACCCCCCGCCGACCGCGTGGCGCGGGTGACGGCGCTCCCGGTGCCGTCACCGAGGTCGCGGCGGTGGCCCGGTGACCGGCTACGGCGTCGAGCGTCTGACGGTCCACCGCGGCGGGCGCGCCGCCCTGGCGGACGTCACGCTCCCGGTGCCGGAGGGCGAGGTCACCGCCGTCGTCGGGGGTGACGGCGCGGGCAAGACGACGCTGGCCCGGGTGCTGGTGGGCCGGGAGGTGCCCGTCTCGGGCAGGGTGCGGCGCGCCGACCGGAGGCGCACCGGGTTCCTGCCGGCGACGTCCGGGGTGTGGGGCGACCTGAGCGTCGCCGAGAACGTCGAGCTGGTCGCGCGGGCGTACGGCCTCGACGCCGCGACCGCCCGGGCCCGCGCCGAGGAGCTGCTCACCGCCGCGGCGCTCGCCGACGTGCCCGACCGGCTCGGCCGGCAGCTGTCCGGGGGGATGCGGCAGAAGCTCGGGTTCTGCCTGGCGATGCTGCACCGGCCGGACCTCGTGGTGCTCGACGAGCCGTCGACCGGCGTGGACCCGGTCAGCCGCGTCGAGCTCTGGCGGCTGCTGTCCACCGCGGCGGCCGGCGGCACCGCGGTGCTCGTCACCACCACCTACCTGGACGAGGCGGAGCGGGCCGCGTCGGTGCTGGTGCTCGACCGCGGCGCGGAGGTGTACCGGGGGGACCCGGCGCTGGCGGCCGGCCAGGTCCGCGGCTCGGTGCTGGTCGGACCCGCGGGGCGCGCGCCGTCCGCCACCGGGCCGCGCGGCGAGGTCGCGGCGTGGCGGCGCGGGCGTGCGCGCCACGCGCTCGTGCCCGCGGGCGTCGGCGGTCCGCCGGCCGACCTGGAGGACGCCGTGATCGCCCTGACGCTCGAACGCCGGGGCCTGTCGGAGCCTCCGACGGTGACGGACGGCGCCGCTCCGGCCGGGTCGCCGGCGTCCGCGGCCTCCCGGCACCCCGGCGCGTCGCCCGACGCGACCGCAGGGGGCGTTGCGGCCCTCGCGCGCCCCGCCGCCCCGTCGCCCGACGTGGCCGCGGGAGGCGTCGCGGCCCGCCCGGCCGGCGCGCCGCGTCCGGTCGACGTCGCCGCGGGGAGCGCCGCCCCGGCCGTCGACGCCGCCCACGTCGTGACCGCGTTCGGCGGCCTGCGGGCGGTCGACGACGTCTCCCTGACGGTCCGCCCGGGGGAGGTGGTCGGCCTGCTGGGGGCGAACGGTGCCGGCAAGACCACCCTGATCCGCACGGTGCTGGGTCTGCTCGCGCCGACGTCGGGCTCGGTCCGGGTGCTGGGCGGCGCCCCGTCGCGGGCGGTCCGGCGCCGGATCGGGTACGTCCCGCAGGGGCTCGGGCTGGCGGCGGACCTCCCGGTCGCGGAGAACCTCGCGTTCGTCGCCGCCGCGTACGGGTCGCGGGACGTCCCGGACCTGCCGGCGGACCTCGTCGCGGTCGCGGACCGTCTGGTCGGGGGTCTGAGCCTCGGCCTGCAGCGCCGGCTCGCGTTCGCGGCCGCGCTGGCGCACCGCCCCGAGCTGCTGGTGCTCGACGAGCCGACGTCGGGCGTCGACCCGCTGGCGCGCGCGGCGCTGTGGGACACCGTCCGCGCGCAGGCCGAGGCGGGCGTGGCGGTGCTGGTGACGACGCACTACATGCAGGAGGCCGAGCAGTGCGACGCCCTCGTGCTGATGGCGCACGGGCGGCGGGTGGCGTCCGGGACCCTGCCGGACGTCCTCGACGGGTCGACGGCGGTCGAGGTCGTCGGGGCCGGCTGGCAGGCCGCGTTCGCCGCGCTCGGCGCCGCGGGGCTCCCCGTCACGGTCGCGGGCCGGTCGGTGCGGGTCGCGGGCGCGGAGCCCGGCGCGGTGGAGCGCGTGCTCGCGTCGGCGGGCGTCACCGGCCGGGTGCGGTCGGTGCCTGCGCGCCTGGAGGAGGTGCTGGTCCTCGCCGACGGCCGGGCGTGACGCGGACCGGCCGCCGCGCTCAGCGGAACGCGCCGACGGCCTCCGGGAACGCCTCCGCGAGCTCGCGGGTCTCCGGGTGCTGCGGGTCGGACAGCAGGGTGCGCAGCGGCCCGCTCTCCGCGATCCGGCCCTCGGCGAGCACGTGCACCGTGCCCGCCAGCCGGTCGACCATCCGCAGGTCGTGGGACACGACGAGCAGCCCGACACCCGCGTCGGCCAGCCCGGCGAGCTGGTCGGCGACCGCGTCGCGCAGCGCGGGGTCGAGCGCCGTCGCGGGCTCGTCGAGCACGAGGACCTCGGGGCGGGTGGCGAGCGCGTCGGCGAGCGCGACGCGCTGCTTCTCCCCGCCCGACAGGGAGTGGAGCGTGCGGTCGAGGTAGCGCGGCTCGAGGCCGACCCGCGCCAGGACGTCGGCCGGCTCCTGGCCGGTGGCCCGCCCGGCCTTGCGGGCGTCGTCGAGCGTGCTCTTGAGCACCCGCTGGACGGTCGAGCGGGAGTCGACGCCGACCAGGCCCTCCTGGTGCACCGCACGGACCAGGGCGCGGAAGCCCTTGGCCTCCTTGCGGGACATCTTCGCGACCGGCCGGCCGCCGTACGTCGCGCGCCCCTGCGTGGCCTTGTGCCGGCCGAGCAGCACCTGGACCAGCGTGGACTTGCCGGCCCCGGAGCGGCCGATCAGGCCGACCGTCTCCCCGGGAGCCACCGACAGGGTCGCGCCCGCCAGGACGGGGGCGCCGCCGTAGCCGGCCCAGACGTCGTGCGCGGCGAGCGTGGCGGGGCCGGTCATCGGGCCACCACCTCCGCCCGGTGCGTGCCGGTGGCGTGCTGGTGCGGCGTTCCCACGGTGTGTCCCTTCGAGCGGTGTCCGGTCCGTCCAACGGCCGAGCCCCCCGCGTAGTTTCCGCGAGGGGCTCGGCCGGGATCAAGCCGGGGTCACGTGCGCGCCGTGCCGCGGCTGCGCGCCGGCGGCAGGTCCTCCATGTCCTCGAGCTCGACGCCCTTGGTCTCGGGCACCTTGCCGAGCACGAACACGAACGACAGCCCCGCGAACACCGCGTACATCAGGTACGGCCCGGTCGCCCCGAACGTGTCGAGCAGCGGCGGGAACGTCACGGTGATGAGGAAGTTCGCGATCCACTGCGCGGCGGCCGCGACCCCGAGGGCGGCGGCGCGGATGCGGTTGGGGAACATCTCGCCGAGCAGCACCCAGACCAGCGGTCCCCAGGAGGCGCCGAAGAACACGACGAACGCGTTGGCGGCGACGAGCGCGACCGGCCCCCACGGCGAGGGCAGCGACACGTCCTCGCCGGATCCGGACGCCTGGGTGAACGCCAGCGCCATCACGGCGAGCGCCACGGTCATGCCGGCGGACCCGGTGAGCAGGATGGGCCGGCGGCCGATCTTGTCGATCAGCGCGATCGCGATGAACGTCACCGCCACGTTCGTGACCGACGTGATGGTGGAGACGAGGAACGACTGGCTCTCGTCGAACCCGACGGCCTGCCACAGCGTCGTCGAGTAGTAGAAGATCACGTTGATCCCGACGAACTGCTGGAACACCGACAGCAGGATGCCGACCCACACCACCGGCAGCAGCCCGAACCGGGGGCCGCGGAGCGTCGCCTGCGCCTCGAGCTGCTTGTCCTTCTCGATCGTCTTCTCGATCTGGTCCACGCGCTCGCCGGCGTCCTCGTCCGGCCCGAGGACGGACTGCAGCACGGCGACCGCCTCGTCGCGCCGGCCCTGGGCGACGAGGTAGCGCGGCGACTCGGGGATGCGCAGGGCGAGGATGCCGTACACCGCGGCGGGGACCACGGCCACGAGGAACATCCAGCGCCACGCCTCCCACCCGAGCCACAGCACCTCGGACGCACCGCCCGCGGCCTCCTGCAGCAGCTGGTCGGACAGCAGCGCGGAGAAGATGCCGATCGTGATCGCGAGCTGCTGCAGCGAGCCGAGCCGGCCGCGCAGCGCCGCGGGGGCGATCTCGGCGATGTAGGCGGGGGCGATCACCGAGGCGATGCCGATGCCGATGCCGGCCATGACCCGCCACAGGATGAGGTCCCAGACGCTCCAGGCGATCGCCGACAGGATCGACGAGACGAAGAACAGCACCGCGCCGAGCACCATCACGCGGGTGCGGCCCCAGCGGTCCGCGAGCTTGCCGCCGGCCCACGCGCCGAACGCGCAGCCCAGCAGCGCGACGGCCACCGCGAAGCCGGTGAGGGTGGAACCGAGGTCGAACTGCCCCTGGATCGCGTCGACGGCGCCGTTGATGACGGACGAGTCGAAGCCGAACAGGAACCCGCCGACCGCGGCGGCGACCGCCAGGCCGATCGCCTTGTTGTGCGACGGGTGCCGGCCCGCCGACGGGACGTGTGACTGCGCCATGACGCTCTCCTTGCTCCACGGTGACGCCCCCGGGCCGCGGGGGCGGCGCAGGGCCATCCCACCTTTCACCTGTCCGCCGCATCTCGCATGCGGAAGCACGGGGGCCCCTCGCCACGGGCGGCCGGCGCGGGGCGGACAGGCGCGCAGGCGCGCGCAGGGCCGACAATCGAGGGGTGACGTCCGACTCCGGCGGGCCCCGCCCGCGCTTCCGACGGCCCGCGATGCTCGACCCGCGGGCGGCTGACGCCCTGCCCGGCGACCTCGACCCCGCCCTGCGCTCGGAGGTCGCGCACACCACCGCGTCCGCGATCGTGCACCGCGGGCGGTCCGGCGGCGACGACCCCGCGCTGGTCGAGCGGCTGGTGCGGCTCGTCGAGCACGAGGGCCTGGACGCTGTCGCCGCGCTGTGGTCCGACAGCCCGGCGACGACGCTGCCCGGCACGCTGTGGCGGCTGTACGTGCTGCGCGAGTGGGTGCGGCGGGACCCGCAGACCATCGCGGACCGGTACCGGCAGGGCCTGCACGCGGCACCGGTGCACCACGTCGTCGCCGGCGTGCCGAGCCCGCCCGGGCCGGACGAGGTCCGCGAGGTGCTCGACGCGGTGCTGTCGGGACTGTGGACCGGCGACCTGGACGTGGCGCTCGAGCGCGGGGCCGCGTTCTGCCGGGTGCTGGGCACCGGGGCGGCGTTCGACGCCGACCACCTGGACCTCGCCGCGGACGACTCGTCCGCCCGGCTGACGCGCAGCGCCGGGTCGCTGGTGCGGACCGCCGAGGAGCTCGAGCACGCGGCCGAACTGTGGCGCGCCGGGGCGCTGGAGTGACGTGCCGTCCTCTCCTCACAACACCGCCGGGACGGCCCGCATGCCGTGGGATTCCTCACCCCGTCCAGCCCGCGACGCGCCTGCGGGCGACGCGTACAGTGGTTCGCGACGCCGGGCCGCGGTAGCCCCGGGCTCCAACACCAGCCGCTCCGAGCGGCCTCGCGCCGAGAGGCGCTCCCGGTCCGGCGTCCTCATCCTCCGTGGCGCACGTCGACGTGTGACCTCGGTCCCGGACCGGGCCCGGACGTGACGAGCGCGACACCCGGGACTCCGTGCGCGTTCACCCTGCGTTCACCTTCGGGGTTGTGAGTTCACCCCACGGCTGCCCTAGCCTGTGCCTGACAAGAGCCCTCTTCCCCGGAGCCTCCCGTGCGCCTGCGCCTCACCCCGCGCGACACCTCGTTCTTCGACCTCCTCGCCGCATCGGCGGCGCACCTCGTGACCGGCGCGAACCTGCTGGCCGAGCTGCTCGGGGCGGACCGCCCCGCCCGCAAGGCGCTCGCCAAGCAGCTGAACGAGGTGGAGCACCTGGCGGACGAGGCCACCCACTCGATCATGCGGCGGCTCAACCAGACCTTCGTCACGCCGTTCGACCGCGACGACATCTACGGCCTGGCGTCCGCGCTGGACGACTGCATGGACTACATGGAGGAGGCCGCCGACCTCATCGTCCTGTACAAGCTGGACGCCCTGCCGAACCGCGTCGCGGACCAGGTCCAGGTGCTGCAGCGCGCCGCCGAGCTGACCGCGGAGGCGATGCCGCGGCTGCGCTCGATGGACTCGCTGTCGGAGTACTGGGTCGAGGTCAACCGGCTCGAGAACCAGGCCGACAAGTCGCACCGCAAGCTGCTCGCCCAGATGTTCGACGAGATCACCGACCCGATCCTCCTGATGAAGCTCAAGGAGGTCGTGGAGAAGCTCGAGGACGCGGCGGACGCGTTCGAGAAGGTCGCGAACATGGTCGAGACCATCGCGCTCAAGGAGTCCTGAGCCCCGGTGGAACTCGCGCTCGTCGTGGTCGTCGTCGCCCTGGCGCTCGGCTTCGACTACACCAACGGCTTCCACGACGCCGCGAACGCCATCGCGACGTCCGTGTCCACCCGCGCGCTGACGCCGCGCGCCGCCCTGCTCATGGCCGCGGCCATGAACTTCACGGGGGCGCTGCTCGGCACCGAGGTGGCGGAGACCATCGCCACGTCGATCGTCGACCTGCGGGACGCGTCGTCGCACCAGGCGCTCGTCGTCGTGCTGTGCGCGCTCGTCGGCGCGATCGTGTGGAACCTCATCACGTGGTGGTTCGGCCTGCCCTCGTCGTCGACGCACGCCCTCATCGGCGGCCTCGTCGGGGCGGGCCTCGCCGGCGGGCTGGCGATCTACGGCTCCGCGATCGTCGAGAAGGTCGTCCTGCCGATGATCTTCTCGCCGCTGATCGGATTCGGCCTGGCGTTCCTCGTGATGGTCGGCGTGCTGTGGCTCGTGCGGAGCTCCTCGCCGTCCCGGACCACCCGCCGGTTCCGCCTCGCGCAGACGGCGTCCGCCGCGGCGATGGCGCTCGGGCACGGCCTGCAGGACGCGCAGAAGACGATGGGCGTCATCTTCATGGCGCTGCTCACCGTCGGCTGGGCGGACCCCGAGGGCGGCATCCCGCTGTGGGTGAAGCTCGCGGCGGCCGCGGCCATCTCGCTGGGCACGTACTCGGGCGGCTGGCGCATCATGCGCACCCTGGGGCGCAAGATCATCGAGCTGGACCCGGCGCGCGGCTTCGTCGCCGAGTCGGTGTCCGCCGTCGTGCTGTACGTCAACGCGTTCGCGCTGCACGCGCCGGTCTCGACCACCCACACGATCACCTCGGCGATCATGGGCGTCGGCGCCACCAAGCGGCTGTCCGCGGTGCGCTGGGGTGTCGCGAAGAACATCGGCGTCGCGTGGGTGCTCACGATCCCGGCGGCCGCCGGCGTCGCGGCGCTCGTCTACCTGGCGATGAGCCCCTTCCTGAACTGACCGCGACCCGGCCCCGGACGCGGGCCCGGTCACGCGGGGCCGCTCAGCCGCGGCTGAGCGGGGTGAGGACCTCGACCGCCTCGACGCGGGGCCTGCCGCCGGCGTCGGAGACGTGGCAGACCAGCACCTGGCCGGGACGCAGGTAGGGGTCCTCGGCGGGCAGGGCGGCCGCCGCCCGCGACCGCGCGTGCGCGGAGACCACGCCCAGCACGGTCGGCAGCACCGGGCGGTGCGTGCAGACGGCGACGTCCGTGGCCGACCGCAGCAGCGCGGCCACCAGGTCGGCGGTCTTCTCGGGGGACTGCTCGTGCTGCGCCTCGGTCAGCGGCTCGTCCTCCGCCGGCGTCAGCCCCGCGGCGGCGGCGTACGGGCCGACGGTGCTGCGGCAGCGCGCCCAGGGGCTGGTCACGACCTCCGCGACCCCGAACGCCGAGAGCACCGGGACGAGCGCCCCGGCCTGCCGGCGACCGGCGTCGGTCAGCGGCCGCGTCGCCTCCTTCCGGCCCCAGGACGCGCGGCTGCGGGCGCGGCCGTGCCGGACGACCACGAGCGCCCGGGTGTCGAGCCGGCCGCGGGCGTGCTCCGCCACCAGGGCGTCGAGGGGGATCCGGTCGTCGTCGCGGGTGAGGCGCCGGCGCGCGACCTCGGCGTCGACCCACCGCACGCGGTCGATCTCGTCGGCCGAGGCGTGCTCCGCCGGCGGGCGGGCGTGCACCGCCGGGCGGTCCGGGCGGCCGGCGACCTGCGCGGACCAGTAGTGCACGCGCTTGCGGCGGCCGTCGGACAACGGGTACTCCAGGCCGGGCAGGGGGCGGCCGAGCACGATCTCGAGCCCCGCCTCCTCCTCGACCTCGCGGACCGCTGCCGTCGTGACGTGCTCGCCCGGCTCGAGCTTGCCCTTCGGCCAGGACCAGTCCTTGTACCGGGGACGGTGCACGAGCACGACCTGCAGGCGCCCCTGCCGCACGCGCCACACCAGGGCGCCCGCGGCCTCGACGACCGGGACCGCCCTCACGGGGCCGTCCTCATCGGGCGCCGCCCAGGCGCCGGCGCTGCCGGTAGATCAGCACCGACTGCAGGTCCCGCAGCGGGCCGTCCTCCCCGGTGGCGTGCCGGGTCCACACGCCGTCCGGGCCGAGGTGCCACGACGACGTGCCGTCGTCCATCGACTCGTCCAGCAGGTCCACGAGCTCCGCGATCTGGTCGGGGTCGGCCAGGCGGACGAGCGCCTCGACGCGGCGGTCCAGGTTGCGGTGCATGAGGTCCGCCGAGCCGATGTAGACCTCCGGCCCGGGCAGCCGGTCGCCGCCGGCGTCCCGGCCGGCGTCCGCGACCTCCGGCGTCACCCCGTCGTCCGCGGCGAACGCGAACACCCGGGCGTGCTCCAGGAACCGGCCGAGGATCGAGCGGACCCGCACCGTCTCGGACAGGCCGGGGACGCCCGGGCGCAGCGCGCAGATGCCGCGCACGCACAGGTCGACGGGCACGCCCGCCTGGGACGCGCGGTACAGGGCGTCGATGGTCTCCTCGTCGACCATCGAGTTCACCTTGATCTTGATCCAGGCCGGCCGTCCCTCACGCGCCGCGCGCGCCTCCCGGTCGATGCGCTCGACCAGCCCGGACCGCACCGAGCGCGGCGCGACCAGCAGCCGGTGGAACCGGGACTTCGGCGCGTACCCGGACAGCTGGTTGAACAGGCGCGTGAGGTCCTGCCCGACGTCCGGGTCGCACGTCAGCAGCCCGAGGTCCGTGTAGATGCGGGCGGTCTTCGGGTTGTAGTTGCCGGTGCCGACGTGGCAGTACCGGCGCAGCCCGTCGGACTCCTGGCGCACCACCAGGGACAGCTTCGCGTGCGTCTTGAGGCCGACGATGCCGTAGACCACGTGCACGCCGGCCTGCTCGAGCTTGCGCGCCCACTCGATGTTCGCCTGCTCGTCGAACCGGGCCTTGATCTCCACCAGGGCGAGCACCTGCTTGCCGGCCTCGGCGGCGTCGATCAGCGCGTCGACGATCGGGGAGTCGCCGGAGGTCCGGTACAGGGTCTGCTTGATCGCGAGGACCTTCGGGTCGGCCGCGGCCTGCTCGAGGAACGTCTGCACGGACGTCGAGAACGAGTCGTACGGGTGGTGCAGCAGGATGTCGCGCGCCCGGATCGCGGCGAAGACGTCCGTCGGCGTCGCGCTCTCCACCTCGGCCAGGAACCGGTGCGTCGTCGGCACGAACCGCGGGTACTGCAGGTCCGCGCGGTCCAGGTCGGCGATCAGGTTGAGGCCGGTGTGGTCGAGCGGCGCCGGCAGCTCGTACACCTCCTCCTCGGCCACGCCGAGCTCGCGCACCAGCAGCTGGCGGATGCGCGGGCTGATGGTGTCGGCGATCTCCAGGCGCACCGGCGGGCCGAACCGGCGCCGCAGCAGCTCCTTCTCCATCGCCTGGAGCAGGTTCTCGGCGTCGTCCTCCTCCACCTCCACGTCCTCGTTGCGGGTGACGCGGAACGTGTGGTGCTCGCGCACCTCCATGCCGGGGAACAGCTGGTCCAGGTGCTGGGAGATCACGTCCTCGACCGGCACGAACGACATCGGCCCGCGGTCGGTCGGCGCCTGCGACGGGGCGGCGCTCGGGCGGCCCCGGGCGTCGACCGCGATGTACCGGGGCAGCAGCGGCGGCACCTTGACGCGGGCGAAGTGCTCCTTGCCGGTCGTCGGGTTCACCACGACGACGGCCAGGTTGAGCGACAGGCCCGAGATGTACGGGAACGGGTGGGCCGGGTCGACCGCCAGCGGGGTCAGCACCGGGAAGATCTGCTTGCGGAAGAACTTGCGCAGCCGGTCCTGCTCCGCCTCCCCGAGCTCGTCCCAGCGGACCAGCGTGATGCCCTGCTGCGCGAGCTCCGGCTGCACCTGCTCGGCGAACACCCGCGCGTGCCGGGCGGACAGGTCGTGCGCGCGCACGCTGATCGCCTCGAGCACCTGCCGGGGGCTGAGGCCCGACGCCGCGGTGACGGCCAGGCCGGTCGCGATGCGGCGCTTCAGGCCCGCGACGCGCACCATGAAGAACTCGTCGAGGTTCGACGCGAAGATCGCCAGGTACCGCACGCGCTCCAGCAGCGGCTGCGTCGCGTCCTCGGCGAGCTGCAGCACCCGCTCGTTGAACGCCAGCCACGACACCTCGCGGTCCAGGAACCGGTCGACGGGCAGCGGCGGCAGCTCGGCGGCGTCCGTCGCCGGGGCGCTCGACAGCGGCGCGATGTGCTCGGCGATGTGCGCGGCCAGCTCCGGCGCCAGCGGGCGCGTCCGCGTGGTCGGCGCGGAGGTCGCCGGGGCGGGGGCCGTGGCGGGCTTGCCGTCCTGCTCGGCGGTGCGGCGCGTCGTCCCGCGCGCGCGGGAGGTGCTCGCGCGGGCCGGGCGCGCACCGCCGGCGGACGTGCTCGCGCCGGCGGAGGCGCGGGCGGTCGCCGTCGTCGCGGCCGAGGTGCGGCGGCCCTTCGGGGTCCCGTCGGAGGCGGAGGCGTCGGTCATCTCCACATGGTGGCACGCGGGGTTGAACAGCACGCGGCGGCTGGGAGTCCGTTTCCGCGCGCCCGCGCCGGGACCGACAGGCCCCGGAGCGGGCGGGCGTCGTCAGCGCGACTTGTCGGTCGTCAGCGCGAGCCCGCGGGCGGCCGTGACCTCGGCCGCCAGGGCCTCGGCGCGGTCGGCCGCCATGCCCGAGGAGTCCGAGCCGAGCTGCTGGCGCAGCGGTCCGTCGGCGCGGGCGGCGACCTCCGCGATGGCGGCGGCACCCTTCACCGGGTCGCCGGGCTGCGAGCCGGGCATCGCGCGGTGCTGCTCGATCATCGCCGCGATCCCCGGGTAGGCGCCGCTCCCGCCCGCAGCGACCTCCAGGGAGCTCTCGCGCAGGAAGTCCGTGTCGAAGTAGCCGGGCTCGACGATCGTCACGCGGATGCCGTGGTCCGCCACCTCGCCGGCGAGCGACTCCGTCAGCCCCTCGACCGCGAACTTGGCGGCGCAGTACAGCCCCCAGCCCGGGAAGGCCAGCAGACCCAGGATCGACGACACGGTGATGACGTGCCCGGACCCGGCGGCACGCATGACCGGCAGCACCTCCCGCAGCACGTTCCACGTCCCGGCGACCTGGACGTCGAGCATGCGGCGGACGTCCGCCTCGCTCGTGTCCTCGACCGCGCCCAGGTAGCCGTAGCCCGCGTTGTTGACCACGACGTCGACGCCGCCCAACCGCGCGGTCGACCGCGCGACGGACTCGCGCACCGATGCCGGGTCGGTGAGGTCGACCTCGAGCGGCAGCAGGTCGGCGGTCGGGGCGTCGCCGAGGGCGGCGAGCAGCCGCGCGGGGGAGCGGGTCGTGGCCGCGACGCGGTCGCCCCGCTCGAGGAGGTGCCGGACCAGGGCGAGTCCCAGCCCGCGGGACGTGCCGGTGACGAACCAGGTGGCCGGGCGGTCGGTGGGATAGGTCATGGGAGTTCCTCTCTCGTCGGTGCCTCCAGCCTCGGCCGGGCGGCAGGCCCGTGGGGCCGCACCACCGGCCCGCCGCGGACCAGGACTCCCGTGACCAGGACGCGCAGACCCAGGCGCGACCGCCGCCTCGTGCGCGAGGATCGGGCGGTGACCGACGTCAACCGGGACCTCGCCGACTTCCTGCGCCGTGCGCGCAGCCAGGTCGACCCGGCGCGGACGGGGCTCCCGCCGGACGACCGCGTGCGCCGAGTCCCGGGCCTGCGCCGCGAGGAGGTCGCCGCGCTCGCCCGGGTCTCCACCGACTACTACACGCGGCTCGAGCAGGGCCGCAGGATCGTCCCGTCCGCCGGGGTCGTCGCGGCCATCGCGTCCGCCCTCCAGCTCGACGAGGCCGGCCGTGCACACCTGGAGCACCTCGTCGGCGGGTCCCCCCGCCCGTCCCGGCGCCCCGTCCACGCGCAGCGCGCACGCCAGGGCCTGCACCAGCTGCTCGACGCGCTGGACGGCGTCCCGGCGCTGCTGCTCGGCCGCCGCACGGACGTGCTCGCGGCCAACCGGCTCGCCCGGGCGCTGCTCGCCGACTTCGACGCGATGCCGGCGCGCGACCGCAACTACGCGCGGTGGATGTTCCTCGACCCGGCGGCGCGCGAGCGCCTCGTCGACTGGGACGCGCAGGCCCGCACCGTCGTGGAGAACCTCCGGCTCGAGGCCGGCCGCGACCCCGACGACCCGGCCACGCAGGCGCTGGTCGGTGCGCTCGCCGCGGCCAGCCCGGAGTTCGCCCGGTGGTGGGAGGAGCACCGGGTCCACCAGCGGACCTTCGGCGACAAGCGGTTCCGGCACCCCGTGGCCGGCGACCTCACGCTGCAGTACGAGACGCTCACCACGCCGGGCGACCCGGACCAGGTGCTGTTCCTGTTCACCGCCGAACCGGGGTCGCCGTCGCGGCAGGCGCTCGACCTGCTCACGAGCTGGACGCTCGACGGGGCCCGCCACCGCCCCGGCTGATGCGGGGCGGGCGACCGCTGCCCGCACCCGGGAGGTCAGGCCCGGTACACCACGTCCACCGCGGACCGCTCGAACCCCGCGGCGCGGTAGACCCGGATCGCCGCGTGGTTGTCGCCCTCGGTGTAGAGCACGACGCGCCGCACGCCGCGCCCGGCGAGGTGGGCGAGCATCCGCGCCGTGAGCGCCGGGCCGAGGCGCTGGCCCTGCGCGTCCGGGTCGACGCCGAGCGCGTAGACCTCGCCCTCGTCGGGGTCGGCGACCTTGGTCCAGGCGAAGGCCAGCAGGCGGTCGTCGCGGAGTGCGAGCAGGAACCCGGCCGGGTCGAACCACGGCTCGGCCTCGCGGTCCTCGAGGTCGGCGCGCGTGAGGCGTCCCTGCTCGGGGTGCGCGGCGAAGGCGCGGGCGTTCACCGCGACCCACGCGTCCTCGTCGCGGCCGGGCTCGAACGCGCGCACGGTGACGCCGTCGGGCAGCGGCGGGGCGTCCGGCACGACGACCGGCTCGAGCGCCATCTGCCACAGCTCCCGGACCACGGGCAGCCCCCGGGCGGCCGCGAGGGCGCGCGCGGCGGGCAGGTCGCCGTGCGCCCACACCGCGACGCCGTCGCCGCCGTGCTCGCGGACCAGCGCGCCGGCGGCGTCGAGCAGCGCCGAGCCCGTCCCGCGCCGGCGGTGCGCCGGGTGGACGACCACCTCGGCGGTGGCGAGCGCCGGGTCGCGCAGGTCCACCTGGGCGTAGCCGGTCGTCGTCCCGTCCGGGGCTGCCGCGACGAGGTGCTGCACGCCCGGCCCGCCGCCGGTCAGCCACAGCAGCGGCTGCTCGGACAGGGGCGGCACGCCGTCGGTCCCGGCCGCGGCCGCGGCGAGGTCGCGCACGGCGCGGGCGCCGTCGGCGTCGAGGGCTCCGGAGGTCACGGTGATCGGGTCGGGCACGTCCCCATCCCACCACCCCGCGCCGGCGCCTGCGCGGTCCCCGGGGGGAACGTCCCCGGGGCCCCGGGCGTTGGACCTCGTGTGCCTGACGTGACCCCGACCGACGCCGTCGCGGACGTCGTGGTCGTCGGCGCGGGCCAGGCGGGGCTCGCGGTGGGCGCGCACCTCGCGCGCTCCGGGTTCGTCCCCGCCGGCACGTCCGGGGGCCCGACCTACGTGGTGCTGGACGCGGCGCCCGGCCCGGGCGGGGCGTGGCGCGAGCGGTGGCCGGGCCTGACGATGCGGACGGTCAACGGCGTCTACGAGCTGCCCGGGCGCGCGCTGCCCGAGTTCCCCGCCGACGAGCCGGCGTCCGCGGCGCTGACCCGGTACTTCGGCGACTACGAGCAGGAGCTGGGGCTCGCGGTGCGGCGGCCCGTGCAGGTGCGCGCGGTCCGCGACGACGGCGGGCTGCTCGCGGTCGAGACCGTCGAGCGGCCCGGCGCGGGCGACCCGGACGCCTCCCCCCGAGCGGTCCCGGCCACCCGGCCCGGGGCCCCGGCGCGCGGCACGACGCCGGACGCGCCGCCCGACCCCGACGACGGCCTGGGCTGCGGGGTCGGCGCGGCGCGCGCTGTCCCCGGGCCGGCGCCGGCC
>JACXUT010000325.1 GCA_014763765.1 Micrococcales bacterium
GGGAGGGCGGTGGTGGCGCTCATCGGTGGTCCCCCTCGGTGGGGCTCGCGGTCCCGGTGCCCGGGGCGCCGGCGGCCGGCGCGGTGCCGGCGGTCCCGGCGAGGGCGGCGGGTGGTGCCGGCGGGGTGCGGTAGAACCGCTTGCGCCGCGGCACGGTGTCCCGCTCCCGCAGCACGAGCCGCTGCAGCACGGTGAGCAGCACGATGATCGCGAACAGCACGAACGCGATCGCGGCGCCGCGACCCCACTGGTTGTTCTGGAACGCCGCGCTGTAGGACAGGTAGGCGGGCGTGATCGTCGTCTTGGCGGGGCCGCCCTGGGTGCCGGTGTAGATCTGGTCGAACACCTGCCACGTGCCGATCAGCCCCAGCGTCACCACCGTGAACACCGTCGGCCGCAGCATCGGGAGCGTCACCCGGCGGAACCGCTGCCAGGCGGTGGCGCCGTCCATGACGGCGGCCTCCTCGACCTCCGAGGAGATCGCCTGGAGCGCCGCGAGGAACAGCAGCATGAACGTGCCGGACGTGGTGAAGATCGCCAGCAGGATCAGCGCGGACATCGCCACGGACGGCCCGGCGAGCCACTCCCACAGCGGGATGCCGAGGAACCCGTGCTGCGCGAGGGACTCCGGCGCGGTGTCGACGCCGACCGCGCCCAGCAGCAGGTGCAGCACGCCGCGGGGGTCGTTGAACCAGTTCGGTCCGCTGATCGACAACCGCGCCAGGATCGCGTTGATCGTCCCCGACGCCGAGAAGAGGAACAGCCACAGCACCGTGATCGCGACGGACGAGGTCACGGAGGGGAAGTAGAAGGCGGTGCGGAAGAACCCGCGCCCCCGCAGCGCCCGCCGGTTGACCATCGTGGCGAGGAACAGCGCGAGCGCCGTCTGCAGCGGCACGACCAGCAGCACGTAGTACGCGTTGTTGCGCATGGCGGTGCCGAAGTCCTGCGTCGCGAGCCCGCCGCCGAGCAGCAGGCTGCGGTAGTTCTCCACCCCCACGAACGACACGTCGGACGACAGCGGGCTGCCGCGCCCGGTCCAGTCGGACATGCTGACCCACAGCGCCATCAGGACGGGGACGACGAGGAACAGCCCCAGGATGACGAGCATCGGGGCGAGGAACAGCCACCCCGACGCGGCCGCACGGCCCCGGGCTGACCCGGGGCCGTGCGGGCGACGGCGGCGGCGCACCGGCGCGGACGCCGGCGACGTGACCGCTGCGGACATCGTCAGGACGCGTTCTCGTCGAGGACGGCCTGCAGGTTGGTCTGCACGGAGGCGAGGATCGCCGCCGGGTCGCCGGTCTTCAGGCTCTCGAGCTGGGCGTTGAAGTCGGTGATCACGTCCGCGGCGCCCTGGGCGTTGACGACGTTCTGCGCGAAGTCCGCCGAGTCGATGAACGCGGTCATCTCCGGGTACAGCTCCTTCCAGCCGTCGGCCGCCGACTGCACGGACGGCATGACGCCGAACGCCTCGGAGAACGCGAGCTGCTGGTCGGTGCTCGTCAGGTGCTGGACCAGGTCGACGGCGTCGGACTGGTTGTCGGAGTCGGCGGCGACGCCCCAGCAGTTGGTGAACTGCAGGGTGCCCTGGCCGGCGGGGCCGGCGGGGAGCTCGACCACGCGGTAGTCGACGTCCGGGTAGTCGTTGGTCATGGCGCCGGTGATCCAGTTGCCCTCGATCGTCATGGCGGCGGCGCCGGTGCCGAACGCCTCGCCGCCCCAGCCGGTGCCGAGGTCCGCGGCGTAGGCGGCGCTGCCGGACGCGAGGAGCTGCTGCACGTACGTCAGGCCCTCGAGGTTCTCGGAGGAGTCGACGGTCGCCTCGGTGCCGTCGGCGTTCGTCATGGTGCCGCCGGCCTGCGCGAGGAACGCGCCGACCCGGGCGTACTCGCCGGAGAACCCGAGGCCCACCTGGTCGCCGGTGGTGAGCCGGCCGGCGACGTCGGTCAGCTCGTCCCACGTGGTGGGCACGTCGTCGTCGGTGAGGCCCGCGGCCTCCCACGCGGCGGTGTTGATGATGAGCGCGAGCGTCGAGAAGTCCTTCGGCGCGCACACGAGCTGCCCGTCGGTGCTGAACTGGTCGACGAGGCTCGGGTAGAAGTCGTCGGCGTTGTCGAGCTGGTCGCCGTAGGGGTACAGCGAGCCGTTGGCGGCGTAGGTGCGGAACTGGTCGGCGCTGACGTAGAACACGTCGGCCGGGTCGCCGGAGGCGAAGCCCTGGCTGAGCTCCTGGGTGAGGTCGGACGCCACCTGGACGGTCGCCTCGACGCCGGACTGCTCGGACCAGTCGGCGACGGCGGCCTTCACGGCGTCGGTCTCGGCGTCGCCGGACGAGCCGATGAGGATGCTGAGCGGGCCGCCGCCGCCCGATGCGGTCTCCTCGTCGCCGCTGTCGTCGAACCCGGATCCGCCGCAGGCGGCCAGGGCGAGGACGCCGGCGACGCCGACGGCGGTGGACGCCAGCAGGCGCCGTCCTCGCGTGGGGGTGCTGTGCATGAGGGTCTCTCCTTCGAGGGGGTGGTGCGGGGGC
>JACXUT010000326.1 GCA_014763765.1 Micrococcales bacterium
CTCGGCGCGGCGGCGGGCTCGGCCCCGGGACGGGTGAGCCACCAGGCGAGCGCGCCGGCCACCAGGACGGCGACGGCGGCGCACGCGACGACGACCGCTCTGCGACGGGGGGAGGTGGGCACCGGGGACCTCGCGGATCGGGGGCGGAGACGCGGTCAGGCTACGCACCACCGGGCGGCCGACCGGCCCGCCGCGCCCGGTCGGCGGGCCGGTTGCCCGAATTGCCCCGGTATGTGTACCCGAACGGCGCCGCCCGCCGTCCCGGGGTCAGGGCACGGTGACGGTCGTGCACCCGAGCCGGGGGTTCGGGCCCGCCGGCTGGTTGATCGCGTAGACGCACACCTGCCGCGAGCCCGGGGCCGCGGGCACCGTCGTGTCGAAGCCGTGCGCCGAACCGAGGCCGTAGGCGCGGCCCACGTCCGGCCGCGAGCGGTCCGCCAGCACCGAGCGCACCGGGGTGCCGTCCACGTGCACGTGCACGCGGATCGACGCGGTGGTGTCGGGGTCGAGCGCCCAGCCCGCGACCCGCACGCCACCCGCCGCCGGGCGGACCACGTCCAGGCGCCCGAGCGGCTTGTCGTTGCTGACCGTCACCGTGCGGCACGTCAGCCGCTTGTGCGGGCCGCTCGGCACGTTGATGGCGTAGACGCAGACCTCGTGCTTGCCCTGCGCCACCGGCACCTCGGCGCTGAAGCCGTGGTTCGGGCCCAGGCCGTACGCCCGGTCGATGTCGGCGCGGTACGTCTCCGCGCGGACGGAGCGCACCGGCTTGCCGTCCACGTGCACGTGGACGGAGATCGGGTCGCGCGTGTCCGCGTCGAGCGCCCAGCCGCGCACCGTCACGGAGTCGGCGCCGGCGGTCAGCGCGTCCACCCGGCCGACCGGCACGTTCCCGACCTCGACCGTGCGGCACGTGAGGCGGGTCGCGGGGCCCGTCGGCTGGTTGATCGCGTAGACGCACACCTCGTGCTTCCCGCCGGTCACCGCGACCGACGCGTTGAACCCGTGCGCGGCCCCGAGGCCGTACGCCCGCTCGACGTCCGGGCGGTCGAGGTCGGCCTTGACCGACCGGACCGCCTTGCCGTCCACGTGCACGTGCACCTGGACGGGCGCCGTGGTGTCCGGGTCGAGCGCCCAGCCGCTGAGCGTCACGCCCTCCGGCGTGGTCGACAGCCGCTCGACCACGCCCACCGGGGCCGCGTTGCGCACGGTCAGCCACGCGCAGCCCAGCACCACGTCGTGCCCCGAGCCGACGTTGACGGACGACACGCACACGAGGTGCCGGCCGTTGTCGGCCGGGACCGTGCCCGAGAACCCGTGCGACGGGCCGACGCCGTACGCGCTCGCCACGTCGGGCCGGCTCCGGTCGGCGGTCAGGCGCTTCACCGCGCCGTCCACGGAGACCGCGACCTGCAGGGACGCGGACGACCCCGGGTCGAACGTCCACCCGGAGAGCTGGATCCCCGACGACGTCGCCCGCAGGCTCTCGAGCCGCGAGACCGGCGAGGCCGCCACCGTGGCGTTCGCGAGCGCCGCGACGCGGTTGCGGATGTCCGGCAGCCGGTCGTACAGCGTCTGTCCCGGGCAGGAGGTCAGCTGCGCGTCCCGGTGCGCGTAGATCGTGGGGAACGAGACGCTCGTCCCGGCGGGGAACTTCGAGGCCCCGCCGCCGGACACCATCGTGACGTTCGTGTTCGCCTGGATGCGGTGCACGGCGAACTTCCACGCGATCAGCCGGCTCAGGCTCTCCAGCAGCGCCGCCGAGGGCGTGGTGGTCTGGAAGTTGCCGATGGCGGCCACGCCGATGGTCCGGCTGTTGAACCCGCCCGTGTGGACGCCGACCACCGTGGACTCGATGCCGCCGGCCCGCCCCTCGAACACCCGCCCGAACTGGTCGACGAGGAAGTTGTAGCCGATGTCGCACCAGCCACGCCCGCCCGCGGCCTCCGGGCGCGTGTGGTAGGCGTAGAAGCCGCGGATGATGCCCGGCACCTCGGCGGCGGAGTAGCCGTTGGCGGACGCGGTGTGGTGGACCGCGGCGGAGACGATCTGCGTGGAGAAGTCCGGGTCGCAGGGCCGCATCGACTCGTCGGCGCCCCAGCCCGCGCGGCTGATGATCGCCGGGGCGGAGACGGCCGCGGTCGCGACGGCGGCCGGACCGGTGGCGGCGAGGGTGCGGACCACGGCGTCGCCGGACGACTCCGCCGTGCCGACCGCGGCACCGCCGGTGGCCGCGGCCCCGGTCGTCGCCAGCTCGCCCGTCCCCGCGGGGTCGGCGCCCGGGTCGACCAGGACGGCCTTGAGCCCCGTCACCGTGCCGGTCTCCGCCTCCGCCCAGATCTGCACGCCGTCGGCCCCGACGGCCACGATCGGGTCGGTGCCGTCGCGCGCGTCGGCCGCCGCGTCGTCGGTGCCGGGGTCCGGCGCGACGTCGGAGGACTCGGCGCCCGCCCAGTCGGTCCACGCGCCGTCGACCCGCACGCGGTAGCGGATCTCGACGCCCGACAGCCCGG
>JACXUT010000327.1 GCA_014763765.1 Micrococcales bacterium
GTTCAGCGGGATGGGGGAGGGCGCCGCGCCGGTGCTGGCCGCCCAGGACGGCGTCTACACCCTGGTGGCGCGTGGGCAGCGGGACGACGTGGAGCTCGTGGAGTCCGTGGTGCGCGCCCACGTGGCCGGCGACGCGCAGGCGTGGGCCGCCTACCTCGCGGACCCGGCGGTCACGCTGCTCACCTGCACGGTCACCGAGGCCGGGTACCGGCTCGGCGCCGACGGCCGCCCGGTGCCCGGGGACCCGGCGGTCGGGGCGGACGTCGCGGCCCTCCGGTCGGGTGCGGGCGCGCCGGCGACGGCGGCCGGCCGGGTCGTCGCGGGCCTGGCCGCCCGTCGCGCCGCGGACGCCGGGCGGCTCGACGTGGTGTCGTGCGACAACCTGCCCGGCAACGGCGCCGCCGTCGCGGCCGCCGTGCTCGGGATCGCCGAGCAGGTCGACCCGGGGCTGCACGCGTGGGCCCGCGAGCACGTGACGTTCGTCGGCACGATGGTCGACCGGATCACGCCCCGCCCGACGCCCGCGGACGTCGAGCGCCTGCGCGCGCTGACCGGGGTGGACGACCCCGCGGTCGTCGTCACCGAGCCGTACGCGGAGTGGGTGCTGGACGCGGCCCTGACGCGGGAGCGACCCGCCTGGGAGGCCGCGGGAGCGCTCGTGACGCCGGACGTCGAGCGCTTCGAGACCCGCAAGCTGCGCCTGCTGAACGGCGCGCACAGCCTGCTCGCGTACGCCGGCCTGGTCCGGGGGCACACGACGGTCGCCGAGGCCGTCGCGGACGACGCGCTGGTGGACGACGTCCGGCGGTGGTGGTCCGACGCCGCACGGCACCTGGACTTCCCGCCCGCCGAGGTCGCGGCCTACACCGACCGGCTGCTGGAGCGGTTCGGCAACCCGGCGATCGTGCACCGTCTCGACCAGATCGCCGCGGACGGGTCGCAGAAGATCCCGGCCCGGTTCGGGGCGACGCTGGTGGTGGAGCGCGCGGCCGGCCGGGAGGGGGCGGGCGCGCTGCAGGCGGTCGCCGCGTGGCTGCGGTACCTGCGCACCACCGACGCGCCGGTGGCCGACGTGGCCGACGTGGCCGCGGACCGCGTCGTGGCGGCGGCCCGCACCGGCGGCTGGCAGGACGCGGCGCGGGCGCTCCTGGCCGAGGTCGACGGGACGCTCGCCGACGACCGCGGTGCGGTGGAGGCCGTCGCGGAGCGCGCCCGGGCCCTGGCGGTGCCGGCCGGCCGGACGTCCGGCACGCGCTGACGCGCCCGCGGCGCGGTGTCGGCCGGGGTCGGCGCGGCGTCGGCCGGGGTCGATCCGGCGGTCAGCGCGGGGCGGAGGTCGAGTCCCGCACGATGAGCTGCACCGGCAGCACGACCGGCGTCGTCGGCGCACCGCCACCCGGCCGCGTCCGGGCGTCCGCACCGAGCGCGTCGAGCAGCGTCTGGACGGCGAGCGCCCCGAGCTGCCGCAGCGGCGCGGCCACGGTCGTCAGGGGCGGGGTGCAGAAGTCCGACCCGAAGATGTTGTCGAACCCGGTCACGGACCGGTCGCCTGGCACGTCGAGCCCGAGCCGCGTCAGCCCGCGCATCAGCCCGATCGCCATGAGGTCGTTGTAGGCGATCGCCGCTGTCGCGTCCTCCGCGGCGACCACCTGCGCGGCGGCGAGCCCGCCGGCCTGCGTCGGGGGGAACGCCCCGGCCTGCCGCACGCGGACCCCGGCGTCCGTGGCGGTCTCGAGCACCGCGCGCCAGCGCATCCCGTTGGCCCACGACGCCTCGGGCCCGCCGACGTACGTGAGGGACGTGTGCCCCAGGGAGACGAGGTGCCGGACGAGCTGGCGGGCGCCGTCGGCGTTGTCGGTGACGATGCTGGGGATGTCCGGCAGCACGCGGTTCAGCACGACCGTCGGGCGTTCCCGGGCGCCCACGCGGATGGCCGAGTGCGACATGCGCGCCGTCGCGAGCGCGACGCCCTCGACGAGCGGCACCGTGCGGTCGACGGCGTTGCGCTCGGCCTCGCCGGACTCGTGCACGTCCGCGACGAGCAGGGTGTACCCGGCCTTGACGGCCACCGCCTCGGCGCCGCGCAGGATGTCGAAGAAGAACGGGTTGGTCACGTCCGACACCACGACCGCCAGCAGCGACGTCCGCCCCGTGGGCAGGGCGCGGGCGAGCGGGTTGGTGCGGTAGCCCAGGCGCTCGGCGGCCTCGTGGATGCGGCGGGCGGTGTCGGCGTTGACGCGGCCGGGCCGGGAGAACGCCCGGGACACCGTGGACGGCGCGACCCCGCACGCGCGGGCGACGTCGTAGATCGTGGGTGCGGCCGGCCTGCGGCGGACCCCGGCGTCGTCGCTCACAGCGCGAGCATACGAGCCCGCGCGCCGCGCGGGACGTCCCACGGCAAACGGTGGCAACCGCTTGCACCGCGCGCCGTGCGCACTGGACGGTCGGGCGACCGTCCGGTTCCGGCCGGTCGACGAGGGGACGGGACGGCGGGGC
>JACXUT010000328.1 GCA_014763765.1 Micrococcales bacterium
ATCTCCGCCCAATCTTCCACTGAAATCACCCTCCAAGAGTGTCGGAGGGGTCAAGATTCAACCGTCGCCTCGGGGTCAGTCTTCACCCGTCGTCGACACGCGCACGGCACGGACGTGCCGCTGGTCACCGTCGGCGGTGTGCCGGTGGGGTTGGCGATCTGCTTCGACGTGATCTACGACGAGGTCATCGCCGAGAGCATCACCGCCGGTGCGGAGCTGCTGGTGTTCCAGACCAACAACGCCGACTTCCGCGGCACGGACGAGAACCTGCAGCAGCTCGCGGTCGCCCGGATCCGCGCGGTAGAGACCGGCCGTACCGTGGTGAACGTCTCCACCGTCGGCACCAGCCAGATCATCCGCCCCGACGGCAGCACCCTCACCGGTCTGCCCGCCGGACAGGCCGGGGCGCTGATCGCCGACACCGACCTGCGCACCGGCATCACCCCCGCCGTCCTCATCGGGCAAGGCGTCTCCGCTGTCACCTTGTGGGGTGGGCTGGGTGGTCTCGCCCTCACCGGCGCGATCGCCTGGCGGCGGCGCACCCCTGCTGTGGCCTGACTAGGCATGCCCGCCAGACAACCCGGGGTTATCCTGCGGGTGGGAGGACGAGGCGGCGGATCTCCGCAGCGATCAGATCTGGTTCTGTGGCGGGGATGTAGTGGCCGGAGCGGGCAGCGACCACGTGCCGGCCCTGCCGGGACTGTGCGGCCCGATACCGCCCGGCGGCGGTCGCGGCATCCCGGACCCGTCGCGGCATCCCGTCCGCGAGACTGCCGGAGATGACGGTGACCGGGACATCGGGCAGCGCCGGCGGGTCGCCCTGCCAGGCGTGCAGCTCGGTGAGGAAGGTGCGCGCTTGCCGACCCTGGGTGACCACCACCGCGGGCCGGAACGCCTCCCGGTGAAGATCGGCCCGCACATCCTCGGGCATCCCCTCCCCGAGGAACCGGAAGAACCGCTCCAGCATCCCCACCCGGGCCAGCACCCACTCCACGGCGATCACGATCTTCTCCCCGACCCGGAACCGCATACCGAACAGGAGGTCCGCTGCCTCATCGGTCGGATCCACCAGCACCAGCCCGGCCACCCGGTCCGGGCGGCGGGACGCGGCCAGCCGCACCATCGGGCCGCCCGCGGAATGCCCCACCTGCACGAACCCGCTGCTCGGCTCGAGGCCGTCCAGCAGATCGTTCAGGTCGTCGGCCATCCGGTCCAGGGTGCGCCCTGCACTATCCGGGACGGACCGACCCAGCCCCGCCCGGTCATACACCACGGCCCGCGTGAACGCGGCGACCCGGGTCTGCACCGACGCCCAGGTGGAGCGGGTCGCCGCCGATCCCGCCTCGAACACCACCGTCGGCACCCGGGGCCCCGGCGGGGCCCGGCAGCACCATCGCATAAGGGGCGCGCCCGCCACGGGTGCGCACCCACACCGGCTCCCCCTGCGTGTGCACACGCTCCCCCGCCATGACCCGCCCTACCGGTCCGTGCCCTGGCGGGAGGCGCCGGTCGCGGCGCGGTGGGCCTTCTCCCGCAGGGCCAGCAGGGCGAGGGTGTCGTCCTTGATCTGGGTGCGGCCGAGGATGCCCCAGTGCGCGCTCAGGTGGTCTTCGAGGTAGCGCAGCACCCGGGCGAACGGGACGGTGTGCCACGGCGCCCCCGCCCCGGGCGGGGAGGTGGGGTTGCCGAACACGACCGTGCGGATCGTGCGCCCTTCCGGCGCCACCGTCCGTCCCGTTTCCAGCAGTTCGGCGACCAGCCGGGCGGCATCGGTCGGGGCGCAGCACCCGAACCGGGTGAACGCGGCTTCCAGCACGGCCGGGTCCCGCATCGCCGGGTTGGGGTGCGGGCGGCCTTCCTTGACCTCGCCGACGATCATGTCCGCTCCGCCCCCGGCACCCAGGGCCGGGTCCAGCGGTGCGTCGACGGTCCCGGACGCTCCCGGTGCGCGGTGCAGCCGTACGGCGAGGATGTCCAGGTCGGTGATGGTGCGGGGACCGCCGGGACCGGTGGCGTCCAGCACGGGGTATTCGGCGACGGTGAAGTAGCCGTTGACCCGCAGGTACGCCTGCACCAGCCCGACCGCCGTGTCCACCCTCTATCTCCGACCGGGTTATCTGGCCGGTCAGGCGGCGTGCGCGTAGCGGGCCGGGTCGGCGTCGAACAGCGGCCCGCACTCGGCGCAGCAGAACCAGTACCGGCTGCCCTGGTAGTCGCGGAACAGGCCGCGCTGCTCGGCCCAGGCCGGGTCGACCTGGTTGCCGGGCATCACCGGACAGGTCACCAGGTTCGTCGCCCCCGCCGGCGGCTCGTGATGGTGATGCTCGTGCGCACCATGCTCGTGTCCTCCATGGTCGTGCCCGTGCGTGTGGTCGTGCCCGGAGTGGTCGTGGTCGTGGGACATGGTGTGTCTCCTTCTCGAGCGATGGTTAGGCCTGGACGGGCGCGGGCTCTCGGGTGGCGGGGGCGCCGGCACGGGTCGGGG
>JACXUT010000054.1 GCA_014763765.1 Micrococcales bacterium
GCCCTCCGGAGCCCGCCCCCGCGCGACCCCGCACGGGGCGCACGCCGTGACCACCGCCGGGGCTGCGCGGACGCCGCGTCCGGCCTAGCGTCGGGTCGATGAGCCCGGACCCCGCGCGCCCCCGTCACGGCCGTCCCCGTCACGGCACCGGCGGCGCCGCCGCAAACCGCGGCGGGGTCCCCGGTGGCGCCCGACCGGGGCGTCGCGTCCCCCGCCCGCCCGCCGGCGGCGGCGACGTCGACGCGGTGGTGGTGGGCTCGGGCCCCAACGGGCTCGCGGCCGCGGTGACGCTCGCCCGTGCAGGGCTGTCGGTGACGGTGCTGGAGGCGCAGGACACGGTCGGCGGCGGGTCCCGGACGCTCGACCTCGGCCTGGCGCCGGGGATCGTCCACGACATCTGCTCGGCGGTGCACCCGATGGCGTGGGCGTCGCCGTTCTTCCGCGAGCTGCGCCTGCACGAGCGCCTGGACCTGCTCACCCCGGAGGCGTCGTTCGCGCAGCCCCTCGACGGCGGCCGGGCGGCCGTGGCCTACCGCGACCTGGATCGCACCGCCGACGGGCTGGGCGCGGACGGCGACGCGTGGCGCCGGCTGTTCGGCCCGCTGTCCGAGCGGTGGCAGGACGTCGTGGCGCTGGCGCTCGGGGACCACCGCAGCGTCCCGCCGGGCACGACGCCCCGCACGGTCGCCACCGCGGCACGGTTCGCGCTGGGGGTGCTGCGCAACGGCTCGCCCGTCGTGCCGTCGGCCCTGCGCACCGAGGAGGGCGCGGCGCTGCTGACGGGCGTGGCCGGGCACGCGATCACGCCGCTGCCGTCGCTGGCGGCGGCGGGCACGGCCGTGCTGCTCACCACCCTCGCGCACGCGGAGCACGGCTGGCCCGTCGTCCGCGGCGGCTCGCAGGCGATCGTCGACGCGCTGCACGCCGACCTGGTGCGCCTCGGCGGCCGCGTGGTGACGGGCCACCCCGTCGCGCGCCGCGCCGACCTGCCGCCGGCGCGCGCGTACCTGTTCGACACGGCCCCGCGCCTGGTCGCCCAGGTGTTCGGCGACTCGATGCCCCCGCGGCTGCAGCGGGCGTACGCCGGGTACCGGTACGGCAACGCCGCCGCGAAGGTGGACCTCGTGGTCGACGGCCCGATCCCCTGGGCGCACCCCGAGGTGCACCGCGCGGGCACCGTCCACCTGGGCGGGACCCGGGACCAGGTGGTGGAGGCGGAGGCCGCCGTCGGGCGCGGCCGGCACGCCGAGCGGCCGCTGACGCTGCTGTCGGACCCCGCCGCGCTGGACCCCGGGCGCGGCGCCGGCGGCCTGCGGCCGGTCTGGGCGTACGCGCACGTCCCGGCGGGCTCCGACGTCGACCCCACCGAGGCGGTGCTCCGCCAGGTCGAGCGGTTCGCCCCCGGGTTCCGGGACACGGTCGTCGCCTCGCACGCGCTTCCCGCCGCACGGCTCGCCGAGCACGACGCGAACCTGGTCGGCGGCGACATCTCGGGCGGCGCGGTGTCGCTGTGGAGCATGGCGACCCGCCCGGTCCCCCGGCTCGACCCGTACGCCTCGGGCGCACCCGGGGTGTACCTGTGCTCGGCGTCCGCCCCTCCCGGGCCGGGCGTGCACGGGCTGTCCGGCTGGTACGCGGCGCGTCGGGCGCTGCGGGACCTGCGGGCGCCGCGCGACCCGGCGGACGGGCCCGCGCCCGGCCGCACGCCGCGCCCGGCCGGAGGCTAGGGTCGCGGGGTGACCTCGCCGCGTCCCGTCCTCGTCCTCACGCACGTCGCGCACGAGGGCCCGGGCCTCGTCGCCCGCGCACTGGACGGCCTGCCGATGACCACGCGGACCGTCGTCGACGACCCCTCGCCGCGGCTGCCGGCGGTCGGCGACCTCGCCGGCCTCGTCGTCATGGGCGGGCCCCAGGACGCGGACGACGACCTCGGCCACCCGGGCCTGGCCGCCGAGCGCCGGCTGCTCGCCGAGGCGGTCGACGCCGGCGTCCCGACCCTGGGCGTCTGCCTGGGGATGCAGCTGCTCGCCCTGGCGCTCGGCGCCCGCCTGCACCGGCGGCACGGCACGGAGATCGGCTTCGCCCCCGTGGACGTCGTGGCCCCGGACCCGCTCCTGGCCGCGACGGGGCCGCACCCGACGGTGCTGCACTGGCACGACGACGCCGTGGACCTGCCGGACGGCGCCACGCTGCTCGCGCGCACCGGCACCACGCCGGTGCAGGCGTTCCGGGCGGGCAGCGCCGTCGGCCTGCAGTTCCACCTGGAGGTGGAGCCCACCCTGCTCGACGTCTGGCTCGCGACGCCCGCGATGACGGCGGGCCTCGAGCCGGGCGAGGCGGAGGCGATCCGGATCGGCTCCCGTCAGCACCTGGCGGCGCTGCGGCCGGGCGCCGACCTGGGACTGGCCGCGTTCGCGGCGGCGGTGCGGGAGCACGCGTGAACCCGGACGCGGGCGCACCGGCGGCGCTGGACGACCTGCTGCGCCTGTGCGACCGCCGTCCCGTGTGGGCGCCCGACCCGGAGCGCGCGTTCGCGGCGTCGGACCTCCCGGTCCGCAGCTCGGCGGTGCTCGTGCTGTTCGGCGTCCTCGACCACGTCGCCGCACGCACCGACCACCCGGCGGTGGCCGCCGACCTCGACGTGCTGCTGACCCGCCGCTCCCCGACCCTCGGCCACCACCCGGGCCAGGTGTCGTTCCCCGGCGGCGGCGTCGACCCCGGTGACGACGGCCCCCGGGCGGCGGCCCTGCGGGAGGCGCAGGAGGAGACGGGTCTCGACCCCGCCGGCGTGCGCGTGCTCGGCACGCTGCCGCCCCTGCCGCTGCCGGTGAGCAGCAACCTCGTCACGCCGGTGGTCGCCTGGTGGCAGCAGCCGTCCGCCGTCGCGGCCACGGACCCGGCCGAGACGGTCGACGTCTTCCGCGTGCCGGTCGCGGACCTGGTGGACCCGGAGAACCGCGTCAGCACCGTGCTGCACCGCCACGGCAGCGAGTACCGGGGCCCGGCCTTCCGCGTCGGCGGCGTGGTGGTCTGGGGCTTCACCGCGTTCGTCCTGGACCGGCTGCTGGACGAGGTCGGCTGGGCGCAGCCCTGGGACCCCGCCCGCACGGTGCCCGCGCCCGTCTGACCGGCGCCGCGCAGCCGGCACGGATCACCCTCGCCGCGCCGGGAAAAGGGCTCGTCACGACATCATCGAAACGATACGATCGTCGACGGCGCCGCCGCCCGCCGCGACCGGGACGCCGCCGCTCCCCCTGCCGTCCCGATCCCCAGCCGCCCTCGTCCTGCCCGGAGCACTCCCCCTCATGGCCAAGGTCCTGACCGCCGGCCGTCCCTGGCGCGTCATCCTCGTGTTCGCCGTCCCGCTGCTCGTCGGCAACGTCGTCCAGCAGCTCTACCAGTTCGTCGACGCCGTCGTCGTCGGCCGCCACCTCGGCGTCGACGCCCTCGCGGCCGTCGGCGCGACGGGCAGCCTGCTGTTCCTGCTCCTCGGGTTCGTCTGGGGCATGACCTCCGGCTTCGCGATCCCCACCGCCCAGGCGTTCGGGGCGCGCGACGCGGCGGCCGTGCGGCGCTCGGTCGCCACCGGCGCCCTGCTCACGGGCGCCGGCAGCATCGCGCTGACCGCGGCCGCCCCGCTGCTCGCCGGCCCGGCGCTCACGCTGCTGCGCACCCCGGACGTGCTCATGGCGCAGGCGACGACGTTCGCGCAGGTGAGCTTCCTGGGCACCGGCGCGCTGATGTTCTTCAACTACCTGTCCGCGGTCGTCCGCGCGATCGGCGACTCCCGCACCCCGCTGGTGTTCCTCACGGTGGCGTGCGCGCTCAACGTGGCGCTCGTCGTGCTCTTCGTCGGCGGCCTGGGGCTCGGCGTCGGCGGCGCTGCGCTCGCCACCGTGGTGTCGCAGGCGGTGTCGGTGGCGCTGTGCCTGGAGTTCGTGCGGCGCCGCGTCCCCGTGCTCCACCTGCGCCGGGCGGACTGGCGCGTGACGCGCACCGACCTGGCCGAGCACCTGCGGCTCGGCCTGCCGATGGGGTTCCAGGCGTCGATCATCGCCATCGGCACCCTCGCGGTGCAGGTCCGCCTCAACGGGCTCGGTGCCGACGCCGTCGCCGCATACACCACCGCGGCGCGCGTCGACGGGCTCGCGATCGCCCTGCTGCAGTCCCTCGGGCTCGCGGTGTCGATGTTCGTCGCGCAGAACCTCGGCGGCGGACGGCCGGACCGCATCCGGCAGGGCGTCGTGCAGGCCACCGGCCTCGCGGTCGCCGGCTCGGTGGCGCTCGGCGTCGTGCTGGTCACGTCCGGGTCGTGGCTGGTCCGGCTGTTCGTCGGCGACGGGGAGGACCGCGTGGTCCACATGGCCACCCAGTTCCTCCACATCAACGCCGCGCTGTACGCGGTGCTGGGCGTGCTGTTCGTGCTGCGCGGCGCGCTCCAGGGGCTCGGCCGGACGGGCGTGCCGACGCTGACCGGCGTGATCGAGCTCGTGATGCGGGTCGGCGCCGCCGTGGTGCTCGGAGCGGCCTTCGGGTTCGTCGGCGTCGTGTGGGGGAACCCGCTCGCGTGGGCCGGCGCCGTCGTCCTGCTGGTGCCGGCGTACCTGCGCGCGCACCGGCAGCTCGCGGCCATGCCGATCGCGCCGCTCGACCAGGTCGAGGCGACCCCCGAGCCGGTCCCGGTGGAGGGGCCGTCGGACGGGTCGATGGTCGTGGACGCGGTCGTGCCGCAGCCCCGCGTCGTCGAGAGCGCCCTGCCCGCGACGGCACCGGCCGCTCCGGGCTCTCCGGCCGCGGACGCCGCCGAACCCGGCGCCGCGTCCCGCCTGGAGTGCCACCCGCCCGGTCGCTGACCGCCCCGCCGCGACCACCCCGCGGCCGCGCCAGGACGTCGCCCGGCGTCGGGTAGCCTGGCGCGCCCGCTCCCCCGGAGGTTCCCGTGCCCGTCAAGCCCGCCGCCGAGGTGGCGCTCAGCGCCGACCTCGTCCTCGCCCTGCTCACCGAGCAGCACCCGGACCTCGCCGCGCTGCCCGTGCGGCTGGTGGCGCACGGGTGGGACAACGCGACGTTCCGGCTGGGCGAGGACCTCGCGGTGCGCCTGCCGCGCCGGGAGGCCGCGGCGCACCTCGTCGAGCACGAGCAGCGCTGGCTCGGCGAGCTCGCCCGACGCTGTCCCGTCCCCGTGCCCGCACCGGTGCGGACCGGGAGGCCCGGGGCCGGGTTCCCGTGGGCGTGGAGCGTCGTGCCGTGGTTCCCCGGCACGCACGCGGCGGACGAGCCGGTCGCCGCCCGCACGGCCTGGGCGCCGGCGCTGGCGGAGGCGCTCGCCGCCCTGCACGCCGCCGCGCCCCCGGGCGCCCCCGTCAACCCGGTGCGGGGCGGGGCGCTCGCGGACCGGTCGGCCGCGCTGCGGGGCCGCCTCGAGCACCTCGAGGCGCGCTCCCCCGGCGCTGCGGCGCGCGCCGAGGCGCTGTGGGAGGACGCGCTCGCCGCACCCCGCTGGCCGGGCTCCCCGCTCTGGCTGCACGGCGACCCGCACCCCGCGAACCTCGTGGTGCGCGACGGCCGGCTCGCCGCGCTGCTGGACTTCGGCGACCTCACCGCCGGGGACCCCGCGTGCGACCTCGCGACCGCGTGGCTGACCTTCGACGACGAGGGACGCGCGGCGTTCCGGGAGCGCTCGGACTCCCTCGCGGACGCCGCCGGGCCGCCCGACCCGGGCCGGTGGCGACGCGCGGCCGGGTGGGCGCTGGTCATGGCGTCCGCGATGGTCGCGCACGGCGACGACGACCCGCCGGTCGCCGCGACCGGCGCGCACGCCGTGCGGGCGCTGCTCGGCTGACCCGGCCGCGGCCCGCCGCCGGCCCGGCACGCCGCCGGCCCGGCCCCGGCACCCGCCGGCCCGGCCCGGCCCGGCCCGGCCCGGCCCGGAGGGATGATGGCCGCATGGCCGACGCACCCAGGACCGTCCCGACCGACGCGGACGTCCCCGCCTTCGTCGCCGCCGTGACGCCGGAGCGCCGGCGCCGCGACGCGCAGCGGCTGCTCGAGCTCGCCACCCGCGTCACCGGCGAGGCGCCCGTGCTCTGGGGCCCGTCGATCATCGGGTTCGGGTCGGCGCGCTACACGTACGCCTCCGGTCGCAGCGGCGACTGGCCCCCGGTGGCGTTCTCGCCGCGCAAGGCCGCGCTGACGCTGTACCTGACCGACGGCGTCGAGGCCCACGCCGACCGCCTCGCCGCGCTCGGGCCGCACCGCACCGGCCGCGGGTGCGTGTACCTGACGGACCTCGACCGCGTGGACCTCGGCGTGCTGGAGCAGGTCGTGCGGGACGCGTGGGAGGCCCGCGGGCGCAACCCCCGCGACGCCTGACCCCCGCGCGGCGCGCCCGGACGCCCCGACGCCCCCGCGCCGCGAGGGCACGGGGGCGTCGGAGACCGCGTCAGGCGCTCGCGAGGCTCCGCAGCACGTACTGCAGGATGCCGCCGTTGCGGTAGTAGTCGGCCTCGCCGGGGGTGTCGATGCGCACCACGGCGTCGAACGCGACGACCGCGCCGTCGGCCTTCGTCGCGGTGACGCGGACCGTGCGCGGGGCCGGCCCGTCGTTGAGCGCCGCGATGCCGGCGATGTCGAACGTCTCGGTGCCGTCCAGGCCGAGCGAGTCCGCCGACTCCCCCGCCGGGAACTGCAGCGGCAGCACGCCCATGCCGATGAGGTTCGACCGGTGGATCCGCTCGAACGACTCGGTGATGACCGCCTTCACGCCGAGCAGCGCCGTGCCCTTGGCCGCCCAGTCGCGCGACGAGCCGGACCCGTACTCCTTGCCGCCCAGGATCACGAGCGGCACGCCGGCCTCGGCGTACGCCTGCGCGGCGTCGTAGATCGACGTCTGCTCGCCGGTCAGGTGGTTGACCGTGAAGCCGCCCTCGACGCCCGGCACGAGCTGGTTGCGCAGCCGGATGTTCGCGAACGTGCCGCGGATCATCACCTCGTGGTTGCCGCGGCGGGAGCCGTAGGAGTTGAAGTCGCGGCGCTCGACGCCGTGCTCCGCGAGGTACCGCCCGGCGGGGCTGTCGGCCTTGATCGAGCCCGCAGGGCTGATGTGGTCCGTGGTGACCGAGTCGCCGAGCCGGGCCAGCACCCGGGCACCGGACACGTCGGCGACGGGGTCCGGCTCGGCGGCCATGCCCTCGAAGTACGGGGGCTTGCGCACGTACGTCGACTCCGCGTCCCAGGCGAACGTGTCGCCCTCCGGCGTGTCGAGCGCGCGCCACCGGTCGTCGCCCGCGAACACGTCGGCGTAGTCGGCCTCGAACATCGAGCGGTCGATGCTCGCGTCGATCGTCGCCTGGACCTCCTCCGGCGTGGGCCAGATGTCCGCGAGGAACACCGGCGCCCCGCTCTCGTCCGTGCCGAGCGGCTCGTGGTCGAAGTCGAAGTCCATCGTCCCGGCGAGCGCGTACGCGATGACGAGCGGCGGCGACGCGAGGTAGTTCATCTTCACGTCGGGGTTGATGCGCCCCTCGAAGTTGCGGTTCCCGGACAGCACCGAGACGACCGACAGGTCGTGCTCGTTGACGGCCGCCGAGACCTCCTCGGGCAGCGGGCCGGAGTTGCCGATGCAGGTCGCGCAGCCGTAGCCGACCAGGTGGAACCCGAGCTTCTCGAGGTACGGCCACAGGCCGGCCTTCTCGTAGTAGTTCGTCACGACCTGGGAGCCGGGGGCCATCGACGTCTTCACCCACGGCTTGGAGGCCAGCCCGCGCTCGACGGCCTTGCGGGCCAGCAGCGCGGCGGCGAGCATCACCGACGGGTTCGACGTGTTGGTGCAGGACGTGATCGAGGCGATGACGACGGCGCCGTGGTCGAGCTCCGTGGTCGTGCCGTCGCCGAGCGTCACCGGCACGCGGCGGTGCGGCCGGCGCGCCGAGTCGCCCGCGGCCACGTGGGCCGGCGCGTCGGAGGCGTCGGCGTGCTCGCCCGCGGCGATCGGGTCGGACGCGGGGAACGTCTCGTCGACGGACTCGTCGAGCCCCGTGAACGTCCGGTCCGCCCCCGTGAACGGCGCCGCCTCGTCCGCGGACACGTAGTCGAGGATCGACGTCGCGAACGACTCCTTGGCGACGGACAGCTCGATGCGGTCCTGCGGGCGCTTCGGGCCGGCGATGGACGGCACGACGGTGCCGAGGTCGAGCTCCAGGTACTCGGAGTACGCCGGCTCCCGCGACGGGTCGTGCCAGAGGCCCTGCTCCTTCGCGTACGCCTCGACGAGCGCGAGCTGCTGCTCGGAGCGGCCGGTGAGGCGCAGGTACTCGAGCGTCACGTCGTCGACCGGGAAGATCGCGCAGGTCGAGCCGAACTCGGGCGACATGTTGCCGATCGTCGCGCGGTTCGCGAGCGGGACCTGGGCGACGCCCTCGCCGTAGAACTCGACGAACTTGCCGACCACGCCGTGCTGGCGCAGCAGCTGGGTGATGGTGAGCACGACGTCGGTCGCGGTGACGCCGGACGGGATGGACCCGGTGAGCTTGAAGCCGACGACGCGCGGGATGAGCATCGACACCGGCTGCCCCAGCATGGCGGCCTCGGCCTCGATGCCGCCGACGCCCCACCCGAGCACGCCCAGGCCGTTGACCATCGTGGTGTGCGAGTCGGTGCCGACGCAGGTGTCCGGGTACGCGCGGACGACGCCGCCGACCTCGCGCGTCATGACGCCGCGGGCCAGGTACTCGATGTTGACCTGGTGCACGATGCCGGTGCCCGGGGGGACGACCTTGAAGTCGTCGAAGGCCGTCTGGCCCCACCGCAGGAACTGGTAGCGCTCGTGGTTGCGCTGGTACTCGATCTCGACGTTGCGGCGGAACGCGTCCTCGCGCCCGAACACGTCGATCTGCACCGAGTGGTCGATGACGAGCTCGGCGGGGGCGAGCGGGTTGATGCGGGTCGGGTCGCCGCCGAGGTCGGCCATGGCCTCGCGCATCGTGGCGAGGTCGACCACGCAGGGCACGCCGGTGAAGTCCTGCATGATCACGCGGGCGGGCGTGAACTGGATCTCCGTGTCGGGCTCGGCCGCCGGGTCCCAGGCGGCCAGCGCACGCACGTGGTCGGCGGTGATGTTCGCGCCGTCCTCGGTGCGCAGCAGGTTCTCCGCCAGCACCTTGAGGCTGTACGGCAGCTTCTCGGTCCCGGGGACGGCGTCCAGCCGGAAGATCTCGTAGGTGTCGTCACCGACGCTCAGCCGGGACTTCGACCCGAAGCTGTCGACGCTGCTCACAGGGGGGCTCCTTCGTGGTGCGGGTGCGGCCGCCCCGGCCCGTCCGCGGGTCCGGCGGGGACCCGCGGGGCAGGCCGCGGCGCGTGGTCGTCTGCGATCACCGCGCGGACCGGGGGCGGTCCGGCGATTTATCTTGACGTCAAGATACATCCTACCGTGCCGGACCGGGGCGGGCGACGTGCACCACGCCGCGACGCGCGCGACGTGCTCCCGCCCCGGTCCCGGGACGTGGCCCGGTCAGTCGCCGGACGCGGCCTCCTCCGCCGCGCGCCGCTCGCGCTCGACGGCCTTCTGGTGCTGACGCGGGTCGTAGTCCGGGGTGCCCTGCTTGTGCAGCTCCTCGGTCGCCCGCCGGCTCGCCTCCGCGACGCGGTGGGCCGCCTCGGCGGCCGACTCGCGGGCGCCGCCGTCGTGGGCTGTGGTCATCGTCGACTCCTTCCGTCCCCGGGCGTCCGGACGCGGGCGCCCGCTCTCACGCTAGGCCGCGAGCCGCCCGCGCGCGACCGCCCTGCGTCCCCGCAGCGGGGCGACGCACCCGGTCAGCGGGTCAGGACCGCGACCGCCTCCACGTGGTGCGTCATCGGGAACAGGTCGTACCCCGTGACGTCCGCCAGGGCGTAGCCCTCCTCCGCGAGGTACGCCACGTCGCGCGCCAGCGCCGCCGGGTCGCACGCCACGTAGACGACACGCTCCGGCGCGAGCCCGGCCACGGCGCGCACGACGTCCCGGCCGGCACCGACCCGCGGCGGGTCGAGCACGACCACGTCGGCGCGCGGTCCCGCCTCCCCGGAGGCCAGCACCCCCGCGACGTCACCCCCGTGCAGCGCCACCTGCGGCCGGTCGTGCAGGTTGCGCCGGGCGTCCTTCACCGCCCGGGCGTCGCCCTCGACGGCGACGACGGTGCCCGCGTCGCCGACGGCGTCCGCCAGCGGGAGCGTGAACAGGCCCGCGCCGGAGTACAGGTCCAGCACCCGCGCGCCGGCGACGTCGCCGGCCGCGTCGAGCACCGCGCCCGTGAGCGCCGCCGGCGCCTCGCGGTGCACCTGCCAGAACCCGGCCGCCGCCACCCGGTACGCCCACTCCCGGTCGCCGACCCGCACCCGCTCGCGCACGGCCGTGCGGGCGTTCGGGCGCGGGTCCACCTTGCCCCGGCGCAGGTCGAACGGCTCGCCGTCGACGAGCACCACCGGCTGGTCGCCACCGGCGGGCGCGACCGCCTCGATCCGCGCGCCAGGACGCCAGCGGCGCCCCAGCAGGTCGAGCCCGGCCAGCGCGTCGCTCATCAGCGGCATCGCGGACACGGGCACCACGTCGTGCGACCGGAACCGCCGCATGCCCGCGCGACCCTCCCGGTCGGCCAGGAACCCGACGCGCGTGCGCCAGCCGAGCCCGCCCCGCTCCGCGTCGCCGGGGAGCTCCCGCACCGGGACGTCCCGCTCCACGCGCGCCAGCCGCTGCAGCTGCTCACCGAGCACCGCGGCCTTCCACGCGCGCTGCGCCGCCGGCGACACGTGCGCGAGCTCGCCGCCGCCGACGCCCCCCGGCCCGGCCTCCGGCCACGCGGACGGGACGCGGTCCGGCGACGCCTCGAGCACCTCGACGGCGTCGGCGCGCCAGAACCGGGCCTTCGCGCCGGTCTCCGTCAGCCGGGCGCGCACCCGCTCGCCGGGCAGCGCGTGCCGGACGAAGACGACCCGGCCCGGACCCTCCTCGCCCGGGGTCCGCAGCCGCGCGACGCAGTGCCCGCCGTGCGCGACCGGCCCGACCTCCAGCTCCACGACGTCGCCCGGCGCGCGGTCCTCAGAGGCCACGGGAGATCGTCCTGCGCACGTGCTCCTCCATACCGGTCTGACCTTCCGTCGAGGCGAGCTGCCACGGCACGGACGCCACGACGACGCCGGGGGTGAACAGCAGGCGGCCCTTGAGCCGCAGGGCGCTCTGGTTGTGCAGCAGCTGCTCCCACCAGTGGCCGACGACGTACTCGGGGATGTACACGACCACGAGGTCCCGCGGGCTCTCGCGCCGGATCGAGCGGACGTACGTGATGATCGGGCGCGTGATCTCGCGGAACGGCGAGTCCAGGATGCGCAGCGGGACGGGCAGCTCCATCGCCTCCCACTGCGCCCGCAGGGCCTGCGCGTCCTCGGGGTCGACCCCCACCGTCACGGCCTCGATCGTGTGCGGGCGCGACGCCCGCGCGTAGGCGAGCGCACGCATGGTGGGGCGGTGCAGGTGCGACACGAGCACGATCGCGTGCACGCGGCTCGGCAGCGCACGGGCCGCGGTCGGGTCCTCGCCCAGCGCGAGCTCCTGGCGCACCGCGTCGTAGTGCCGGCGGATGCCCTGCATGCCGATGAACACGACGATCATCGCGAGGATCGCGATCCAGGCACCGTGGGTGAACTTCGTGACCAGCACGATCAGCAGCACGGTCGCGGTCATCCCGAAGCCGGTCGCGTTGATGACCCGGGACCGCGTCATCTGCCGGCGGCGCGCCGGGTCCGGCTCCGTGCGCAGCTCGCGGGTCCAGTGCTTGATCATGCCGAGCTGGGACAGCGTGAACGACACGAAGACGCCCACGATGTAGAGCTGGATCAGCCGGGTGACCTGGGCGTCGAACGCGATGATCAGCGCGATCGCCCCGAGCGCCAGCGCGACGATGCCGTTGGAGAACGCGAGCCGGTCGCCGCGGGTGTGCAGCTGCCGCGGCAGGAACCCGTCCTTCGCGAGGATCGAGCCGAGCACCGGGAAGCCGTTGAACGCGGTGTTCGCGGCGAGCACGAGGATCAGGCCGGTGACGACCGCCACCAGGTAGAACGCCGGCGGGAACGAGTGGAAGATCGTCTGCGCGAGCTGCCCGATCACCGGGTCCTGCACGTAGTCCTCGCCGACCGGGCGGCCGTCGCGCAGCAGCTGCGTCGCCGGGTCCTCCACGTAGTGCACGCCGGTGAGCCGGGCGAGCGTGAGGATCGACATGATGAGGAACACCGACAGGCTGCCGAGCAGCAGCAGCGTGGTCGCGGCGTTCTTGGACTTCGGCTTGCGGAACGACGGGACGCCGTTGCTGATCGCCTCCACGCCGGTGAGGGCGGCGGAGCCGGACGCGAACGCCCGCAGCACCAGGAACGCCCCGGCGGCGCCCGCGAGCCCCTCGTCGAAGCCCTGGACCGGCACGATCGTCAGGTCGTGCGACGCGGCCTGCTGCAGGTCGCCCGTCAGGTACTGGACGAACCCGAAGACCGCCGTCGACCCGACCGCCACCATGAACAGGTACACGGGGATCGCGAACGCCCGCCCGGACTCCTTCACGCCGCGCAGGTTGGCCAGCGTCAGGAGCACGACGACCCCGACCGCCACGAGCGTCTCGTGGCCCCGCAGCGCCGGCAGGGCGGACGCCGCGTACTGCGTGCCGGACGACACCGACACCGCGACGGTCAGCACGTAGTCGACCAGCAGCGCGCTGGCCACCGAGACGCCGGCCCGCGGGCCGAGGTTCACGGTCGCGACCTCGTAGTCGCCGCCCCCGGACGGGTAGGCGTGCACGTTCTGCCGGTACGACGCGATGACCGTGGCCATGACGACCACGACCGCGAGGCCGACCCACGGCGAGATGACGGTGGCGCTCACCCCGGCGAGCGCCAGGGTCAGCAGCACCTCGTCGGGGGCGTACGCGACGGACGACAGCGCGTCCGACGCGAAGATCGGCAGGGCGATCCGCTTGGGCAGCAGGGTGTGCCCCAGGTTCTCGCTGCGGACCGGTCGGCCCAGCAGCAAGCGTTTGGCGGCATCCGCGAGATCCGGCACGAGGGACCATGCTAGGCGCACTCGCGTGCCGTCGCGCCACCCGGGTGCGGCGCGGCAGCCGGGGGACCTCCGGCGGTGCCGGGTCGCGCGCCGCGGGTATACCGTTCCGCGTTGTGCACTTCGTCATCATGGGCTGCGGCCGCGCCGGCGCCACGCTCGCGCAGTCGCTGGAGAGCCACGGCCACTCCGTCGCGGTGATCGACCAGAACCCCGACTCGTTCCGCCGGCTCGACGCGGACTTCGCGGGCAGCAAGGTCACCGGGCTCGGCTTCGACCGCGACGTGCTGCGCCAGGCCGGCATCGACGACGCCTTCGGGTTCGCCGCGGTGTCCGACGGCGACAACTCGAACATCCTCGCCGCCCGCGTCGTGCGCGAGACCTTCGGCGTCGAGAACGTCGTGGCGCGCATCTACGACCCGCACCGCGCGGAGATCTACCAGCGGCTCGGCATCCCCACCGTCGCGACCGTGCGGTGGACCGCCGACCAGGTGCTGCGCCGCCTGCTCCCGATGGGCGCGACGAACCAGTACACCGACGCGTCGGGCCGCATCGTGCTGTCGGAGGTCGACGTCCACGAGGGCTGGCGCGGCAAGCCGCTGCGCGTCCTCGAGGAGGCCACCGGCGCCCGCGTGGCGTACGTGACCCGCTACGGCGACGGGTTCCTGCCCGACGCCCAGACCGTCCTCCAGGAGAACGACATCGTGCACCTGCTGATGCGCGCCGACGACACGGCCGCCGTCGAGCGCGTCGTCACCGCCGCCCCGGAGGTGCAGGCATGAGGGTCGTCATCGCCGGCGCCGGCTCCGTCGGCCGCTCGATCGCCCGGGAGCTGCTCGCCAACGGCCACGAGGTCACGCTCATCGACCGCCAGCCGTCCGCCATGCGGGTGGCCCAGGTGGCCGACGCGGACTGGCTGCTCGCCGACGCGTGCGAGCTGCCCACCCTGACGCAGGCCCGCACCGACGAGTGCGACGTCGTGGTGGCCGCCACCGGCGACGACAAGGCGAACCTCGTCATCTCGCTGCTCGCCAAGACGGAGTACGGCGTGCCGCGCACCGTCGCCCGGGTGAACAACCCGAAGAACGAGTGGATGTTCGACGAGGCGTGGGGCGTCGACGTCGCCGTGTCCACCCCGCGCATCATGACCGCGATGATCGAGGAGGCCGTCTCCGTCGGCGACCTCGTGCGGATCTTCACGTTCCACCAGTCGGGCGCCGACATCCTCGAGCTCACGCTGCCGGACGGGTCCCCGCTCGCGGGTCGCCTGGTCGGTCAGATCGACTGGCCGGCCGACACCGTGCTGGCCTGCATCGTGCGCGACGACCGGCCGTTCTCCCCCAGCACCGACGACACCCTGGAGGGCGGCGACGAGCTGCTGTTCGTCACGGGGCGGGACGGCTCGGAGCAGGAGCTGGCGGAGCTGCTGTCGACCCGCGCACCAGGAGCCAGCTCGCCCACAGCACCAGCGCCGTGAGCGGCAGGCCCATCACGAGCTTCGCGGTGCCGAGCCAGGCCACCTCGTCCGCGCGGTAGAGCGGGACCTGCACGAGCAGCCGCGCCGCGAACATGCCGGCCCACAGCCACGTGGCCACGGCGTAGCGGCGGCGCAGCTCCGCGTCGGCCCGCCACGCGACCGCCGCGCCCCACGACCCCGACGACGACATCGGCCCGTCCGGGCGGAACAGGCCCACCACCAGGCCGACGAGCGGCCAGCGGACCAGGGCGGAGACGGCGAACCCGAGCAGGCAGCCCAGGTTCACCAGCAGGCCCCACGCGTAGTAGTCGGCCGCCTGGCCGGAGCGCCACGCCCAGATGACGCCGATGCCGACGCCGAGGACGCCCGACAGCGCCTGCGTCACCGGGGTGCGCTGCACGAGACGCAGCAGCGTGGCGACGAGCGCCGTCGCCGCGGACGCCACGAGGGCCGGCGTCAGCCGCTGCCCGGCCGCGACGAACACCGTGACGAACACCAGGCCCGGGGCGACGGACTCGACGGCGCCGCGCACGCCGCCGACCGCGTCAGTCAGGGAGAAGTGCTCCTCGCCGAGCGCGCGGATGCCCCGGGCGGAACCGCCCTGCGGGACGTCCGCCTCCGCGGGGGCGCCGGGGACGGAGCCGTCCCGCGCCGGTCCGGCGCCGGCCGCGTCCGGCTCACTCACCGGGCCGGGGCCGCAGCTCGTAGCGCGGGTTGAACATCGACCGCCGGCCCTCGCGCGAGCACACCAGGCCCTCGACCTTCAGCCGGCGACCCGGCTCGATGCCGGCGATCTCGCGGCGGCCCAGCCACACGAGGTCGACCGTGCCGCTGCCGTCGTACAGCTCGGCCTCCAGCGCGGGCACGCCCTCCCGGGGGCGCAGCACGACCGAGCGCAGCACGCCGGACATCTTCACGCGGTGGCGCTCGGGGGCCTGCGAGACCGGCGTGCAGCCGGTCGCGCGGACCGCGTCCTCGCGCTCCTCGTCGGCCTCGATCTCCTCCTGCGAGGCGACCGCCTTGCGCAGCTGCTCGCGCAGCGACACGGGGGACATGTCAGCGGATCTCCGTGATCTCCGGCCCGCGCGTCAGCGGGTCGAACGTGGGTGCCGGCGCAGCGGCCTTGGGGACGGCGCCGTCCTCCTGCCCGGGGAGGCGGAGCGCGAGCAGGTCGCGCGGCGGGCGGGCCTGGCCGTCGCGGACGACGACGGTGCGGCGGAACACGTCCTCGAGGCGCTTCGCGGCGTCCTCGTCGACCGCGGCGCGGCCGGTGACGACACCGCGCAGGAACCAGCGCGGACCGTCGACGCCGATGAACCGCGCGGGCCGGTGGCCGGTGCGTCCCTCGGGCGTCCGCACGGGCAGCCGCGCGAGCAGCTCGCGCCCGAACGGGCCGGGGACGTCGTCGACCGCCCCGCCCTGCTTGCGCACGGACTCGCCGATCTCCTCGCGGATCTCGTCCCAGATGCCCTCGGAGCGCGGCGCGGCGAACGCCTGCATCTGCAGGGTCGAGCCGTCCAGCGTCACGCCGACGGCCGTCACGACGTCGCTCTTCTTGTCGATCTCCATGCGCAGCTCCATGCCCTGCACACCGGGCAGGCGGAGCGCGCCGAGGTCGATGCGCGGGCCGGGCGGGACGTCCTCGGTGGCGTCCCAGGGGCCGCGCGACCGGTCGGCCGGGAGCGCGGGCGCGGGGACGTCGGACACCGGAGCGTCGGGCGCGTCGCCCGCCGGGTCGTCCGCGGCCGGGGCGGCTGCCTCGGCCCCGGTGGCGTCCGCGGCGTCGTCGCGGTCGGCGGTCGGCTCGGCGGCCGCGGTCTCGTCCTGGGCGGTGCGGTCCTTCGCACCGCGCCGGAATAGCGCCACCCTCAGTCCCTTCCCCGGGTCACCCGCGTCGCGGGCACGTACACGTCCACAGTAGTCCGCCCGGTGCGGCGCACCTAGCGGGCTCCGCCCGAGGCGGAACCGGGGCCGGCGTCCGGGGCCTCCGCGGGCGCGCCGGCGACGACCGGGGCGACGCCGGCGGCCGCGCGCCAGCCGCCGGACGACCCGAACCCGCCCGCTCCACGGACCGACTCCGGCAGGGCCTCCACCTCGACGAAGGCCGCCCGCTCCACGCGCTGCACGACGAGCTGGGCGATGCGGTCCCCGCGGTGCAGCTCGACGGGCTCCCGCGGGTCGGTGTTGAGCAGCGTCACGGCGATCTCGCCGCGGTACCCGGCGTCGACCGTGCCCGGCGCGTTCACCACGGTCAGCCCGTGCCGCGCGGCGAGGCCCGACCGCGGGTGCACGAAGGCCGCGAAGCCCTCGGGCAGCGCGATCGAGATGCCCGTCGGGACCGTCGCGCGCTCCCCCGGCGACAGCGTCACGTCGACGCGGGTGACCAGGTCGGCGCCGGCGTCCCCGGGGTGCGCGTACCCCGGGACGGGGACGCCCTCGTCGAGCCGCCGCAGCAGCACGGTGGTCGTCGCGCCGTCGGCGCGGGTCGAGTCGGCGCGGGTCCCGTCGGTGCGGGTGCCGTCGTCGGGCGTGTCGTGGGCGGGGCCGGGTCCGGTGCTCGTCACGGGCCCCGACCCTACCGGCGCGGGTGGGATGCTGGGACCGTGCAGACCACGACCCCGCCCTCGTTCGACGAGCGCCTGTGGCCCTCGCCCGCCGGGTGGCTCGCGGTGCCCGCGGCCGCCGTCATGCTCGGCATCGTCCTGTGGCCCGTCAGCCGGACGGCGGGGCTGGTGGCCGGCGTCGTCGGTCTCGTCGCGGCCGGCGCCGCCGCCGTGGCCGCCTCCACCCGCGTCCGCGTGGCCGGCGGCGAGCTGCACGCCGGCGCGGCGCACGTGCCCGTCACGCTGCTGCGCGACCCGCGCCCGCTCGACCCGGCGGCGACCCGCGAGGCCCTCGGCCCCGGCCTCGACGCGCGCGCCTACGTCTGCCTGCGCGGGTGGGTGCGCACGGCGGTGCGGGTCGAGCTCGCGGACCCCGCCGACCCGACGCCGTACTGGCTCGTCTCGACGCGCCGCCCGGAGGCCCTCGTGGCCGCGCTGGCCGCGGACGACGACGCCGGCCGGGCCCAGGAGGCCCGGCCGGCGTCGTGACGGCTGGTCCGGACGCTCACGCGCCCGGGTCGTGGAGGCAGCTCAGGCCGCGCACTCCGAGCAGACGGGCATGCCGTCCTTCTCGTACGCGAGCTGGCTGCGGTGGTGCACCAGGAAGCACTTGGAGCACGTGAACTCGTCGGCCTGACGCGGCAGCACCCGGACGGAGAGCTCCTCGCCGGACAGGTCCGCGCCCGGGAGCTCGAACCCTTCGGCTGCTTCGGTCTCGTCCTCGTCCACCACGCCCGAGTTCTTGTCGGAGCGCCGGGCCTGGAGCTCCTGGAGCGAGTCCTCGCTCAGGTCCTCCTCGGTCTTGCGCGGGGCGTCGTAGTCGGTTGCCATGAGGTGTGGTCACGCTCCGTTGGGGTCGGTGATCGGCGTACGCGGGATCAAGTCGTCGCGCGACAGGTTTGTTCCCGGCCGGGCGCCCCGGATTGTGCCCTATTTCGGCGCGCGGTGCACGCCGGTCGGCCGGCGCCTCCCAGAGTCCTCTCAGGCGTCGGCGTCGGCGCCCAGCGCGGCGAGCAGACCGGCCAGCTCCGCGACGGTCTCCGGCGGTCCCACGACGGTCATGTCACGGCTCGCGCGGCGGCCCCGCAGGCCGCTCACCTGCGCACCCGCCTCGCGGGCGATCACCTCGCCCGCCGCGACGTCCCACGGGTTCAGGCCCCGCTCGTACATCGCGTCGAGCGTCCCCTCCGCCACCCGGCACAGGTCGAGCGACGCCGCGCCGATGCGCCGGATGTCCCGCACCTGCGGCAGCAGCTCCGCCAGCACCCGGCCCTGCACCCGGCGGCGCTCCGCCCGGTAGCCGAAGCCCGTGCCGACGAGCGACGTGGCGAGCGGGCGCGCCTCGTTGACCGCCAGGCGCTCGCCGTCCCGGTACGCGCCGGCGCCGAGCCCGCCCGTGTAGGTCACGCCGTCCACCACCGAGTGCACGCACCCCGCCACGGCGGTCCAGCGCTCCGGGTCGGGCTCGCCCGCGACGACGCCGACGGACACCGCGTACGCCGGGACGCCGTACAGGTAGTTCACCGTGCCGTCGACCGGGTCCAGCACCCACGTGAGCCCCGTGGTGCCCGGCTGCCAGCCGTCCTCCTCGCCCAGGACGCCGTCGTCCGGCCGGTGCTCGGCGATCAGCGCGCGCAGGTGCGCCTCGGACGCCAGGTCCATGGCGGTGACCGGGTCGACCTCGCTCGACTTGGTCGCCGCCACCGACACCCGCGCGGGGCGCGTCGAGCGGATCAGCTCGCCGGCCGAGCGGGCGAAGCGCTCGGCGAGGTCGGCGAGCAGCCGGACCTCGGCGGGGCCGGGCAGGGCGGACGGCACGGCGGGGCCGGGC